>PFJE01000171.1 GCA_002783865.1 Sphingomonadales bacterium CG_4_10_14_3_um_filter_58_15
TGGTGATCATCCGGTCGGGAAGATTGTGCATGTCCGGCAGTTGGCGGCCCTTGATGCAGGTATAGCCGTGGAACAGATGGTCTTGCTTGTCACCGCGTACGGAGACAATCTTGTCATCTTCCACTTCCACCACCATCGCACAGCTGGCGTGACAAAAGCGGCAAAAACTGCGTTTGGTTTCGACGGACATGAATCTCTCCTATTTTAGGAGATGTCTAGGCGCGGCTGAGATTGCAGGCGACTGGCAAAAATGCTCGGAAGGAGTGAATTCTGGTACCGGCTCAGGATTTCGCCTGTGCACACCATGAACGCATCCAAAATTAGCCGCTATTGCGCAGCGCCGTCGCAATGGCGTTTAGCGACAATTGAATGCCTTCGCCAATCCGCGGGTCATCTTCTCCGGCGCGCAGGCGCTTCATCAGTTCGATCTGCAGATGGTTGAGCGGCTCGATATAGGGCAAGCGCAACTCGATGCTGTTGAACAGCGAGGGGCTCTTCGCCAGCAGATGCGGCTGTTCGGTAATCTCCAGCAATATATCGCGGGTCTGATACCAGCCGGAGCGGATCCGGCTGAAAAAGGCCTGACCCATCTCCTGATCCTCGACCAGTCCGGCATAGCGCGCGGCGATGCCCATATCGGACTTGGCCAGGACCATCTCCATATTCGACAGGGTCGCCTGAAAAAACGGCCAGCTCTGCGCCATCTCCTTCAGCTTCGCCTTGTCATCAAACGCCGCGAGCGCCTGGCCGACGCCATACCAGCCGGGCAGCATCACGCGCGCCTGCGCCCAACTAAATACCCAGGGAATGGCGCGCAGATCCTCGATCTTGTCGCTTTTTGTGCGGCTAGCCGGGCGCGAACCGATTTTGAGCTTGGCGATCTCGGTCAGCGGCGTCATTTGCCGGAAAAAAGTGCGGAAGGCGTCGTCGCTATAGACCAGATCGCGATATTCGGTGAACGCGACTTGCGAGATTTCGTCCATTGCCGTCGCGAAATCGGCCTGCACGGCGACATCGGTGCGGTCGGGTTCGAGCGAATTGATCAGCACCGCGGACGTCATCGCTTCCAGATTGGCTTCTGCTCCATCCTCTGTGCCATATTTTGCGGCGATCACTTCACCCTGTTCAGTGATCCGGATGCGGCCGGCGACGGTGCCCTTGGGCTGCGCCTTGATCGCGCCGAAAGCCGACCCGCCACCGCGACCCACTGCACCGCCGCGTCCGTGGAACAGCTGCATTTTTATGCCGGCCTCGGCGAAAATCGGCGTCAGGGCGTCGCTCGCCTTGAACAGGCTCCAGGTCGAGGTCAGATAGCCGCCATCCTTGTTGCTGTCCGAATAGCCGATCATCACTTCCTGATGGCCACGCGCCTTATTCAGCGCATGCATTTCCGAGATGGCGAAGAAATCGGTCATGACCTGCGGCGCATTTTCCAGATCGGCAACCGTCTCAAACAGGGGTACAGCCATTATCGGGCACGACGGTGCTGCCTCATCATCGGTTGGCGCGTGATAGAGTCCAGTTTCCATCAGCAGGACATAGACTTCCAATATGTCGGAAACGCTCTCGCCGTTGCTGATATTATAGTTGGTGATGACGTCGGGGCCATATTTCCGATGTGCTTCGGCGGCAGCGCGAATGATCGACAATTCCTTGGCGGTTTCTTCGCTATAGGCGATCCATGGACTGGCCAGCGGTCGGTTGTTGGCCAGCTCTGCTCGCAACAGCTCGACACGGGCTGCTTCGTCGAGTGCCAGATAATCCGGTTCAACGCCCGCTTGCTTCAGCAGTTCAGCGATGACCCGTTCGTGCACGCGGCTGTTCTGGCGCATGTCGAGCGTGGCGAGGTGGAAGCCGAATAGTTCGACGGTCCGGATTAGCCGGCCCAGCGCCCCGGACGTCGCGAACACTCCTTTGCCGGAAGATTTGAGGCCATGGGCAAGGATCAGCAGTTCCGCACGCAGCTGTTGTGGATTATCATAAGGCTTGGCTGCGATGGTGGATGCGCGGCCGGGTACATGGTCGCATAGTTTCAGATGGGTCGCCGACAGCCGTGCATAGATTCCCGACAGCGCCCTGCGATAGGGTTCGTCCTTGCGGCTCGGCGCATCGTCGCCGCTGGTCTCCGCCAGTTCGAGTACGCTGTCCGGCACATCAGCAAGTTCGGTCGAGATCGAGAGTTCGGCGCCAAGCGCATGCACGCAGGCCAGATAATAGCCGATCACCGTTTCGGCGGCGCGCGAAAGCGCTTCGTTCATGGCATGGGCGTCGACAAAGGGATTGCCGTCCCGGTCGCCACCAATCCAGCTGTTGAGCTTCAGGAAACTGGGCAGGCGCGCGCCCAATATCCGTTCCCATTTGGCATAGAGCCGCGGCAGAACGGGAAGGAATACGTCCTTCATGTAGCTTTGCGAAATTTGCACCTCGTCGGTGACGAACAATCGTTCCCGGCGCAGCGGACGGGTCTGCCAGAGCAAGGCAATCTGACGCATGATCGCAGCGTCGAGCATATCGCCTTGGGGCGTTTCCGCTTCGCCCTCGTCCTTCATCAGCAATAGTTCGGCGATCCGGGACTTGTGATCAATGATGCTCTTGCGCCTGACTTCCGTCGGATGGGCGGTCAGTACGGGGGCAATCAGCGCCTCGTCGAGCAGGTCCAGTATCGCCCGCCGATCAACCCCCTCGCTGGCGAGCAGTTCGATCGCCTCGACCACCGTGGCGCCCTTTTCGGCAGCCACGCCCTGGCGATCTTCGGCGAGATTGGCGAGCAGCGAAAACAACATGAAACCCCGGACAAAGGCCAATGTTTCATCGAGCGACAGCGCGTCGAGACCGGGGTCAATCGCGTCGGCATCTGCCAGACCGCGGTGCCGGTCAACGCTGGTTGAGCGGATATATTCCGTGCGCTTGTACAACTCCTCCCCGCCATAGGACCGAATGACATCACCAAGCAATTTGCCGAGATATTTGATGTCTGGATTTTGGCGGACGATGAGGGATTGGGTCATGCGGATATGCTGCACTGCAGCGTCGCAGGGGTCAAGAAATTCTGGGTGTTTGTGATATAAACATCTGGTGTTATACTGTCATAATACACTTGGAATGAGGGTGGATCATATGCTGGGCAATGCAAATTCGGGAGCCATGATGGCAAAGCAGGAGAATCGGTTTGACTTTGGTGCATTGGTAGACTTGCTGATAATCTTGGCGGTGTTGATCATCGTCAAGCAATCGGTTTTGCCATTCAGCTATCTTTACGCAGGGCCCGCATCGACATTCTCGGCGATGGTTTTTGCGACCGCGCTTCTGCGGCGCAGGGGATTGGGATGGAAAGATCTCGGGTTCCGCTGGCCGGAAAACTGGTGGAAAACCATAGGCCTGACGGTGCTCACGATGGTCGCTTTCATCGTTGCGACTCAAACGATGCAGCTGTTCGCCGATGCGTTTTTCGAGGATGTTGGCGTGAGCGGGCGGTTTGATCATATCGAAGGCAATCTGGCAGCCTATATCGGGATCATGTTGCTGGTCTGGACCCATGGTTCGTTTTTTGAAGAACTATTGTTCCGCGCGTTTGTCATTGACCGGACGAGCAATGCTTTCGGCGGCGGCTGGATAGCTGACATTACCGCCGCCCTGTTTTCCGCCATATTTTTCGGATATCGGCACTATTATTATCAAGGCATGCATGGCGCCTTGATTACCGGAGCAGGGGGTTTCGCCTTTGCGATGCTATATCTTTGGTTTGGGCGCAAAAACATCATGCCACTCATTTTCGCGCATGGGATTTTCAATAGTCTGGGGCAGACTTTCCGATTCCTTGGTATCCGGGATTGAGCAAGCTTTAGCGGCTTAGCTTTCCAGCTCGATATCCCAGTAGAGCCAGTCGTGCCACGTATCGTGAAGAAAATTGGGCGGGAAAGCCCGACCATGCTCCTGCAGGTGCCAGCTGGTCGGCTTGATCGGACGATTGGCGAGCTGCATATGCGCCTCTTGTGGAGTCCTGCCGCCTTTTTTGAGATTGCAGGGCAGGCACGCCGTGGCGACATTCTCCCAGGTCGTCCGGCCCTTCTGGCGGCGGGGAATAACATGGTCAAAGGTCAGGTTGTTCGGCGATCCGCAATATTGGCATTCGAACTTGTCGCGCAAAAACAGGTTGAAGCGGGTAAAGGCCGGATATTCGGACGGCTTGATATATTTCTTGAGCGCAATCACCGACGGGATTTTCATGTCGAGATTGGGACTGTGCACTTCGCGCTCATAGCTGGAGACGATATCGACCCGGTCGAGAAACACAGCCTTGATCGCGGTTTGCCAAGGCCACAGGCTGAGCGGATAATAAGACAGTGGTGTATAGTCGGCGTTGAGGACGAGCGAGGGGCAGCTTTCCGGATGCCTCAGCAAGTCGGGGTGATACATAAGCACTGGCTCCCTTGTCCTTTACTGTCCGCTCTTTATGCCTAAGAACATGACATGACTATTACACAAACAACATTATCCGGCTTATGACGTCAAGTGTGCAGTTAAATCCAGATATTGTAGTGCGTTTTGCCCCTAGCCCCAATGGATTGTTGCATTTGGGCCACGCCTATGCGGCGATGGTGGCGCATGATTTCGCCAAGGCAAGAGGCGGTAGGTTTCTGCTCCGGATCGAGGATATCGATAGCGGCCGCACCCGGCCCGAATTTGTCACGGCGATACTGGAAGATCTGCGCTGGCTCGGCCTGTTCTGGGATGGGGATGTGATTTTTCAGTCCGATAGGCTGGACAGCTACGCGGCGGCAGCGGACCGGCTCAAGGCCAAGCGTCTGTTATATCCGTGTTTCTGCAGCCGTTCCGACATGCGCCAAATGCAGGATGATGATCGGCAGCCGGAGGGGCCGGATGGTCCGATCTATGCCGGAACATGCCGGCATCTGGATCCGGCACTGGCGAAGAAACGAATCGCAACGGAGGCGCACAGCTGGCGGCTTGATATCGCCAGGGCACTTGCGATTACCGGGCCGCTGGAGTGGACGGATGAACGGCACGGCGCGCAATCAAGCCATCCGGAGTGGCTGGGCGATGTCGTGCTGGTACCAAAGGAAACGCCAGTAGCCTACCATCTGGCGGTAACGGTCGACGATGCGCGCGATGGTATCACCCATGTGGTGCGCGGCGACGATCTATTTGCATCCACGCATATCCACCGGCTTTTGCAGGCCTTGCTGGATTTGCCGACTCCGGTTTACTTTCATCACCGGTTGTTGCTTGATGAAACCGGTGCGAAGCTCTCGAAAAGCAGGGATTCTGCCTCTTTGTCCGTATTGCGCTCGGCTGGCCGTAGCGGGTATGGGTTGTTGCAAGATTTTCGGCAGGGTATCTTCCCGGTTGGAATCTCACTCTCCCAAGGGTAAGGTGCTTTTATGAGCTATATTTTGATATTGATGATTGTCGCAGCGGCTGGTGCCGTCGTTTATGCCCTTGTGCGCGGCCTGATCGCCTTCGCCAATATGGAACCGGGTGACGTTGATGCCGAAGGCATTACCGCGTCACACAAGAAACAGAATGAAATGATGTTTGCGCGTGTGAAATATCAGGCGATAGCGATCATTCTGGTGGTTATATTGCTCGCCGTGGCAGGCGGCCAGAGCTAGACCGCTTCCCTTATGGTCAAGCTCAACAAGATTTACACGAAAACGGGCGATGACGGTACGACCGGTCTGGTCGATGGATCGCGCATTGCCAAAAATGATCCGCGCATGGCGGCGATTGGCGATGTCGATGAACTGAACAGCGCGCTGGGTGTCGCGATTTGCGAAATTACCGATGATGCGCTGGTTCAGGAACTGCGCATGGTCCAGAATGACCTGTTTGACCTTGGTGCGGATCTGGCGACGCCAGCCAAAGCGGGTGATGATTTTGCCCCTTTAGAAATGACACTGCGCATCGTGCCAGCGCAGGTGGAGCGGTTGGAAAGCAAGATCGATGCCGCCACCGCCGAGCTTGATCCGCTCACCAGTTTCATTTTGCCCGGCGGCGCAAAATCCGCTGCTGCCGTGCATCTGGCCCGGGCTATAGCCCGGCGAGCCGAACGGACATGTGTTGCCGCTGCCCAAGAGATGCCGCTCAATCCCCACGCATTGGCCTATATCAACCGCCTTTCAGATTATTTGTTCGTTCTCGGACGAGCACTTAACAGCGGCGGCAAGGACGATATATTATGGGTACCGGGAGGGTCGCGCTAGCTAGCGAAAGCGCCATTCTTGAAAAATATTTGCAACCAACTGGCGCGAATATACGTTGTTGACCTAAATATCGTTCGCTCTATGTTCTGAAATGCACTTGAGCTTCCACCGGAGTAGGATTGATCGCCAGCCAACCACAAAGCCCGTTCACGCCTTTGGCTAACGCAGATAATCGTTCTCGTGCAAGCATATTGCTCGATCGTTTCCGGGACGTGCGATGCCACTCACTGCGCTTGGCCGACGGCTTGAGCGACGCGGATGCTACCGCGCAGTCGATGGATGACGCGTCCCCGACAAAATGGCATCTGGCCCACACCAGCTGGTTTTTTGAAACGTTCCTGCTCCGCGATCATGTCGCGGACTATCGCCTGTTCGACGACGACTATCCCTATTTGTTCAACAGCTATTATGAGGCCGAAGGGGCGAGGCACGCCCGGCCAGAGCGCGGCCTTTTGACCCGCCCGTCGCTGACCGACGTGGAAAAATACCGCAACCATGTCGATGGCGCTATGGCCGAGGCGATGGAAGGGTTTGACCAGGAATTGCTCGACCTGGTCGAGCTCGGTCTCCATCATGAACAGCAGCATCAGGAATTGTTGCTGACTGATATTCTCCATCTCTTCTCGCGCAACCCTTTAAAGCCTGCCTATTCCGGCAAGGTGCCCGCTCGCACCGCAGAGGCTGGCCCAATGCAATGGATCGAAGGACCCACCGGTGTTCACCAGATCGGCCATGAGGGTACCGACTTTGCTTTTGATTGCGAAGGGCCGCGCCATGATATGCTGCTGCATCCCCATGCCCTTGCCAATCGACCGGTGACCAACGGCGAATGGCTCGCGTTTATCGAAGACGGCGGTTACCGTGATTCCCGCCATTGGTTGTCCGATGGCTGGGCGTGGGTCCAGCGAGAACATATCGACGCTCCATTGTACTGGAACCGCACTGTCGACCAGAATTGGGCGGAATTTGGATTGGCCGGCAATCACAGTCTCGACCGTTCCGCACCAGTCAAGCATATCAGCCTATACGAGGCCGATGCCTATGCAAGCTGGGCCGGTGCCCGCCTGCCGACCGAAGCGGAATGGGAAGTGGCTGCCGAGCAGGGATTGCCAAATATCGGTTCTGTTTGGGAATGGACCGGCAGCGCCTACCGACCCTATCCGGGCTTCAAACCCGCAGCCGGCGCGGTCGGCGAATATAATGGCAAGTTCATGTCCGGGCAGTTTGTTCTGAAGGGCGGCAGCATCGCCACCTCGCCGAACCACAGCCGGTCGAGTTACCGCAATTTCTTCTACCCCCAACAGCGCTGGCAGTTCACCGGATTGCGGCTCGCAAAAGACCTTTAGGATCAAGGATTTCTGTCATGGATATGACCACCACCCTCATCGATCATACATTCCGGAAAGACGTGCGGCGCTGCTTCGACCAGCGGGCCTATGCGCTTCCCGCACGCTGGCTCTATGATCGGCGCGGATCGGAATTGTTCGAGGATATTACTGGGTTGCCGGAATATTATCCCACCCGCACCGAGACCAAACTGTTGCAGGACCATGGTGCTGACTTTGCCGAAGCGATAGGCAAGGGCCGGGCGGTAATCGAATTTGGCTCGGGCAGCTCGGTCAAAACACCGCATCTGCTGCGCGCCGTCGAGCCCGCTGCCTATGTGCCAATCGATATCTCCGGCGAGTTTCTTGAACATAGCGCCGCGATTTTGCAGGATGATTTTCCCGATCTGCCGATCCACCCGGTTGAAGCGGATTTCATGACACGGGTCGAACTGCCGGACGCGGTGGCGGACTTGCCCAAGCTTGGTTTTTTTCCCGGCTCGACAATCGGCAATATGATCGCGAGAACGTCGGTGGACCTGCTCCGGTTCATGCGCGAAACACTGGGCATCGGTTCGCAGTTGCTGATCGGCATGGACCGGATCAAGGACCGACAGGTGCTGATCGATGCCTATGACGACAGCGCCGGCGTTACTGCCCAGTTTTCGCTCAATTTGCTCGACCGGATCAACCGCGAGCTGGATGGCGATATTCCAGTGGAAAAATTCCGTCATGTTGCAGTGTGGAATGATGACTATGCCCGGGTCGAAATCTATCTGGAGGTGCAGGACGATGTGACATTCTCGATTGATGGAACCAAGCACAGCCTGTCCAGTGGCCAGCGGATCCATATAGAGAATAGTCATAAGTTCGGTTTGCGCGACGCCCGGTTGATGCTACGCGCGGGTGGCTGGACACCGCTCTGCGACTGGAGCGATGAACAGGATTATTTTACGCTCATTCTGGCCGAAGCGCACCCTTACAAGCACGCGCCCTGATACTCAGTCTTTAGTCAAAATGGCCGTTGGCGACTTGCGATATTTTGCGCGCCACGTGGTAATCCATTCGTAGGAACCGCGACACTCAGGCATGGCGCTGGCATCCGTCAGGCGAAACATGTCTCCGTCCCAGACATAATTTTCCGCGCTGCCGCAATCGCCAAGTCCGCGCCCCTTGCCATAGCTGCTCAATGTCTGATCTTGCTCATTCCAGCCCGCGTTGACCAGCAGGGGATCGGTGCCTTCACCGCCCCAACTGGGCTGACGGTCAAACTTGGCGGGGGCAAAAGTCCAGCCGCTGGGGCCGTCTTCGTGTTCGATATATTCTCCAACATAAGGTGCGCTGGAAAAATTATAGGCCCCCGAGCCGCACGAAATCAGCACTAGCGCCCGGAACCTATTGCCACGCCTGCCAAGCGGATAGACTTGATCCTCGACCAGTCCGTAACGCTCGTCTTTGCATCGCGAATCCTCGACCAGCGCGATGATGGCGCTGGTTTCGGGGACCCGCTCGGCAGCGTCCCACCGGTCGACCGTGATCATTGGTATATCGGTTGCAACAGCTTGAAAGGTCCGCGTCCCTTTGGCGACCAACGCCGTATTGGTTCCGGCGCGATCCTGTTTCTGATCGATATAACGCAAGGCGGCCGATGAACCCGCAAGCGAGATCCGGGCGATATTTTCACCCTTGGGGCCCTTTAAGGCGAGCCGTTTGCCTTTGATGATGGCTGTCGCCACTTTTTTGGCATCCTCGCCCACAATCTCAATCGGATAATCGCCTTGCACAATCGGACCGGTATCGACCAGTTGGCCATCCACGATCATCTGATAGCGATCCATATCCTTGGGCTCGAACGAAATGTGGATCTTGAAAATATCGTCGCTGGCTGCGGTTCGGATGATCGAAACCGGGCCATCCCAGTCACCATAGTCCGCGCCACCCGCTTCCGGCTCCAACGAGACCGCTTGGCAATTGCCGCCATTGTCGCAGCCGACCGCCCAGTCGCCAAAGGTCTGGATGTCGCCTGGCTGCGCTGCTGGCATGGTGGCGGCAGCGGCTATGGTCGCAAATATTCCGGCGATGAAACTGATAGGGGGCATAATTGCAATCTAGCCAGTTTGCCAGACAATCGCTAGTGGCTTGTTCAATCACGGCGAACAGCGCGAAAGGCATTGGAATGAAAGCAATTGGCATTATCGGATCGGGGCAAATGGGTGCCGGCATCGCACAGGTTTCGGCGCAGGCAGGCTATCACGTCTATCTTTCCGATGTCAGCATGGAGATCGCCGAAAGCGGTAAGTCCGGCATCGCCAAGCAACTGGCACGGCTGGTCGAAAAGGAAAAAATCGATCAGCAGGCTGCCGAAACCGCGCTCGGCCGGATTGAACCGATCGTCCAGCTCGACCCGATGGCCAATGCCGATATCATCATCGAGGCAGCCACCGAGCGGGAAGAGGTAAAGCGCCAGATTTTTGCCGCAGCATCCGAGGTGCTAGGGCATCAGGCAATCCTGGCCAGCAATACATCATCGATATCGATCACCCGGCTGGCGCAGGCGGTCAAGGATCCGTCGCGCTTTGTTGGCGTGCATTTTTTCAATCCGGTGCCGCTTATGGGGCTGGTCGAAGTCATTCGCGGATTGGCCACCAGCGACCAGACCGCGGTGATGGCAAGCGACTTTGCCAAGGCGGTCGGCAAGATTCCGGTGATGGCCAAGGATTCACCCTGTTTCGTCGTCAACCGGATCCTGTTGCCGATGCTCAACGAAGCCTTCTTCGTGCTCGGCGAAGGCACAGCGTCAATGGAAGATATCGATCGCGGTGTGCAGCTTGGTCTCGGTCATCCGATGGGCCCGTTGACGCTGGCTGATCTGATTGGTCTCGATACACTGCTGGAAATCTTGCGGGTGCTGCAAAATGATTTCGGTGACCCCAAATATCGCCCGGCGCCGATCCTGATGAAATATGTCGAGGCCGGCTGGCTGGGTCGCAAGACCGGCAAGGGTTTCTACGACTATTCGGGCGAAGTGCCGGTTCCGACGATGTGAGCGGATTTGATCCCCGGACCCTGGCTTTTTATCAGGAATCGGCCGACCACTATGTCGACGACCATCCGCGCGATGTAGCGAGTCATATTCCGGCCTTTCTTGATCGTCTACCACCCGCCGGAGCGATCTTGGAATTGGGCTGTGGCGGCGGCGTTGATGCCGCCTATATGGAAGAGCGTGGTTTCGCGGTGGAGGCCACGGATGGCGTGGTTGCGATGGCAGCCAAGGCGGAGCAGCGCCTGAAACATCCGGTACGGGTCATGCGCTTTCACGAACTCGATGCGGTTGAGCGCTACGACGCCGTCGTAGCGACCGCTTCGCTGTTGCATGTGCCGAAGCCCGAGTTACCTGATGTTCTGGCCAGAATTTGGCGCGCGCTGAAGCCCGGCGGACGGCATGTTGCGACTTATAAGACGGGCCATGCAGCAGGTTGGGATGATCATCAGCGTTATTACAACTATCTTTCGGTGGAAGAATTGGAGGCATGTTATAAACAAGCTGGCCAATGGACCGGTTTAGAAATAACGGCGTCTATGGAAAAAGGCTTTTTTAGCGGGCCAGGTCGATGGCTAAGCATCCAAGTGCAGAAATAGAAGCGGAAAGAACAGCAGATATGACGGACATCAGAGACTTCGTAATCGACATCCCGAAGACCGCATTGGACGATCTCGACATTCGCTTGCGGCATGTGCGCTGGCCCGATCCGGAGCCGGTGGATGACTGGTCCCAGGGCATTCCGCTCGACTATGTCAAAACCATCGTCGATCATTGGCGGACCAGCTATGACTGGAAACGCTGCCAGAATGCGCTCAACCAATATTCGCATCATCTGACCGAGATCGACGGCGTTGATATCCACTTCATGCATATTCGCTCACCGGAACCCGATGCACGACCGCTGATCATGACCCACGGATGGCCAGGATCGATCGTCGAGTTCATGGATGTGATCGGCCCGCTGACCGACCCGGTGGCGCACGGCGGCGAGGCGAAGGATGCCTACCATCTGGTGGTGCCGTCGCTGCCGGGCTACGGATTTTCCGGCAAGCCGACCACCACCGGCTGGGGCATCGAGAAAATTGCAAAGGCCTGGGATACGCTGATGATGCGGCTCGGCTATGATCGCTACTTCGCACAGGGTGGGGACTGGGGCGGGATGGTCACCTCCGTCATCGGCGCGCAGAATCTCGGGCGATGTGGCGGCATTCATATCAATCTGGTCATTGTCGGGCCGCCTTCGGAAGAGATTATGAACAACCCGACCCCGGAAGAGCAGGCATCACTTGCCCATTTCGCGGTCTACCAGTCGCAGGGTGCGGGCTATGCGGAAATCCAGCGCACCCGGCCGCAGACGATTGGCTATGGCCTGGCCGATTCTCCGGTCGGACAAATGGCCTGGATCATGGAAAAATTCCAGGGCTGGTCGGACGATGCCAAAGCTCCGGATGATAATTTCGATTGTGACCATTTGCTCGACAATGTCATGATCTACTGGCTCAACAACGCCGGTGCGTCCTCGGCGCGGCTGTACCGCGAAAGCTTTGGCGCGCCCAATATTGATCCGGTCGAGATCCCGTCGGGGTGCAGCATATTCCCCAACGAGATCATCACCCCCTCGCGCCGCTGGGCCGAGCAACGGTTCAAGAATTTGCACCACTGGGGCGAACCGGAACGCGGCGGCCATTTCGCGGCGATGGAAGTGCCCGAACTGTTTGTGCAGGAAGTGCGTGCCTGTTTTGCGGGGATGGAGCTTTAAGTCTGTGTCTGCACCGGCGCGGCTTCCAAGTCGGTGGACAGATTAAGTCCGATTGCACCCACCAATATCAGTCCAATAAAACCGATTTGCATCATGCTGAGTGACTGCCGGAATACTAGCCAGCCAATGACGGTGATCAGGCAAATGCCCGCACCGGACCAAATCGCGTAGGCGACGCCGACCGGTATTTTGACAAGCGCGATCGACAGGAACCAGAAGGATACCCAATAAGCGAGCATCGCGCCGCCGGCAAAAGCCATTTTGGTAAATCCTGCCGACGCTTTGAGCATGCTCGTTCCTGCCACTTCAAACAATATAGCGATGCCAAGAAATATCCAGATTTTCATGTGCTATGTTCCTCTTGCTGCTGTTCCATCCACGAGGGCAGTGGTCCGATATCATGTCCGGCTTGCCGCGCCACCGTCGTTGCTTGCCAGACGAACGCCCAGACGTCCGAAGAAAAACCCGGATCAACCTGATCCTCCCACTCGGGCATGGCTTCATATAACCTGGCGGTGCCTTCCCACATTTCCGGGGTCGCGACCTTGCTGAAGGGCTCCAGCAGTGTGAACCATTCGCGGACGAAGGCCAGCGCCTGCTCGCTATCCGGTGGCATCGGCAGTGCGGCTTCGATCCGGCTGCTTAGCTCTTTCCACTGGTCACGATAGGCTTCGCTGCTAAATTCCGGCAGGATCGGCGCGGCATTTGCGAGCCAGTCCGCCTGCTCCTCTGGCGTGTAATAGCGATCAATCACTTGCTTCCAATTGTCTTCGGTCATGGTCTTTTCTCCGTCTTTGATCAGCGAACAGAGGGTCGCAGCATCGAGAGGTTCGCCGCTTTCGATGCGAGACAAGGCGGTTGCGAGATTATTTTGCGCCACGGCTATTTCTTCCGCCTGCGCCGACAGGATGCCGAGCTGGCCGCGCAGCAATTGCGCCAGATCAAGCGGCTTGTTGTCGAATAATCTGCCAATTTGAGCCAGACTCAGTCCGGCCTTTTTGAGCGTGACGATCTGGTGGATGCGTTCAAGCTGCGCGGGACTATAGACCCGTCGCCCGGAGCTGGTGCGCAGCGGCGACAACAGCCCGCGCGCCTCGTAGAAGCGCAAGGCACGGCTGGTCAGACCGGTACGGCGTACAACTTCGTTTATGGTCAGCGAATCATCCATATTTCCGGTATAGTGCTTGACGTTGGGTCAACTTCAAGCGGTTAATTGTGGTCGCTGGACAGACCCCTTGCTTTGCGCCATTCACGCCCTATGGGCGGACTAATTTTCAGACGGCTGATGACGGCGATCCCGACGCTGCTGGTGATCATATTGGCGTCCTTCTTCCTGATGCGGCTGGCGCCTGGCGGACCATTTGACGGAGAACGGCCTCTGGATCCGGCGACGCAGGCGGCGCTGCAACAGGCTTATGGTCTTGATCGGCCTTTGTGGGAGCAGGCGTGGCTCTATATTTCACGGCTGGTACAGGGAGATTTCGGACCATCATTGGTCTACCGCGATTTTACCGTTTCGGAGCTGATTGCGCAGGGTCTCCCCATTTCTCTGACTCTGGGCGGGTTGGCGATACTGCTGGCCCTGCTGATCGGCGTGACGGCTGGTCTTTTTGCTGCGGTTCGAGCGGGAAAGGCCACCGACAAGACCATCATGATGCTGGCGACGGTCGCTACCGCGCTGCCCACCTTTGTCACCGGACCGGCGTTGGCGTTGTTTTTTGGATTGTGGCTGGGATTGCTGCCGGTATCGGGCACGGGTGAAGGCGGTGCCTGGCTGATCATGCCGGTCGTGGCGCTGGCGCTGCCGGTGTCGGGAGCGATCGCCAAACTGACGCGGGCTGGACTGGCCAGCGTGCTCAAGCAGGATCATATCCGCTCGGCACGGGCGCGAGGTCTGTCTGAGACAAAAATCATGTTAAAACATGGACTTAGAACAGCCATGGTGCCGGTTGCGAGCTATCTCGGCCCGGCCGCAGCGGGCCTTTTGACCGGGGCGGTCGTGGTCGAAACTGTCTTCGGCCTACCGGGCCTCGGGCGCTATTTCGTTCAGGGCGCGCTCAATCGTGATTATCCGCTCGTGCTCGGAGTGGTCACGCTTTATGCGGCGCTGATCATCCTGTTCAACCTGTTTGCCGACCTGATCTACGGCTGGCTTGATCCCAGAATGCGGGATGGGTGATATGTGCTGAAAACCCACCTTGCCCTTTTTCTGGTTCTGGTCACTGTGGCGCTGGCTTTGGTGCTCCCGTTCCTGCTGCCGTGGAGCTATGACCAGATTGACTGGAACGCCGTCCGCGCACCGGCGTTCAGCGGATCACATTTGTTTGGTACCGATGAAATCGGCCGCGACCGTCTCGCCCGACTGGCAGCCGGAACCCGGATCACGCTGATGGTTGCGATTGCTGCGGCGCTGGTTTCCTTGATCGTCGGCATTGCCTGGGGCGCAACCGCAGGCTGGATCGGCGGCAGGGTCGACGAGGTGATGATGCGCATCGTCGACGGCCTCTACGCGCTACCATTCATGTTCATCGTTATACTGCTGATGGTGGTGTTCGGGCGCTCGATCCTGCTGGTTTTCGTCGGCATCGGCCTGGTCGAATGGCTGACCATGGCGCGGGTGGTGCGCGGGCAGGTGATGGCACTGAAACAGCGCCCCTTCATTCTGGCTGCCGAGGCGGCAGGGACGCCGTCCATAACGATCATGCTGCGCCATATATTGCCCAATATCGCCGGTGTCGCGCTGGCCTATCTGATGCTGACCGTGCCGCAGGTGGTGATGGTCGAGAGCTTCCTCTCCTTCCTCGGACTGGGCGTACAGGAACCGCTGACCTCGCTCGGCATCTTGGTCAAGGAAGGCGCCGACGACATGGATATGACGCCGCTGGGTCTGGCGTTACCGGGTGGCCTGTTGGTGATGATATTGGTCTGCCTGACGATCGAAGGCGAGCGGCTGAGAGACCGCTTCTCATGAGTCTCTATACCATCCGGAATCTGGCAGTGGATATCGCTGGCAATCGGTTGGTCGAGGAGGTCAGCCTGACCGTCGAGGCGGGTCAGTGCACCGCCATAATCGGTGCTTCCGGTTCCGGGAAAAGCCTGACGTGCCTGACGCCTTTTGGCCTGACGCCGGGAGTCGCTTCGGGCACGATGCTATTGGACGGGATTGATCTGGGGAACGCCGATGCCGTCAGAATTCGTGATGCACGCCGTCGGCTCACCGGATTCATATTCCAGCAGCCCCTCACCGCGCTGACGCCGCATCTGACGGTCGGTGCCCAATTGCAGGAGGCGACGATGCAGGCCGGTGCCGCCCGGCCAGCGCGGCGGGAACTGGCGCTTAAGCTGGAGCGCGTTGGCCTGTCCCGCGCCGATGAGCGGCTCGACCAGTTTCCGCACCGGCTGTCGGGTGGCGAACGCCAGCGGGTGATGATTGCGGCGGCCATAGCGCATAACCCGAAATTGCTGATCGCCGACGAACCGACCAGCGCGCTGGACGCATCCTTGCGCGCCGAGATCATGGATCTGCTCGACGAACTACGCGCCGAGCAGCGGCTAGGATTGCTGCTGGTCAGCCATGATCTGGCCTCGGTCGAGGGCCATGCCGATCAACTGGTGGTGATGGACAAGGGCCGGGTGGTGGAGAGCGGTCCGGCTAGCGACGTTATTGCCGATCCCAAGCAAGATTATACGCGCCGTCTGATCGCCGCCACGCCGCGTCTTGACGAGCCAGGGCCGAAGTTGTCCCAGCCCGGTGAAGTGTTGCTGGAAACCCATCTTATGGGGGTGGAATTTGCTCGTCCCGGCTGGCGGCGTGGAAAGCTGCAGGCGCTGGCGGATGCCAACATTGTCGTGCGGCAAGGCGAGGCTTTGGCGATTGTCGGCGGCTCGGGGTCCGGGAAATCTACCCTTGGGCGGGCGATTGCCGGTATTGGCCCGGTAAGCCAAGGCGAAATATTCTGGGACGGGTTACCGCTTCCGGAGCGCCGCAAGCGCAGTCTGGCAATGCGCCGGTTGATCCAGCCGGTGTTTCAGGATCCGGTCGCGAGTCTTGATCCGCAATGGCGGGTGCTGGACATTGTCACCGAACCGCTACGCAATCTGCGACCTGACTTGACGAGGGTGGAACGCGAGGAATTGGCGCAGCAAGCCCTGTCCGAGGTTGATCTGGCGGATGATTTTCTGATCCGGATTCCGGTGAGTCTGTCCGGCGGTCAAGCACAGCGGGTAGCGATTGCGCGGGCGATCATTGCCGCTCCCCGGCTATTGGTGCTGGATGAGGCGACATCGGCGCTCGATCCGCTGGTCGGAGCGGGCATTCTTGAGCTGCTTGGTCGGCTGCAGGTCGAGAATGGATTGAGTCTGCTGTTCATCACCCATGACATCGCCGCCGCGCGCCGCCTGTGTCACCGGATTGCCGTGATGGAAGATGGGAGAATCGTTGAGACCGGTGACATGCAGACGGTCGTTGAAAACTCCCGGCATCCGGCGACGCGAAAGCTGATCGCCGCAAGCTAGAAAAAAGGGCTGCTCGATGGTCCGAGCAGCCCTCTTTTTCAGCGCGATTTTTGTGAATTTAGAACGAAACGCCGAGAGTGAAGACGATGGCGCTATCGGTGAAGTTGTTGATCGATTGCGCGTTGGTGTCAGTATAGGCGAGACTGGCCGTCAGATTGTCGGTGATCGCGAAATCCACACCCAACATCCAGTCGACATAGTCGTTGACGCCAAAGACGCCTGCCGGATTGCCGAGAGACCCTTCATTCAGTCCAATATTGGCGTTCACGGTGATCGGCGTGTTCGGAATTCCGGCTGAAGCACCGGTATAGATATAGACATTGTCTGAATTGCCAAGACTGTCCTGGCTCCAAGCATAGGCAATGCCGCTGGTGATCTCAACCGGACCGAGAGAGCCGGATACCGAAGCATAAGGCTCGAAATAGTCGCTCGGTCCCGCGATGCCGCCTTCACCGTTCGGGTAGATATAGTAGAGCAGACCGACGTCGAGGGTCAGGCCTGACGTAACTTCACCAGACCAGCCACCGTAAACGTCGAGTTCGGTATGGCCATAAGTCGGGCTATCTTCGATGGAAGACCCCCATGTGCCGATATAAAAACCGCTTTCATGGGCGACATCAATGCCGCCCTGAATGGCGATGTCGCCATCCGAAAAGGAGAGGCCGCGAAAACGATAATCTGACGTTACGGCGGCGTTGCCTGAAATGGTGATGCCGTTGGAAGATTCTGCTTCCTGAGCAAATGCGGGTGCTGCCGCTGTGGACAGCAAGATCGCCGAAAGGCCGACGATGGTTGATTTGGCGTTTCTGCCAAGAATAGTTTTACCGGACGTGCGCATAGAAATCCCTTTCTCGTTGATGCGTATCGCCCCTCCTGATTTTGTCATGGCTGTCTTTTTATTGCGCCAGATGCCCCGAACGCGAACAGTCTCTAAACATGCAAGGGAAAGCTGCTCTATATTATTGCGCTGCACAAGAAAGAAAACGACAGGAAAGGTGACATAGTTCAGGAATGTTGCACTTGCGCCACAGGGCGCCATTGGACCGCTTAAAATTTAGGCGAATTTATTTTCGAGTGACTAATAAAGCGTCATCGGCGCTCTGAACATTGGTCTCGGCGGTTCGATAGCGGCGCCTCATCTCATTCGCTTTTGGCCGATTCTGCTCCATCGACTCCCGGTTTCGAACGGGTTTCGAGCTTGATACTTTCGTCCTTCGGCATTGACTTGATATGGATGTCGCGCTGCGGAAACGGAATCTCTACGCCATGTTCCTTGAACAGATCCCAGACCCTTTTCAGGATGGCTGCCTTGAAATTGCCGACGCCGGATTGCGGATCCTTGATCCAGCAGCGGATTTCAAAATTGACGCTGCTGTCCCCAAATTCGAGCATCCAGACGACGGGTTTGGGGTGGTTGAGCACGCGCGGCACGTCGACGCAGGCTTGCTTCATCAAATCGATCGCCTGATCCATGTCGGTGTCGTAAGACACACCGACGGGGATGCTGATCCGGACATTGGGGTTGGAGTAGGACCAGTTTTCCACTTCCCGTGTCATCAGGTCTTCATTCGGGATCAGATGTTCCTTGCCTTCACGGGTGAGGACCGAGACCGCGCGGACACCGATCTTGTTGACCCAGCCAAAACTGTCGCCGACCGCGATTACGTCGCCCGGCTTGATTGAACGGTCCATCAACAGGATGATCCCGGCGAACAGATTGCCGATCGTCTTCTGCATGCCGAAGCCGATGGCAAGGCCGAACGCACCCGAAAAGACGGCCAGAGCGGTAAGATCAATCCCGAGCAGGTCGAGGCCAAGGACAAAGGCTCCGGCCAATATGACCACGGTTGCCAATTTCTGACCCAGTACCTTTTGCGCACCGTCCAGCTCGCTGTTGCCGATAATATAAGACACAAGCTTCATCAGCACGCGGGCCACCGCGAGCAGCATGACGGCGGTGATCGCTACGGTCACGATCCAGAGCAGCGAGATTCTTCTGGCGCCGATATTGAAGCCGACCTTGTCCATGGCTTCGCTGATCGGCTCGATTCCGCCCACCAGTCCCGAACCGATGCTCACGAAAAGGGCGAGCCCGATGAGGGTCCCCAGCCAGTCCGGCATCCGCACGCCGCGGATCAGGTCATTGGCAAAGAGGCCGACGGTGATCGCGATAGTCAGAGCAAAGACGACCTGTGCAATGAGATGCCAAGGGTATAGGGCCAGAAAAATTCCGCACAGAATGAATGTGGTTGCGCGCCGGGTCATGTCGCGGATGCGGCGACCGGCCAGTTCGCTCTCATAGCCGGCCCGAACTTCCCAGAGGTGGCGTAGCTTGGGACCGATATATTTGCTAAGATACCAGCCAGCGGTCAGCGACAGCATGACCAATCCGGCGGCAATCGCGCCTTCGATATACTGGACGTTACGAGGAATATCGGGAGCCAGAGATTCCACATATTTGAGGGCATCATCGATCATGACTTGGCACTGTGGTAATGTTCAAAAGCTTTGGCAAGGTCGGCGATCAAATCATCCGGGTCTTCCAGACCGATATGGAGCCGCACAAGTGTGCCGCTTGCGGTCCATTCCGTCGCAGTGCGATGTTTGCCCGGGTCAACGGGCAGCGCCAGGCTTTCAAATCCGCCCCAGCTATAACCGATGCCGAACAGCGTCAGCGCATCGATGAACGCGGCGCGGGATTGGTTGTCACCGTCTTTCAGTTCGAAAGAAAAGAGGCCAGAGGACCCCGTGAAGTCACGTTTCCATATTTTGTGACCGGGGCAGTCGGGCAGGGCAGGGTGGAGCACGAGGCCCACTTCCGGGCGCTGCTTCAGCCAGTGTGCGATTTTCAATGCACTGGCTTCATGCTGCCGCAGCCGGACTTCCAATGTCCTGAGTCCGCGCGCGGCGAGATAAGCATCATCCGGAGAGACCACCTGGCCCAGTTGCTGGGCGGTGCGCCGGAGGTGTGTCCAGTAGCCATCGTGCGTGGTAACCGCGCCCATCATCACGTCGCTATGCCCGACGATATATTTGGTGGCGGCGGTTATCGCGATATCAACGCCATGTTCCAGCGCCGGGAAAAACCGCGAGGTCGCCCAGGTATTGTCGAGCAGCGTGACCAGCCCTGCAGCGTGAGCCGCCTTGCAGATAGCTGGCACATCCTGAACCTCGAAGCTCAGGCTGCCGGGGCTTTCCATCAACACGGCCTTGGTCTTTGCGCTGAACAGACCGGCGATGTCGGACCCGATCATCGGATCATAATAACGGGCCGTGACACCCATGCGTTTCAGAAATGTATCTGCAAAACTGCGGCTGGGATCATAGCTGCTGTCGGTCAGCAGCAGTTCGTCGCCCGGTTGCAGTACGGCGAGCAGCGAACAGGAAATGGCGGCAACACCGGAGGGATACAACATCGTCCCAGCTGCGCCGGGCTCCATTTCGGTCAGCGCGTCGGCAAGAGACCATTGAGTCGGAGATCCGCGGCGACCGTAGAAAAATTTCCCGTCATCGTTAGATTTCAGCCCTTCCCGGAGGTGAGCGACATTGTCATAAAGATGGGTACTGCCACGCCAGACCGGCGGGTTGACGACAGCGCCGGTCCAAATTTTTCGACGACCACCGGTAACGACCTGGGTCGCGGGGTTTTTTGAACCAGAGTCGTTATTGGCCAACTATAGTTCCAGCAGCGCCATCATCTTCAGGCGGTTTCTTTCGGTGTGTCCGCATCGGCGCCCCATTCGGCCCAACTGCCGTCATAGAGAGCGGTCTTCTCTGCGCCCGCGAGCGCCGCAGCAAAGGATACAACCGCTGCCGTCATACCGGAACCACAGGTCGTGACCAGCGGTTTGGATAGATCCACGCCAGCGTCGCTGAAGATGGTCTTGATCTCGTCGCTGTCTTTCCAGGTACCGTCTGCGTTGAAAAAGCTGCTGTGCGGAATATTGGTCGAGCCAGGTATGTGGCCGGACGCTGCATTGCCGCGCGGGTCCGGTGTTTCACCGCTGAAGCGGTCGGCAGGCCGCGCGTCGACAACCTGTTCATCCTTGCTGTGCAGATTGGCCAGCATATCCGCCTTGGTGCGGACGTCCTTGTCGTCTTTCCAGACCGTGAAATGCCGGTGCCGTAAAGCTTCCTTGCCGGTTTCCAGCGGCCGGCCCTCGGCCTTCCACTTGGCGATGCCGCCATCGAGAATGGCGACTTCGTGGGCACCAAAAATCGTCAGCATCCACCACGCGCGTGCGGCGCTCTTCATCGGGCTGTCATCGTAGAGAACCACGCGGCTGCCATCGCCGAGGCCGAGGGATTGCATCCGGCTGGCAAATTTTTCCGCCGGCGGCAGCATATTGTCGATCGGATTATTGCTGTCAGTCAATTCACCGAGGTCCATGAAAACAGCACCGGGAATGTGGCCCGCCTCATATTCTGCTGACGGATTGCGTCCGGCGTCAGGCATGAATTTTGTCGCATCGACGATGCGTAAATCCGACGCGCCCAATTCGTTCGCCAGCCAGTCGGTCGATACCAGCAATTCCATATTCAGCTCCTCATGCCCGCAATTATTTGCACTGTTCGTACCGCCGTTTAGCGATTCGATTTCCAGCCGTCGAGGCTATAACGCATTCCCCAACGAATCCACCGCTTATGTGGTTATTGGGTCATTCAATTCTTCTGCATTTGATCAAGATAGCTTTTGGCTTGGTTACGGATGTCGTCTTTGGTGTTCGGGTCCATGCCCTCCCAAGTGCGGTATGGCATGGCCAGCCGACGATTATCGCCCAGCTTTTCCTGATTGCGATCGAGAAAATCCCAATAGAGGGCGTTGAATGGACAGGCGTTTTCGCCGATGCGCTGTTTGACATCATAGCGGCAATGCTGACAGTAATCCGACATCTTGTTGATATAATTGCCTGACGAGGCATAGGGTTTGGAAGCAATGATACCGCCATCGGCAAACTGGCTCATGCCCAGTGTGTTGGGTAGCTCCACCCATTCATAGGCGTCGGCATAAACTTCCAGATACCATTGATGTACCGCCTGCGGCCGGAGGCCGGCAATCAGGGCAAAATTCCCGGTTATCATCAACCGCTGGATATGATGTGCGTAGGCCAGATCGAGCGTCTGCCCAATCGTTTCGGCCAGACAATGCATATCGGTTTTACCCGAATAGTAGAAATCTGGCAGCGGTCTCTGGGCCTGCAAGAAATTACGATCGACATAATCCGGACCCTCGCGCCAATAGATGCCGCGCACATACTCCCGCCACCCGATGATTTGCCGGATGAAGCCTTCCGCGGCGTTTAGCGGCACGTCTCCATCATGATAGCGCTGCTCAACCTCTTCGCAGAGGTCGAGCGGGTCGAGCAAGCCAGAATTGATGTAGGGCGAGAGGATCGAGTGCCACAGAAACGGCTGTCCGCTGAGCAGGGCGTCTTGATAGTCTCCGAACTGAGGCAGGGCTTCATCAAGAAATTTGCGTTTTTGCCGCATCGCTTCTTCGTGGGTTACAGCAAAATGGAAATGATCAAGTGACCCCGGATAGTCGGCAAATGTATCCGAGACCAGCGCCAGAACTTCGCGCGTTATATCATCGGGGCGGAACCTTATCGGCTGCGGTATCGCAAGATCGCCCTTTGCCGGCTTGCGATTATCATTGTCATAATTCCATTTGCCGCCTTCAGGTTTGCCATTCTCATCTAGTAACAAGCCAGTCTTGCGGCGCATTTCCCGATAAAAATACTCCATCCGGAGCTGCTTTTTCCCGTCTGCCCAGTCGGCAAAATCCTGATGCGTCGCGACAAAGCGATGGTCCGGGCAAATAGTGACCGGGATGCCGAATTTCTGTTCCCAGTTCTCGATCATCGCCATGACCCGCCACTCGCCAGCCTCGGTAATCCGGATGCTTTCGATGCTATGCCTTTCCAGCGCCCGCACGATCTCACCGGAGAAACTGCCGCTATTATCCGGATCGGACCAAGCGATATAGTCAACCGACCATCCGCGCTCTTCGAGCGCTTTTGCGTGATGACGCATGGCTGAGAATATATAGGCGATTTTGGCCTTGTGATGCCGAACATAGGCTGTTTCTTCACCCACCTCCATCATCAGGAGCACGCATTCGTCGGGGTTTTGCGCCTCCAGCGAGGAGATCTGGACGGAGAGTTGGTCGCCCAATATCGGTATGAGGGTTTTTTCAGACATTTTTCGATTATCACATCATCGGGCTGCATTTGGCGATCTGTGCTTTTGGGCAGTGTGATAATTGCAGCGGCTGATGACATCGGCTGCGGGCTGTTCTAAACGATCCCGATGACCGATGATGAATCCGAAAAACTGACACCAAGATTTCTGGGTCGGGACAGTTCCATACCAACCTCGCCCGAGACGGCAGAGCTGGATTATGTGCCGAACCCGCGACCGCGCGATTTGTATCTGGCCCGCTTTGCTGTGCCGGAATTCACTTCGCTTTGTCCAGTCACCGGTCAGCCGGATTTTGCCCATCTGGTAATCGACTATGCGCCCGATCAGACCATCGTCGAATCGAAATCGCTCAAGCTGTTTCTGGGCTCGTTTCGCAACCATGCGGCCTTCCATGAAGATTGCACGGTGGGAATCGGTCGGCGGCTGTTCGACGAAATGCAGCCCAGATGGCTGCGTATCGGGGGCTATTGGTATCCGCGCGGCGGGATTCCGATCGACGTGTTCTGGCAGTCTGGCGAACCGCCAGCCGGATTATGGGTTCCGGAACAAGGTGTTGCGCCTTATCGGGGCCGGGGCTGAACGGGGGTTTGTGCGCTCATCCGCTTTTGACTTTGCAACGTCACAAACAAACCCTAGTGTAAGCCCATGGGTCAGCAACATCAGCATAGTATTGCCATCGCGGCATCCGATATCGATTTCATGGGGCATGTGAACAACGCCAACTACCTCACATGGGTGCAGGATGCAGTTGTCGCCCACTGGCAGAAATTCGCGCCATCCGAAGCGGTCGCTGCCCACCTCTGGGTCGCGATCAAGCATGAGATCACCTACCGCAAGCCGGCTTTTCTGGATGACGATGTGATCGCAGAGGTGTTGCTGGAAAAAGTACACGGCGCCCGGGCGTTCTACAGCACCATCATCAAGCGGGGCGAAGAAGTGCTCGCCGAGGTCCAGTCCAGCTGGTGTTGCGTGGACGCGGACACGCTGCGCCCGACCCGTCTGGCGAAAGATATCGTCGCCCGCTTTTTCGGTTAGGCGCTGATCATCGCATCAGGCCGCCGATCAGATTGCGGACAAAGCGTCCGGCAACCGGCCCGGCAAGATCGGTAACCACGGAACCGACGGCAGAGGTTACGCCTGACTGCACCGGATTTGCCCGGGATTTTTTACCCAGCATCGTTGTCGCGGCCATACCGGCAGCAGATCCTGCAGCGACCTTGGCGCCGCGACTAAAGGCTTTTTCCCATATGCTTTTGCTCTTGCGGGGCTGTTTTCCGACCTCTTCCCTACCCTTTTCCTCGACTTCCTGCGCGGTTGCGGTCGCATCGATCACCTTTTGCACCAATATTTCCTCGGCACTGTTCCGGTCGATCTCCTCATCATATTTGCCGTCATAGGGCGAGATCGAGTTGATGATCGCGCGTTCCTTGGGCGACACCGGGCCCAGTCGCGACCGGGTCGGCTTGATCAGGGTCCGCTGGACGATCGACGGCGCCCCGTCTTCGAGCAGGGTCGAGACCAGCGCCTCGCCCACGCGCAATTCGGTAATCGCCTGCTCGACATCCAGATCGGGATTGATCCGAAACGTATCGGCGGCCGCCTTGATCGCTTTCTTGTCGCGCGGGGTGAAGGCGCGCAGCGCGTGCTGCACCCGGTTGCCGAGCTGCCCTGCAACCTCTTGCGGAATGTCGATCGGGTTCTGGGTCACGAAAAAGACGCCGACGCCCTTGGACCGGATCAGGCGCACGACCTGTTCGATCTTGTCTTCCAGCGCTTTGGGGGCGTCATCGAACAGCAAATGCGCCTCATCGAAAAAGAAGACCAGCTTCGGTTTGGCCGGATCGCCGACTTCCGGCAGGGTTTCAAACAGTTCGGCGAGCAGCCACAGCAGAAAGGTGGCGTAGAGTTTCGGGCTGCGCATCAGCTGGTCGGCGGCCAGTATGTTGATATAGCCGCGCCCCTGCTCGTCGCATTTGATGAAATCATCAATCTCCAGCGCCGGTTCGCCAAAAAACTGGCCGGCCCCCTGGCTGTCGAGCTGCAGCAACTGGCGCTGGATCGTACCGACGCTGGCCTTGGTGACATTGCCGTATTTCGCCGAAAGTTGCTTGGCGTTTTCCGCCGTATAGGCGAGCATCGACTGCAGATCGTCGAGGTTCAGCAGCAGCAATCCCTCTTCGTCGGCAAACCGGAATACGATATTGAGTACACCTTCCTGGGTGTCATTCAAATCCATCAGGCGCGCTAGCAATAGCGGCCCCATTTCGGTGATGGTGGTGCGGATCGGATGGCCCTGCTTGCCATAAAGGTCCCAGAATATCGCCGGATTGTCGGAGTAAGCATAATCGCTCATCCCCAATTCCCTGGCGCGTTCTTCCAGCTTGTCGGCATGTTTGAATTGTGGGGAACCGGCCATCGAAACGCCTGCGAGGTCGCCTTTTACGTCGGCGACAAAGACCGGTACGCCATTGGCGGAAAAGCTTTCCGCCAGTCCCTGCAGGGTGACGGTCTTGCCGGTGCCGGTGGCCCCGGCAATCAGGCCATGCCGGTTCGCACGGGACAGGTTCAGGCTCTGCCGCTCGCGGCCGCCCAGTCCGAGAAAAATTTCTGTTGCGTCAGCCACTGGCGGCTCCCCTTGTTCCCGTATCCATCAAACACGATAGCTTGACGCAAAAAAAAGGCTGGCGTCAAGCGCCAGCCCTTCTCTGTTACATGAGCTTAAGGCGCGCTTAGCTGTCCTGCAGTCGAACCGCGACAAATTGTGGATCGCGCGCACCGCGACGAATTTGCAGAAGCACGGCTTCACGATTGGACCGTTTTGCGTTGCTTATCGCGCTGTCCAAATCAGCGGCGCTGTTCACCGGTTGGCGGTTGACGCTGGTGATCACAAAGCCGCGTTTGATACCCTTTTGACCCGCGTCGCTGTTCGGATTGACTGTTGAAACGACGACGCCTTTTTGCGTCGATGCAACGCCGATCTGCCGGGCGATTTGTGGTGTCAGATCGACAACCGACAATCCCAGCGCCTCGGCGGTCGCTTGCGCACTCGCTCCATTGTCATTCTGGCCCATTGCATTGTCTTCGGCATCCGGGTCGAACGAATTGCTGGCCAGTTCTTCTTCAGATGGCCGTGTACCCAGCTTGGCACTGACCTTCATGGTTTTGCCATTGCGAACCAGTTCGATCGGAACATCGGTGCCAATCGGCAGATTGGCGACGAGGTAGGACAAGGTCTGGTCAGGTGTTACGGTCTTGCCGTTCACCTTGGTGATCACGTCACCGGCCTGGATTCCGGCTTTTTGTGCCGCTTCGCCCGGTTCAACCCGCTGGACAAATTCACCCTGGTTCTTTTCCAGGCCAAGCGAGTCCGCAAGATCTTCCGAAAGCGCGCTGATCTGAACGCCGAGATATCCGCGTTCGATTTTTTGGCCTTTTTTCAGCGTTTCGACAATCGGGGCAGCAACTTCGGCCGGGATGGCAAAACCAATGCCGACATTGCCGCCGGTTGGCGAGATGATCGCATTGTTGATGCCAATGACATTGCCGTTGAGATCGAACATTGGCCCGCCGCTATTGCCGCGATTGATCGACGCATCGGTCTGCAAGAAACTGTCATAGGCACCCTGTCCGGTTCTCCGGTGAATGGCCGACACAATGCCGGTCGTCACAGTGCCGCCAAGACCAAAGGGATTGCCGATCGCTATAATCCAGTCGCCAACGCGGGCAGCAGCGCTGTCACCGAATTTGACGAACGGCAGCGGCTTGTTGGCCTTGATCTTGAGCACGGCGATATCCGATGCCGGATCGCGGCCGACGAGTTCGGCCTCATATTCGGTGCGGTCCGGCATGATCACGGTAATCGATTCAATGGTTGCATTGCGGTCACCCGGGGCAACGACATGGTTATTGGTGACGACATAGCCATCGGCCGAAATGATGAACCCTGATCCGAGAGACTGTGCTTCGCGGGTTTGTTCACCGCCGCCGCCGCGATTACCGAACAGGCCGTCAAAAGGGGTTCCGGCAAACGGGTTATTGTTGCTCACGCGAACGCGCTGAGTGGTGGAGATGTTGACCACGGCAGGCTGCAATTGTTCGGTCAGGTCGGCAAAGCTCATTGGCGCACCTGCGCGCGGCGCAAGGTTCCGTATTACCGCGCTGTCGTTGGCGGCGGTTTGGGCGCCAGCCGGGCCAATCCCGGCCAAGGTGGCTGCACTACCGGCCAAAAGCAAAGCTGTTGAAATTCCGTAAGCGTAACGCACTGTCATTTTCCTCTCAAATTCCTGGCGGAGCAAATATCAGGTCACCCGTCAGATCCGTTCCAATTCTCCAAATTATTGGCGCAATTTTCATGAACGGAAATTGAATATTAGCATATTTGTTCCCCGATAATAATCGCAGAACTGCGGGACATTCCCGATCCAGACCTATTTGGGTGCGGCAAAGCCCTTTCGCAACCCGGGAATCGCCCTTTGGTCGAAAAAAAACGGCCTCGTGCAGAAAAACGACAATTGTAGTCGTTTCACTGGCAATCGCGACTAATTGCCCCGGAACTGGCGCAGATATTCGTTGTCGGGCGAGAGTACGAATGAACTCTGTGGATCATCCGGACCGCCACCCTGGAAGGTCGTTTCATAACTCTTCATGGCGCGGTAGAAATCATAGAAGTCGGCATCCTTGCCAAAGCTTTCAGCATAGGTCCGGGCGGCGCTGGCGTCGGCTTCGGCACGAATGATCTGCGCCTGCTTTGCCCCTTGTGCCCGAATCGTCCGCGCTTCCTGATCGCGTGCCGTACGCATTCTCTGATAGGCGCTGTCGAGCGGTGTGCCGTCCGGCAAATCGGCGCGCTTGATGCGCACGTCGACGATTTCAGCGCCATATTGCCGCGCAACCCGGTTGAGGCCTGCCTGGATATTGTCCATCACTTGGCCGCGTTCCGGGCTGAGCAAGGCGGCAAACGGTCGCTTGCCGAGTTCATTTCGTAGCGCCGAGCCGAGGATTGGCCGCAGTTCATCCGACACGCGTTCTTCGCTGCCGGCTGCGATATACATGCGCAGCGGATCGGTGATCCGGAACCGCGCAAAGGCGTCGACTTGCAGTCTTAGCTGGTCGGTGGACAGCACTTGTTGCTGTTCCATCTCGACGTCACGGATACGCTTGTCGATCCAGACGATCTGTTCAAAAAACGGAATTTTGGCGATCAGGCCGGCGCCGGTTTCGCCAAAGGCTTCGCCAGCCTGGTAGCGGTTGACGATTCGCTTGGGCTCGCCAAGCTGGACAACTACGCCTTGCCGGGTTTCCGGCACGATGACGATGGTGTTGAGCAAGATGAACAGCCCGGCGAGGATGATCACGCCAAGCGCGACAGGATTTTTAAAAATCTGTCCCATTATTTGCCCTCCGGCGTTGTAATCACGGGTTGCTGCGCGCGTTTCTTCAGTTCGGGCAAGGCCAGATAGGGCGTTACGCCTCTCGCCTCGATGACCGTCTTGTCGACCTTGGACAATACGCGTTCCATTGTTTCATAATACATGCGCTGCCGGGTGACCCTCGGAGCCAGCCGATATTCTTCATAGACCTTGTCAAAGGCGGCAGATTCACCTTGCGCCTGAGCGGTGAGCTGTTGCGCATAAGCCCGGGCTTCATTGAGATAGGTCTGCGCTGTCTGCTGAGCGGCGGACACTTCTTTAAACGCATCGTTCACGGCAGCGGGTGGGTCGGCCTTTTTGATGGCGATACCGCGAATGACAACGCCAGCGCCGTAACCATCCAGCAATTGTTGCATATTCTGTTCGACCTGCTGTTCGATTTCCGTCCGTTGGGAGCCGATCGTATCGTCCAGCGTGAAATTGGCTACCGCAGCCCGCATCGCGGCTTCGGCGACTTCCTTGATGGTTTCTTCCGGCTCGGCAATCTGGAACAGGAATAATTCGGGCGCCTTGATGTTCCAGCGCACCGAATAGGCAAGGTCGACGATATTCTGGTCGCCGGTCAGGATCAGCTTTTCAGACTCTCCCTCCGGGATGTCGATCGTCCGGATGTCCTCGACGTCAAGCTTGACCACTTGCTCCAGTGGCGTGGGAAGAGAAAAGTGAAGGCCCGGTTGCAGGGTCCGTGAATAGGAGCCGAGGAAGGTAACCACGCCGCGTTCCTGAGGGCTGACGCGGTGGATGCTGGTCAGCAATACCCAGAGAATAATAAAGGCGATCGCCATGAGCGGCCACCAGGATCGGCCGCCCGGACGCTTCGGGATACCGCCTCTGAAACCGCCGCCGGTGCCTCTTTTGAACAATTCTTCCAGAGAGCTGGCGCCCTTGCGTCCGCCACCGGAAGACCCGCCTGGAGGGTTGCCCCAAGGGTTGCGTGGGCCGCCGCCATTGCCGCTACCACCATCGTTGCCGCTGTCGCCATTATTGCCCCAGGGGCCGGCCATGTTCAAAATTGCGCCCAAAATCGATTTGCGACGCGCTCCGCCGTCAATATTTTTATCCATCGTTCCTTTATAGGTAGCGCGCCGCCAGAAAAACAGTGTCAATCCGAGAAAAGTGTAACTATGTCGATCCGATGACCGATATTTCCTCCATCGAAGCAGCGCTCGAAGGCGTTGCCAAAGGGCGTTTCAGCGCCGTAAAATTCACACAAGGCCGGATCACTCTGGTGCTCAACGTCGGCGGTCTCGACGTGCGCGATCGCGGCCAGATCGAGATCGCGGTGAAAAGCAAGTTGCTCGAATTGGACGGTGTCGAGACAGTCGATATCGCCATGACCGCCGAAAAGGTCGAGCGGCGTCTGATCGCGGTGGCCAGCGGCAAGGGCGGGGTTGGCAAGTCGACACTGTCCGCCAATCTGGCGATTGCGATGCAGCGGATGGGCCGCAAGGTCGGGATGGTGGATGCCGATATATATGGTCCGTCGCAGCCGCGCCTGCTGCACTGCGAAGGCCAGCGACCGGAAGCCGAAGGCAAGCAGCTGATCCCGGTGCCGAATGATTATGATGTGCCGGTGTTGTCGATGGGCCATCTGGCGAAACCCGGACAGGCGATTGCCTGGCGCGGTCCGATGGCGGGCAAGGCGCTTGAACAATTGATCGACGCCCATTGGGGCGATGTCGAGGAACTGATCGTCGATATGCCGCCGGGCACCGGCGACGTGCAGCTTTCGATGATGCAGAATCACAAGCCGGTCGGCGCAGTGATCGTATCGACGCCACAGGATCTGGCGCTGATGGATGCGACCCGGGCGGTGGACCTGTTCAATCAGGCGAAGATTCCAATCATCGGCATGGTCGAGAATATGGCGGGCTATCAATGTCCGCACTGTGGTGAGGTCAGCGATCCGTTTGGTGCCGGCGGCGCCGAAGCCGCCGCGAAGACCATGGGCATGCCGTTTCTTGGCAGAATCCCGCTCGACATCGAAATCCGCAAGTCCAGCGATGGCGGCACGCCGCCGGCCTGTACAGACGGGGTGCAGGGACAGGCGTTCCTTGATATTGCCAAAAAACTCGCGACATGGTTGGACAATCAATAGTCGAAAGGAACGGCATCATGCTGCTGGAAAGCGATCAGGATATAGCCGCATTGCTGACATCGACCAGGCGGATCGCCTTGGTCGGCGCGTCGGCCAAGCCCGGGCGGGCGAGCAACGAGATATTCCGCTTTCTGCTGGAGCAGGGCTATGATGTCGTGCCGGTCAATCCCCTTCTCGCCGGACAAACCTTGCACGGTGTCCCGGTCGTAGCCTCGCTAGAAGAAATTGAGGGTACCATCGATATGGTCGACATTTTCCGCAATAGCGCAGCCGCCGCAGATGCCGTCGACGAAGCCATTGCTGTGGGTGCCAAATCGGTCTGGATGCAGCTGGGTGTGATCAACGAAGCGGCGGCCCAGCGGGCGATTGCTGCGGGGTTGAAAGTCGTGATGGATCGTTGCCCAAAAATCGAAATGCCCCGTCTGGGCCTGCTAAAGAACGCCCATGGTGGCTGAACCGGACATCGATCAGCCTGATGATGCTCGCACTGGATTGAATCGCCGCAAATTCCTGATTGGCGGTGGTGCGGTCGGCGGGCTTGTCGTCGCCTGGGCGCTTTGGCCGCGCAGCTATGAACCCAATGTCGCCGCCACCGAGAATGACCAGATCTTTGGCGCTTTTCTCAAAATATCTGAAGATGGGCAGGTCACCGTGGTCGTGCCGCAAAGCGAAATGGGGCAGGGCGTCTACACTGTCCTCCCGCAAATCCTGGCCGACGAACTGGGTGCCGACTGGCGCACGGTTGCGGTGGAACCGGCGCCGATCAACCCGCTGTACAGCAACGGTCTGCTGGCCGAGCAGTGGGCGGTTTCCCTTATGCCCGCCGGTGCCGAGAAATTGGCCGACAATGCTGCGGTCCGATGGATTGCGCAGAGTGTCGCGGTCCGCGAACAGTTTATAGTGACTGCCGATTCCACCTCAATCCCTGCTTTCGCGGGAAGTTTTCGGGAAGCGGGTGCGGCGGCGCGGGTTTTGCTGACCAAGGCTGCGGCTGCGAAATGGGATGTCGCCTGGGAAAGCTGCACGGTCGAAAATGGGATCATCTCGAGCGGGGAGAAGAAACTGCGGTTCGGCGAACTGATCCGCGATGCGGCCAATGAGACGCTGCCCGATCCGGTGCCGCTCCGACCGGCTGGTGCCGGCAAATTGATCGGGCAGGACGTCACGCGTCTCGACCTGCCCAGCAAACTGGATGGTTCCGCCAATTTTGCCGGTGATATCCGCCTGCCGGACATGGTCTTTGCGGCGATAAGGCAAGGCCCGATTGGCGACACCAGGCTGAAATCGTTCAACCGCGCAGGGGCCAGCAAGATCACCGGCTTTATCGATGTGGTCCAACACGACAAATGGATCGCTGCGGTCGCAACCAACTGGTGGGCGGCCAATCGGGCGCTGGACAAAATGAGTCCGGTTTTCGAGACCAAGGGATTTCTCGCCGATAGCGACAAGATCGACGCCGCCTTGCGCGAGGCACTCGATGAGGGGTCGGGGACACGCTTTGTGACGCGCGGTGATACCAAAGGCCTGTTCGACAAGGATAATGGCTTTCAGGCGCGCTACCATGCCGATGCGGCATTGCATGCGCCGATTGAAACGCGAACGGCTACGGCAGAATATAAGGATGGCGGTCTGGAACTGTGGATGGCCACGCAGGCACCGGTCGCAGCGGTCCAGGCAGCGGCGAGAATGCTCAACATCGCTCAGGACCGGGTGACGCTATATCCGATGCTGAGCGGCGGATCTTTCGACCGCAATCTCGACAATGATATCGCTGGCCAGGTTGCCCTGATGGCAAAGCAAATGGGACGCCCTGTGCAACTGGTCTGGTCCCGCGCCGAAGATTTGATGCACGATCATTACCGGGCCCCGAGCCAGGCCCGGCTGGATGCGGCCATGGCCAAGGCCGGGCGCATCACGGCGCTGCAGATCAAGATCGCCGCGCCGCCCTCCGCCCGCGAACAGGTCAAACGGCTGTTCGACGGCATGGACAATGTCGCAGCGATGCGCTCCTCGATCGGTGAAGCCGATATCAAGGCCGTCGCCGGACTCGAAGTGCCCTATGATATTCCCAATCTGACCGTCGATCATCACCCGGCTTTCGTGGGGGTACCGACCGGCAACTGGCGCAGCAACGCCCATAGCAGCAATGTTTTCTTTCTGGAATCGTTCATCGATGAGCTGGCAGCGAAGGCCGCGATCGAACCTTTGTCGTTCCGGATGCAGATGATGAACAACCAGCCGAGACTGGCGCGTTGCCTGACCGGTGTAGCCGCGATGGCCGGCTGGGATGGCGGGCTGGAACAAAGCGGTCAAGGGATCGCTTGTCACAGCATGCGCGGCGGCCATATTGCCGTTATCACAAGCGCCAGCCGGGGGGGAAGCGGCCTTGAAGTGCGTCGCATTTCGGCGACGGTCGATATCGGCCGGATCATCCATCCCGACATTGCCCGGCAGCAGATCGAAGGCGGCATAATCTTCGGACTGGCGATGGCATTGGGTAGTGCGACCCGATTTGAGAAGGGGCTGCCAACGGCAAAGCGTCTGCGCGACCTGTCGCTGCCGCGGCTGGCTGAAATTCCGCCGATCCAGATCGAATTTATCAGAAGCGAGGAAGAGCCGGCAGGCTATGAAGAGCTTGGTGTGCCAGCGGTTGCGCCAGCGGTTGCCAATGCGCTATTCTCGGCAACCGGCGTCCGCCTTCGGCAATTGCCACTTTTCGGGGAAGTATCATAAGTCATGCGTGAAACGGGACCATTGCCAACCGATCATCCGCCGGTGGCGGCGAAGAAGATCGGCGTCTTGCTGGTCAATCTGGGCACACCCGATGCGCCGGACAAGCAAGCCGTAAAACGCTATCTCAAGGAGTTTCTGTCGGACAAGCGGGTGGTCGAGATTCCCTCAATCATCTGGCAGCCGCTATTGCGCGGCGTCATTCTCAACACACGACCGGCAAAATCCGCCGAAGCCTATAGCCTGGTCTGGACCGAAGACGGGTCGCCGCTGGCATTCTACACCCGCAAACAGGCGGAAAAGCTTGCCGATACAATTGATGGCGTGATGGTCGACTGGGCGATGCGCTACGGCAATCCAAGCATCAAGAGCCGGCTGGATGTGATGAAAGCCGCCGGATGCGACCGCATCTTGATCGCGCCGCTCTATCCGCAATATAGCGGTGCCACCACCGCCAGCGTCCATGATGCGGTGTTCGACGCGATTGCCGCGATGCGCTGGCAACCGGCGATCCGGCTGCTCCCGGCCTATCATGATGACCCCGCCTATATCGATGCGCTGGCCATCAGCCTGGAGCGCGACATTGCCGCGCTGGATTTTGAGCCGGATGCGATCGTCGCCAGTTTTCACGGCATGCCGCAACGCACGCTGGAACTGGGCGATCCCTATCACTGCCACTGTCAAAAGACCGCTCGCCTGCTCTCCGAGAGGATGGGCAAGGAACTGGTCGTGGCATTCCAGTCGCGCTTTGGCCGGGCGAAATGGCTGGGCCCGCCAACCGACGAAGTGCTGGAGGCGCTGCCGGGGCAGGGAAAGAAGAATATCGCGATATTTGCACCGGGATTTTCAAGTGACTGTCTGGAAACCTGCGAGGAACTGGCGATCAGGGGCAAGGAACAGTTTGAAGCCGGCGGCGGCGAAAAATTTGCCTATCTCCCCTGCCTGAATGACAGTGATATCAGCATCGCTATGCTGGACAAGCTGATACGGCGGGAATTGTCCGGGTGGATCTAGAACGTTCCGAAATCTTTCACCCGCCGGTCAAGCGCAGCATCACGATTGCCGGGCATCAAACATCGATTTCGCTTGAGCCTTTGTTCTGGGAAATGCTGAAAACCGCCTCGGATCGTCGCGGGCTGCCGCTCAACGCATTGGTCGCCCGGATAGACGTCGAGCGGATCGCCGCGGCCCGGCCGCCGGGCCTCGCGACCGCTATCCGCCTGTGGCTCGCCAATGATATGCTTGGAAAAACCGCTCAAGCCGACTAAGGGACGCCCATGAACGCTACCCTTCTTGTCATGGCAGGCGGTGCGATGGGTGCGGCGGGACGCTATCATCTCGGCCGACTTGTCTTTCACCTTGCTCCTGTGGGTTACCCCATTGGAACCTTGCTGGCCAACATGACCGGCGGCCTTCTTATGGGTGTGCTGGCCGGTGTGCTGGCCCGCAGCAATTTTGTCGATGAGCCGTGGCGGCTGTTGCTTGGCGTTGGCCTGCTTGGTGGTTTTACAACTTTTTCGGCCTTTAGTTTGGAAGTTCTCAATATGATCGAGCGCAGTGAATGGGGCATCGCAATCTTATATGCCTTGGTCTCCGTCGTCGGTTCCGTGCTGGCCGTGTTTGCCGGCCTGATGGCAGTGAGGGCACTGGCATGAGCGGCTTTGATCCCACCGCCGAAAGCGGCTCCGAGGAAGAAACGCCGCAGGGCTCGACCAAAGAACAGATGCAGACGCTGAAGACGCTGGATGTCCGGCAATTCACGGTTTCTGCCGATGACGACGATATCCGGGTCGATCGCTGGTTCAAGCGGCACATGGACGACGTGCCGTTCAACATCGTTTCGCGCTGGGCGCGGACCGGGCAATTGCGGGTCGATGGCAAAAGAGTGGCGCCGGGCGATCGCTTGCAGGCCGGGCAGGTATTGCGGGTGCCCCCGCAGGAAATCGAACGGCCGGGGCGCGTTGCCAAAGCCAAGACCGATCTGTCGCAGGACCAGATCGATTTTGCCCGGGAACTGGTCATTCACAAGGACAAATCGGCGATTGTCGTCAACAAGCCTCCCGGACTGGCAACACAGGGCGGCAGCAAGACCACGACCCATCTTGATGGCCTGCTCGACGCGCTGACCTTTGATGCCAAGTCACGACCCAAGCTGGTCCACCGGCTCGACAAGGATACCAGCGGGGTGATCCTGCTGGCGCGCTCACCGGGGGCTGCGGCCTTTTTCTCCAAACGTTTTTCCGGTCGCGATGTCCGCAAAGTTTACTGGGCGCTCGTCATGGGCGTGCCGGAAATCGCCGATGGCGTCATCGACTTGCCGCTGTCCAAGCAACCGGGCTCCGGCGGCGAAAAAATGCACGTCGATGAAGAGAATGGCCAATCGGCAAAATCGCGCTACCGGATCATCGAACGGGCGGGCAACCGCGCCTGCTGGGTTGAATTGCAGCCGCATACCGGGCGTACGCATCAGCTGCGTGTGCATATGGCGGCGATCGGCCATCCGATTGTCGGTGACGGCAAATATGGCGGCAAGGATGCGTTTCTGACCGGCACGATCAGTCGCAAGATGCATTTGCACGCAAGGCGTCTGCGGATCGAGCATCCCGACGGCCACAATCTTGACGTGACCGCGGATCTGCCGACCCATTTTGCCGAATCCATCGATAATCTCGGGCTCGACCTGATTCTGGGCGACCTGCCGCTCGACGAGAAGAAGCCGGGCGGAAAATTGGTGCGGAAACAGCAGGCCAAGGCGCATGCCAAGATGATTCGCAAGGACAAGCGCGGCGAGCGCCGTGGTCGCGGCGAGATTGATGGCAAGCCGGTGAAGGCGGGCAAGCCGACCAAGCGGGAACGGCCCAATGCCGGCAAGGCAACCCACAAGAAAAACATGCCGCACAAGGCCAAGGTCAAGCAGGCGCTGCGCAAGAAGCCCAAATAATGCATCCCAATCCCGCCTTTCGCTGGCCCAAATCTGCCAATGATCATCATGACGCGGACGAGCGGGCTGCGCTCGAGGCAATGATTGCCGAAATCGGGTTCGGAATGGTGTTTGCCGAGACGCCGGATGGACCGCGCGTTGCCCATGTGCCGCTATTCTCGACCGGCGACGGCGCGCTGCAATTTCATTTGTCGCGCGGCAACGCGTTGACCAGGCATATTGCCACCAAGACGGCACTGTGCGTGATCAATGGCCCCGACGCCTATATCAGCCCCGACTGGTATGGCCTCGACGATCAGGTTCCGACATGGAATTATCTGACCCTGGAATTGGAAGGCAAGGTTCGCCAGATGGCGCGTGAGGGCCTGATTGGCCTGCTGGATGATGTGACGGCACAGAACGAAGCGAAGCTGCTGCCCAAAACGCTTTGGCATCGGGCCAAGATGGATGCGTCAAAGTTTGACAAGATGGTCGACGCAATTGTCGGCTTCGAGATGGAAATATTGGCTTGGCGTCCCACCGCCAAGCTCGGCCAGAACAAACCAGCCGCCGCCCGCAAACAAGCCGCAGCTGCGCTTGATGCCACGGGTCGCCGCGCGATGGCCCATATGATGCAGGAGTTCGGAGAGATATGACCAACAAGCTTGCCCTGTTCGATTGCGACGGCACAATGGTCGATAGTCAGGCCAATATCTGCGCCTCGATGGATCAGGCGTTTGAAAAGCACGGGCTGGTTGCGCCCGATCATCATCTGGTGCGGCGGATCGTCGGCCTCAGCCTGATCGAGGCCGTCTCGCAATTGCTGCCCGAAGGGGATGCCGAGACTGTTGCTGCGGTGACCCAATCCTACAAGGATGGTTTCTTCGAATTACGCGAAGCGGGCGGAGTGCACGAGCCACTCTACGACGGACTGCTCGAGACACTGGAACAATTGGAAGCATCTGGCTGGGTTCTGGGTGTGGCCACCGGCAAGTCGGATCGCGGTCTCCGCCATGTGCTGGAAACCCATGGTCTTGGTAATCGCTTTGTCACGCTGCAGACGGCAGACCGGCACCCATCGAAGCCGCATCCGGCGATGGTCGAACTGGCGATGGCCGAAGCGGGAGCGGCGCCGGAAACCACGGCGATGATTGGCGATACCAGCTTCGATATGGCGATGGCGGTCAACGCCAAAGTGCGCGCCGTGGGGGTCGACTGGGGCTATCATGACGAGCATGAACTGATCGCTGCCGGAGCCGAAATCGTTGCGGCGACGATGGCCGACCTGAACGGAATATTGAACCGATGACCGAGCCGATTGAAGAACAACTCGAATATGTGCCCGACCCGGTGAAAGAAAAGCAGGCCAAGGCGGTTCATTTCACCGTCAGTATGATCCGCCTGCTCGGTGTCGTACTGGTCATGCTGGGACTTGCCATCGTGCTCGACCGCTTGCCCCCGGTTCCGCCGCCCGCTGGCTATGTGCTGATTGCGCTCGGGCTGGCACAAATGTGGGTCGCACCGGTCTGGATCATCCGCAAATATATTCGGGCCCGGGTGGCAGAAGAAGAAATCGCCAAGACGGCAGCCGGCAGGGACGCGCCGTGAAGCGATTCTATAAGGACGTATCGGTATCGCCGGTCGGCGACGCATTCGCCATCTTGCTCGACGGGCGTCCGATGAAAACGCCGCAGCGCAATGCGCTGGCGGTTCCGGTATCTGCTCTGGCCGATGCGATTGCCGCGGAATGGGCGGCGCAAGGTGACAATATCATACCCGCGTCGATGCCATTGACCGCACTGGCGCAAGGCGCGCTGGATCAGGTCGACAACGAGCGGGACCGGATTGTCGGCCGGATCGCCGCCTTTGCCGACAGCGACATGCTCTATTATCGCGCAGACGAGGGCCAGCAGGCGCTGATCGATCATCAGGCAAAGCATTGGGACCCGCTGCTGGACTGGGCGCGGCAACATTATGACGTCGGTTTCAATCTGGTCTACGGGATCCGATATGAAGCGCAGCCGCAAGAAACGATCGAGCGCCTGGCCGCGACGGTTGAGGCGCAGGATGATTTTACCGTGGCCGCGATGCTGTCGCTTGTCGGCCTGTCCGGCTCGCTGATCGCGACGCTGGGTCTGGTTGAACAGACGCACGATACCGAAACGCTGTGGCCGTTGGTCAATCTGGAGGAGCTTTGGCAGGAACAGCAGTGGGGCCGCGATGATCAGGCGTTTGCGGCGCGAGAGATCAAACGTGCCGAGTTCGAGGCGGCGGCCCGTTTTCTCGACCTGGCCCGCCGTTAGTTTTTCCCTTTGTCAGTATTTTCCGTTACAGGGCTGAAACTGTAACGGAGACTGCATGACAACCGAATCCACCTTATGCGACACCCCCGCCCAAGCGGTGGCGTTGCTGGAAAAACTCTACGCCGAACAGATCGAAATCACGGCTGCCCGATTCCGCCGCTATGCGACCGCCAAGCTGGCGAAGGATGACCGCCAGCAAGGCCTTTATCCGCAGATCAGTGTACAAATTCCCGCCGATCAGGCGACCGAAACCAGCCATCTGGCGTCCGGTCATCTCGCCGATATCAATACCTATCGCACGACGATCACCGAACCGAAGCTTTATCGCACCTATCTGCTCGACCAGCTGCAACGCATCGCCACGACCTTCACCGCCAAAATCCGGGTAGAACTTTCCGATACACCGATTCCGCTGGCCTTTGCGCTGGAGGATGCCGGCGCTGGTCTTGATCGCGCGAAGAAGGAAAAGCTGCCCAATTATTTCCACACGCCGAATCTGGTCAAGACCAATGACGAGATTGTCGATGGCGGCCAGATTTTCCAGGGTGAGGAAGCCTCTGCGCTGGCGCTGTTCACCGCCGAGCGGGTCGATTATTCGCTGCACCGGATCCGCCATTATTGCGCCACCGACCCAGAGCATTTCCAACCGTTCATCCTGTTCACCAACTATCAGCGCTATGTCGATGAATTTATCGAACATGGTCTGGCAGAACTGAAAGCCGGCAAAGCCAGCATGCTGGTCGAACCGGGCAACCGGATCACCGGCAAGGACGGCAAGCCCTCTGCCCCGCCAATCGCAAAACCGCCGCAGATGCCGGCCTATCATCTGGTCCGTAGCGACGGACGACCGGGGGTTACCCTGGTCAATATCGGCGTCGGCCCGAGCAATGCCAAGACGATCACCGACCATCTCGCGGTGCTGCGCCCGCATGTCTGGCTGATGATCGGCCATTGCGGTGCGCTGCGCCGGACCCAGCGGCTTGGCGACTATGTCCTCGCCCACGCCTATCTGCGCGACGACAATGTGCTCGATGACGTGCTGCCACCCAGCATCCCGCTGCCGACGATCGCCGAAGTGCAACTGGCGCTGACCCAGGCGGTGCAGGAAGAGACGGGCATCGACAAGTCCAAGCTCAAGCAGCAATTGCGCACCGGCACCGTGGTCACCACCGGCGACCGCAACTGGGAGCTGCGCTTCGAACAGATTGCCAGGCGGCTCAACCAATCCCGCGCCATCGCCATCGATATGGAATCGGCGACGGTCGCCGCCAACGGCTATCGCTACCGCGTGCCCTACGGGACGTTGCTTTGTGCTTCCGACAAGCCGCTGCACGGCGAGATCAAGCTGCCCGGCATGGCCGATGCCTTCTATCAGGAACGGGTTGGTCAGCATCTCGCGATCGGCCTGCGCGCCATCGACCTGCTGGCGATAGAGGCGGATGCGGGGACGCTGCATAGCCGGAAGCTGCGGAGTTTTGGTGAGCCGTTGTTTCGGTAGCTGATCCTATAGTGTTTTGAGGATGGGGCTCAATCCTCCCCGCTTGCGGGGAGGTGGCAGCCGGAACGGCTGACGGAGGGGGTGTGCCCCAAGCGCTGCGCTTAGACGCACGCCCCCTCCACCACGCTTTGCGCGGTCCCCCTCCCCGCGAGCGGGGAGGATTTGGGTGGGGGCGGAATTGCAGCAAAGTATCGTATATGTTACCAACTGCCGTGAGAGTCGAACAATATGCGGCCAGAGCGCTCTGGTCGGACTACAGGAAACGGAAAAGGCAAGAAGGCTAGCCATGGTATTGACCCGCAGTTTTAAGGACACCGTAAAGGCCCGTGCGGAACGCGATCCGGCCTTCCGGATCGGCCTGTTTCAGGAGGCGATGAACGCCTTCATGGATGGCGATGTTGAAACCGGAAAGATCGTTCTGCGCGACTATGTCAATGCAACGGTTGGGTTTGAAAAACTCGGCAAGGAACTCGACAAAAACCCCAAGAATCTGATGCGGATGTTAAGCGCCAAAGGCAATCCGCGCACCGACAATCTCTTTGCGCTATTGGCGCATTTGAAAGCGCAGGAGAATGTCAGTTTGAGGTTTGACAGAACGGAATAGGCAAGTTTTGAAAATGAAAAAATACCCGGTTTCAAAATCACCATTTACCAAAGAATATAATGATTCTCGAGATAGGTTTGAGCACACAATAAAAACATCGTCGTGCTGAACCAAACCGGCTTCGAGCTGAACCGCCTGATTCAGCAGAGCAGCAAATTGCGTATATGGGCGCGGTCGCGGCTGTGGGCACAAGTGCTTGTCGCGATGGTGACTGGCGTGGCGACCGGCACATTGCTTGGGCCGGCAGCGGGTTTGGTCCAGCCGAAAACGGCTGGCATGATCGGTGACTGGCTGGCGCTGCCCGGGCAGCTTTTCCTTGGCCTGATCGCGATTGTCCTGGTGCCCCTGGTATTTTCGTCGATCGTCAGCGGCCTCGCCGGGGTGCCCTCGAATGAGGCCATGCGCAAGCTGGGGGTGCGCCTGGGCCTGTTCATCGTCTCGACCACATTTCTGGCGGCCTGGATTGGTATCTCTTTGGCGCAGCTGTTCGAACCGGGAATCGGCCTGGACCTGCCGGTCGACAAGGCGCCGCTGCCAGCAGGGACTGTTCAGAGCTTCGACCTGACACGGCTGCCGGACATGGTTGCCGGGGTGCTGCCGACCAATCCGGCGGCATCGGTGATTCAGGGCGATTTGCTGGCGATCGTGATCCTTGCGGTGCTGGCCGGTGTGGCTGCCACCCAGGTTCAACGGGAGAAAGCGGCACCGTTCCTCGCCCTGCTCGATTCGCTGATGTCGATTTCGATGACCATCGTAAAATGGGCGATGCTGTTGTCGCCGCTCGCCGTGTTCGGACTGATGGCGCAGCTGATGATCCAGATCGGACTGGACTCGCTGCTCGGCCTGCTTAGCTATGTCGGTACCGTCCTGCTGGGATTGGTGCTTCTCTTTGTCATCTACGCGATATCCTTGCGATTGATCGCCGGACTTGGCTTCCGTTCCTTCCTTTCCGTGGCGGGCCCCAATCTGTTGCTCGCCTTTTCCACGTCCAGCTCCTCGGCGGTCATGCCCAGCACGATCCAGACGGCGCGGCAATTCCATGTGCCGGACGACGTCGCGCATCTGGTGGTTCCGCTTGGCGCCACGATGAACATGGCGGGCACGGCGCTGTATCAAAGCGTCGCGATTCTCTTTCTGGCGCAAATATCGGGCGTCGATCTGAGCATGAGCGAGACCGTTTTGCTGGTCGGTACGCTGGTCGCCTCATCGATTGGCGCACCGGGCACCCCCGGCGTCAGCATCGCCATATTGGCGAGCGTCGCTGCGGGATTCGGCATTCCGGCCACCGGGCTGGTCATCATCTTGGGCGTAGACCGGCTTCTCGACATGTCGAGGACGGTGGTCAATGTGACCGGCGATATTACCGCTGCGGTCATTATGAAAAATGCGCTCGCTTGAGTTAGCGCGACTCATCGATTTCGCTGTGACCCTGCCGGGGAAAGTTATTGATCCTTGATCAGATCATGGATGAAACGCAGTTTCTCGGAAATCCGCGATGACAGGACAAACGGATAATAGTCCCGGTTACCCATCGACCGGTTCATCGCATTCATCGCGACCGTGATCGGAACCCAATGGTCGAGCAGCTGTTCATGGTCAGACACGTGATACGGGTCGGCCAATTGAATGAGCGGGGGTGCTCCGATTTCCGAAGGCTGTGGGTTCAGGCCATAGGCAAAGGCGGTTTCCAGACCGCTGACCATATGCAGATAATGGGCCCATGTTTCCGCGAAATCCTCCCAGGGGTGCGCAGTGGCGTAAGCGCTGACGAAGGACTTTTGCCAGTCCGCCGCCGGGCCATTGTCATAATATGTCCCCAGGGCTTCCGAATAGTCGCGCCGTTCATCGCCGAAAAGGTCGCGGAACCGGTCGATCACGCCCGGTTTGTCGACCAGCTGATCCCAGTAATAATGACCCACTTCATGCCGGAAATGGCCAATCAATGTGCGATAGGGCTCACCCATCATCGTGCGATTCTTCTCCCGGATTGCATCGTCGGCCTCGGCGATGTTGATGGTGATCAGGCCATTGTCATGCCCGGTCATGACGCGCTTTTTCTCGCCGTTTGGCAGCAGCCGATCGCCCAGCAATTCGAATCGAAGGGATCCTTGCGAGACATCGGGGTCCGCCGCCAGCGGCAGGTTCAATTTGATCAGCGCATAAAATAGCCGGCGTTTGGCACGCTCCAGCCTGTTCCATTGTCGCCGCTTTTCCAGATCGGAAATGTCAGGAATCTTGGTGGTGTGGAAACAGCTCTGACATAATGAGCGTTCGCTGACATTGTCGCACAGCCAGTTGCATCCGATCAGGTCCCGGTTTGCACAAAGCGAATATCCAAGCGTCCCGATCGTCGCACCAGCATCGGCTGCCGGGAACGCCAGCATTTCATCCTGCGACGGCGAATAGGCCAGATTTGCGGAACACGCCAGGCATGTCGCATTGTTGAAATGGACTTGGTTCCCGCAATCGAGGCATAAAAATCTGCGCAAAACAATCGGCCTTTTTGGTAAGAAGATAGGATATTCCAAGCATATCGGCCATCAAACGCACTGGAGCAGCGTTCGTTCCGCTACACACCCAACTTGCTATCCCCGACCGCGCAGATGGCGGCAGATGCGGCCCGGATTCTTCTCGGCTAAACCCCCAGCGCCGCCGCCGCTTCCCGGATCCGCTTCGCTTCCGCGCCATCATTCTTGAACGCTTTGAGGCCCCGATCCAGCGCCTGTTTCGCCTGCACGGTCTGCCCCAATTGCATGCGGCTGCGGATCAGCATGATCCAGCCGTTGGCGTCCTTGGGATTGGCCTGCAGCCGCTTGTCGAGACCGTCGACCATATTGGCGATCATCGCTTCCTGTTGGCCGGGCGGCAGGGCGGCGGCTTCTTTCATCTGTTGGCTGCTGGGGCCGGGAATTGCGGCGGTGGCGACGGCCGGTCCGTCGGTCGAGATACCGCCGGTCGGCGCAGCGGCCGCAACCTTGGCGAGGCGGTCGGCAACATCAATGCCTTCCTTCTCCGCAACCTGTCCGATTACCCGGCGGATATCAGCGGCATAGGGCGCGTCGGCGGGCGTGTCGGCGAGCAGCGCGAACCAGTCATTGATCGCGCCCTTGTGATCGCCGGATATGTCCTTCTGCACCGCCAGGAAATAGCGCGCGCGCGCATCCTTGGCATCATGTTTCAGCGCATTGCGAAAGGCAGCGGCAGCATCTGGCGGGACTTGCGTGCCATCGCTCGCCATCACCAGCGCCTCGCCCAGCATCGACCAATATTCCGCATTGTCGGGATCGAGCGTGGTCGCCCGCTTCATCGCGGTCGCCGATTCGGCGAATTTCTGCGTTTCAAAATAGCTCCACCCCAGCATTCGCCAGCTTTCCGCGTCGTCGGGGTTTTCCTGCAGCTTTTTCTCCAGCCCGGCGATGACTTCATCGACGCTGGGCGCCGCTTCGCTTTCGGTTCCGGCAACCGGCATGGTCGCAGCGTCCTCGGCATTCATGCTGCGGTAGATCTGCACCGCGATCGCCCCGAGCGCCAGTAAAGCTGCGAGAATCAAAGCGATACGGCTGATATTCATCGATGAAGCGGCTTTTGCCATGGTCAATCCCCAAGCTGTTTTGTGTCACGATAGTCCCGCGCAGGGATACGGACCCCGCTGCTAGCTGACAAGCGCCTAGATCACTGTGACATTTTGCACTGGCAATGAAGGGGCTTTTTGGTAAGATACTGCCAAAGTTCAATCTTTTGGGTCGCGCTACAGCCGGACAGATAGTTCAACCGGATCGCTTAACGTATGAGGGTGCGTTGGTCGGGGGGAAGCTAAAAGGGGAAGCGAGCGCGTGTCGGACAAGTTCAGAGTAGTCATTATCGGGTCCGGACCAGCGGGCATGAGTGCCGCTGGGCGTGCCGCACAGCTGAAGCTGAAGCATGTGTTGCTGGAAAAAACCGATCATCTTTCCGACACCATCTATAAATATCAAAAGGGCAAGCATGTCATGGCGACGCCGAGCCAACTGGTGCTGCGCTCTGATATGGATTTTGACGCGGGCAAGCGCGAGGCGATTCTCGAGACATGGGATGCGCAAACCGCCAGCCACGGCGTCAATGTCATGTACAAGGCCGAACCGGTGAAGATCGAGGGTGATGAAGGCAATTTCACCATCACCCTGAAAAACGGCGAGACGGTGCAGACCGAGACGATCGTGATGGCGATTGGTACCCAGGGCAATCCCAACCTTTTGCGTTGCCCCGGCGGTGACAACAAGCTGGTGCAATATCAACTCGACGATCCCGGTGAATATTATGACGAGCATATCACCGTGATCGGATCGGGTGATGCGGGTATCGAGAATGCACTTGGTCTCGCCGCCGACGCGGCGCAGAATAATGTCGTCACGATTCTCAACCGCTCGGCGGATTTTGCCCGCGCCAAGAAGGCCAATGTCAAGCTGCTGATGGAAGCGGGCGAACAGGGCAAGATCATCGTCCGCAACGAGACCACCCCGGCCGAGGTCAGGGATGGTGAACTGGTGCTGGAAACCCGCGATGGTCAGGAAACCATAAAATGCGACCGGATCATCGCTCGTATGGGCAGCGCCCCGCCGCGCAAATTCGTCGAGGAATGCGGCATCGAATTTACCAGCGACGACCGTGAGGCCTATCCCAAACTGTCGCCAGCGTTCGAGAGCACCAAGAAGGGCATCTATGTCATTGGCGCGCTCGCCGGCTATCCGTTGATCAAGCACTGCATGAACCAGGGCTATGACGTGATCGAATATATCAACGGCAATACTGACCTCAAGCCTGCCGATGAACCGATCCTCGAAGCGAAATTCGGCGACTTGCCCGGAAGCCGGTCGGTTGATGAATGGCTCGAATTTTTTCGTTCCAATGTGACCATTCTCAACGACCTGTCTCCGCTGCAGATGCGCGAATTCATGCTCGACAGCGAGCCGCAAAGCTATGAACGGGGCGAAGTGATTTTCGAGAAAAATGATCCGGGAAGCTCGCTGTTTGCCATTGCTCAGGGTTCGGTTGCAGTGGAAATCAATGCCGATGACCCGTCGATCACCGTGCCGATCGAGCAGGGTTCGATCTTCGGCGAGGTTGGCCTGATTTCCGGTCGACGGCGCGGCGCTACGATCAAGGCGGCGGAAGATGTCATCGTGGTTGAAATTTCGCGCACCGCGGCGCTCAAATTGCAGGCGTCGGTCCCGGCGGCAAAACGCCGGATCACCCAGATTTCGACCGAGCGGCAATTGCTGCAGATGTTCGGGTCCGGCCTGACCAAGGAAGATATTGCCGAAGTCGTCGAATCCAGCGAGATCATCAATGTCCGGGCCGGAGAGACGATTATCGAGGAAGGCGGCGAGGGCAATGACATTTATGTCATCCGGGTCGGCTCGATGGTGGTCGAGAAACAGATTGGCGGCAAGCCGGTGTTTCTGTCCTATCTGCCGGCCGGCTCCTATGTCGGTGAAATGACCCTGATCGCTGGCGGCTATCGCACCGCGACGGTGAAGGCAGCGATCAAGTCGGAAGTCATCAAGATTAGCGGCGATGCCTTCAAGAAAGTGCTCGATGCCCATCCCGACCTGATGCGCAAGGCGAAGAAGGAAATGGCCGAGCGGCAAGATATCAACGCCTTTGTCGAAGCGAAAAAGGACAGTTTCTCGGGCATTGTCGACATGTATTCGGGGATCGCCAATTTCCTCGTCGAGAATGGCATCGGCGAAGCCACCGACGTGCTGCTGATCGATGAAAATCTGTGCGTCGGCTGCGACAATTGCGAGAAGGCCTGCGCCGACAGCCATGAGGGCCTGTCGCGGCTCGACCGCGAAGCAGGGCGCACTTATGCCCATCTGCACGTGCCGACCAGCTGCCGCCACTGCGAGCATCCGCATTGCATGTCCGACTGTCCGCCCGATGCGATTCACCGTGGCCCCGATGGCGAGGTGTTTATCGACGACAGCTGCATCGGCTGCGGCAATTGCCAGCGCTACTGCCCCTATGGCGTGATCCGCATGGACAAGGTGCCGCCGAAGAAGCCGGGGCTGCTCAGCTGGCTGTTCTTCGGCGCCGGGCCGGGGCCGGGCGAGCCCGACAAGGCCTGGGCCAAGAAGCACAGCGACCCCGCGGTGGAGAAGCCCAAGAAGGCGATCAAGTGCGACATGTGCGCCGGGATCAAGGGCGGTCCGGCCTGCGTGCGCGCCTGTCCGACCGGGGCGGCGATCCGCGTGGCACCGGAAGAATTTCTCACCGTCGCCAAGCTTGAAGCGGAGGATGTATGAGCCTGTCTCGTTCCGTTCAATCCGTTGGTCATCCTGCCGTTCGTGCTGAGCTTGTCGAAGCATGGCGTCTTGCCAGCTGTCCTTCGACAGGCTCAGGACGAACGGCGGGGAGAAACGCCGAATCACTTCCAGCAGGGGGACCCGTCTAATGGCCAGCAACGCCATCACCGCCCCGCCCGCCCGCAAGAAGGTCGCGATGCATGACGGTTTCCTGAAACATGCCGGCTACCGCTGGCTGAAGATTTCATCGGCGCTCATGCTGATCTGCATCGTCAGCTATATCTTCATCGACGTCTCGCCGCGCCACAATGGCGGCAGCTGGTATGGCTATACGCTGGGCACCATCGGCGCGCTGCTGATTCTCTGGCTGACCATGCTGGGCGTGCGCAAGCGGGCGATGACGCCGGGCCAATGGTCGCTCAAGGCCTGGACATCGGCGCATATCTATCTCGGGCTGAGCCTGATCGTCATCGGCACGCTGCACACCGGCTTCCAGCTCGGCTGGAACATCCACACCGCTGCCTATATATTCATGATGATCGTGATCATTTCCGGCATCGTCGGCATCTATTTCTATGCAACCATTCCCAAGGCGCTGTCCGACAATCGCGACGAGATGACCGAGACGGAAATGCTCGAAAATCTGCGGTCGCTCGACCGGCAATTGCACGAGGCGGCGCAGCCCCTGTCGGCGGAACATGCCACTCTGGTGCTGCAGTCGCTCGAGCAGGATCCGTTCGGCGGCGGCTTCTTCCAGCGGATTTCCGGTCGCTATCCGGATTGCGCCACCCGGCAGGCGCAGGCGGACCTGCGCCGCGAGCGCGCCTATCAGCCGAAAATGGGCGGCGATGATCCGCTCGACAAGGTCGATGCCCTGCTCGAGAAAAAGGAAGCGACGCTGGCCCGGGTTCGCCGCCATCTCAAGCTCAAGGCGATGCTGCAGGTCTGGCTGTTCATCCATGTGCCGATGACCTTCGCTCTGATCGCCTCGCTGACCGCGCATATCATCAGCGTGTTTTTCTACTGGTAGGATGGAGAGCCCAGCATGACCTTCATCGTCCGCCAGATAGCGACCACCGCCGACGGCCGGGAAATTATCCGGTCCAACCCGTTCCCTGCCGATGAGATCGGCATTGGTCGCAGCACCACGAATGCGATCCACCTGCCCGATCTTGCGGTCAATCCGGACCATGCCACGATTCGCAAGCGCGACGACGGCCAGATCATTGTCGAAAGCAGCTCCGGCCAGAATTTCACGCTCGATGGCAAGCACCGGATTTCGGTGACGATCAATCCGTCTGCCGGCGCAGAACTGGGCTTCGGCGGCCATGTCATTATCGTCAGCGAAGAGGGCGATGATATCGTCCTGACGGTCAAGCGGGTCGAGGCCCTGTCCGATTCCGCCGAAATCCGCAGCGAATCGACACTCTACACGCTCAAGGGGCTGCTTCCGGGCAAACGGCTCAGCGCTTGGGGTTTCATCGCGCTGGTGCTCGCCGCGTTTCTGGTATGGCCGATCTATACATGGGCAACCTGGCGCGGGGTTGAGGAACGGCCCGACCAGTTTTACGCCGACACCATGTGGTCGTCCGGCCCGCTGAGCAGTGCGCATCATGCGCTGGAGAAAGATTGTCAGGCCTGTCACGTCGATGCGTTTGTCACGGTGACGGACAACACTTGTCTCACCTGTCATGAAGAGGACGCGCATGACCATGCGGCGAAACCGCGTCTGCTGACCGCACGCGGCGGACCGGAAGGGTTGGAGGTGATTGGCGCGACCTTTGCGGCGGCCTTCAACAAGCCGCCGGGCAGGTGTGTCGAATGTCACAGCGAGCATGAAGGCAGCGGTGCTATGGAACCGACGGCGCAAAAATTCTGCGCGGATTGCCATGATGGGATGGATAGGCGCTTGACCGATACAAAACTGGAAAATGCATCGGACTTTGGCATATCCCATCCGCAGTTCCGGCCGGCCGTGCTGGTGACCCCGGGAGGCAAAAACCCGCCGCGCAAGCGTGTCTCGCTTGATCAGAAGCCCACCGAAAATAATGGCCTCAAATTCCCCCATGATGTGCATTTGTCAAAGACCGGCGGTGTCGCGCAAATGGGTCGGCGACTGTCGACAACCTATGGCTTCGGCGATTCGCTGGTTTGCAAGGATTGTCACACAGCCGATCCGAAGGGTGTGCGGTTTGAACCGGTCGATATGAAGGAAGACTGCAGCATGTGCCACAGCCTGGCGTTCGACGAGATCGGCGGCACTGTGAGGACGTTGCGGCACGGCGAACCGGCAATGGTCCAAGCCGATCTCAGAGCTTATTATCGCTCCACCCGCCCGACCCGGCCGATCAATCTCGGCGGTATGAAGCGGCGGCGTCCGGGGACGGACAACGAGGCTCGGGTCGCCAGCGATTATGCCCGCGCCGTCCAGTTCCGCCCGAGCCGCGCCAATATGGCGATCAGCCAGGTCTTCTCGCGCGGCGGCGCCTGCTATGACTGCCATGGCGTCACCCCGCCGACCGCCCGTGGCCGGGTAGATTATGGCATCATGCCAGTGACCCAGACCGATCGCTATATGCACAATGGCTGGTTCAGCCATGAGGCGCATAACGACGAAAAATGCACCAGCTGCCACAACGCACCGGCATCCAAGAGCGCCGAAGATCTGCTGTTGCCCGGGATCAAGACCTGCCGCGAATGTCATGGCGGCGAATTCCAGAAAGCGTCGGATGTGCCCTCGACCTGTGCGATGTGCCATGACTATCACGCCGATGATGGCGCGCCCTGGCTGATCAGGGAAGAACAGAAAGACAAACAGCAAAAGCCGGATAAAAAGATTGCGCGTCGATAGCGCAACCGGCCCAAGGGGAGAGCGTCCATGCTAATGGCGCAGATTACCGATATTCATCTGGGGTTTGACCCGGACAATCCGGCGGAATTCAACCGCAAGCGGCTCGATCAGGCGATCAAGACGATTTGCGCGATGACGCCGCAGCCCGATCTGCTACTGGCCACCGGCGATCTCGTCGATCGCGGTGATCAGGAAAGCTACCGCCGGCTGGAAAATGCCTTGTCCGTCGTCCCGTTCCCGGTGCACATGTGCATGGGCAATCACGATCTGCGGGCACCGTTCCGCAAACAGTTCCCCAAGGTGCCGACGGCGGACGGCTTCGTCCAATATGAGGTCGATACGCCGGCGCTCCGCTTGCTGATTCTCGATACTTTGGAAGAGGGCCGGCATGGCGGCGCCTTCTGCGAAACCCGCGCGGCCTGGCTTGCGGCAAGACTGACGGAGAAAACCGACAAGCCGACGATCCTGATCCTGCACCATCCGCCGGTGGAAAGCGGCATCGAGTGGATGACCACCCACCCGGACGAGCCATGGGTGACCCGGCTCGCGGATACGGTTGCCGGGCATGATCAGGTCAAGGGTATGATCACCGGCCATTTGCATCGCAATATTTCAACCTGGTGGGGCGATATCAGTCTGGCGGTTTGCGCCTCGACCGCGCCGCAGGTCGCTCTCGATCTAAAGCCCATTGATCCCGACCATCCCGATGGCCGCAACATGATTGTCGCCGACCCGCCAGCGATTGCCCTGCATTATTGGAATGGCCGTCAGCTGGTCAGTCATTTCGAAAATGCAGAGGAACATGTCATGCTGGCCCGCTATGACGAGACTCTGCAGCCGCTGGTGCGCGCGCTGCTCGACGAGCGACCGGAATAGCCCTTCGCCGCGATGTTGTTCATCGACCGGAAAGCGTCGTTCGTCTAAAATTTGATTTCCACAGCAACCTTTTTTGCGTTTCCGCTCCGCTTTGGCTAGACACAGGGCAATTGCGCCTCGCGCGCATTTTCAGCGATCGGCGACGCCGGCTCGATATTTGGAGAACTAGTAATGCGATTCACCCTTTCCACCCGCAAATTTTTTCTGGGCGTGTCCAGCGCCGCGCTGTTCGGCGCGACCGCCACACCCGCTCTGGCCGACGATCATGGAAAAAAAATGACAACAGCGGAATTGAACAAGATGAGCGCGATGCGAGCGGCACCAGCCGAAGCCACCGAGAATAGCATCCTCCAGTCCTGGACCGGCCCCTATGACGGCGTTCCCCCGTGGGATGAAGTCAAGGTCGCGGATTTCCCGCAGGCTTTTCAGGTCACGATGGACAAGATCCAGGCCGAGGTGAACGCGATCCGCGACAATCCGGCACCGGCAACCTTTGAAAATTTCACCGTGCCGATGGAACTGGTTGGCAATGAAGCCAATAATCTCTTCTCGATCTGGGGCGTCCATAGCAGCAACCTCTCGAACGAAGAGGTCCGCGAAATCCAGGGCGAATGGCTACCGAAAGTCTCCGCCTTCTTCGACCAGCTGACGCTCGATCCGAAATTGCTCGCCAAGACCAAGGCGGTATACGACAACCGCGAGACCGCCGGCCTCGATGCCAAGCAGATGCGGCTGGTCGAGCGCAATTACGAGCAGCTGGTCCGCGACGGCGCGCTGCTCGGTGACGCCGACAAAGCGCAGCTGATCGCCTATAATACCGAATTGTCGAAGGCGTTTAACGACTTCTCCAACAAGGTATTGGCCGATGAGGAAACCTTCATCTTCCTGACCGACGAAGCCGATCTCGCCGGCCTGCCGGACAGTTTTGTCGCCTCGCTTGCAGAAGCAGCGGAAGAGCAGGGCAAGACCGGCTGGGCGCTGAAAAACACCCGCTCGGTGATGCAGCCCTTCCTGGAAAACAGCACCCGCCGCGACCTGCGCGAGCAGGTCTATACCGCCTATGTCAACCGCGGCGACAATGGCGGCGAGAATGACACCAACGCGACGATCGCGAAGATCCTGAAGCTGCGCGCGGACCGCGCCAAGCTGCTCGGCTTCGAGACCCACGCCCATTACCGCATGGCAGACACGATGGCGAAGGAACCGGACGCGGCGATGGACCTGATGATGCAGGTCTGGCCAGCCGCCGTCGCCCGGGTGAAGGAAGAGGTCGCCGACATGCAGGCGATTGCCGACGCTGAAGGCGCCGGCATCACCATCGCGCCGTGGGACTATCGCTATTATGCCGAGAAGGTGCGCAAGGAAAAATATGATCTCGATTCCGCCGAGATCAAACCCTATTTCCAGCTCGACAAGATGATGGATGCCCTGTTCGACGCAGCGGGCAAGCTCTACGGGCTGACCTTCACCGAAACCACCGGCAGCATCCCGGTCTTCGATCCGGAAGTCCGCACCTTTGAAGTCAAGCGCGGCGACAAGGTGATCGGCGTCCAGTATTTCGACAATTACGCTCGTCAGGGCAAGCGCTCGGGCGCGTGGATGACCACCTACAAGGACAAGTACAAGCTGGGCGGCCAGAACAATTATTCCGCCACTTCGAACAACAATAATTTCGTCAAGGGCGGCGACGGCGAGCCGACGCTGATCAGCCTCGACGATGCGCAGACGCTGTTCCACGAATTCGGTCACGCGCTGCACTATCTCAACTATGACATCACCTATCCCGGCCTCGGCGGCACGCCGCGCGATTTCGTCGAATATCCGAGCCAGGTGAACGAGAACTGGCTGATGACGCCCTATATCCTGTCCAACTATGCGCTCCACTACAAGACCGGCGAGCCGATCCCGAAGGAGCTGGTCGACAAGATCCAGGCCTCCAAGACCTTCAACGAGGGCTTTTCGACGGTGGAATATCTGTCTTCGGCGATTGTCGACATGAAGCTGCACAACCGCGAGACCCCGGTCACCGACCCGGACAAGTTCGAGCGCGAAACGCTGACCGAAATCGGCATGCCGAAAGAAATCGTGATGCGGCACCGGCTGCCGCAGTTCAACCATCTGTTCTCGTCCGACGCCTATTCGGCCGGCTATTACAGCTATCTCTGGTCGGAAACGATGGACGCCGACACCTGGGCCGCGTTTGAAGAAGCGGGCAGCCCGTGGGACAAGACAACCGCCGAGCGCTTCCGCACGATCCTGCTGTCGACCGGCAACGAGACCGACCGCAAGGAAGCCTACCGCAAATTCCGCGGCCGCGATCCGGAGGTTAAATATATCCTGAAGAAGCGCGGGTTCCCGGTACCGGGAGAGAGCGCCGATGCGGCCAAGGGCGGTAAGGATGGGGCGACCAAATAGGCCTGCCGCTATCGGGATGAAATATGAAAAGGGGAGTGCGGTTGTGCTCCCCTTTTTATGACTTCGGTGGGTACGTATTCGGGTGATGAAAATGAGCAGCATTTTTGGCAGTAAGTTTTTACTTCGCTATTAGTTGTAGTCGTTAGTTGCACCTGTGGCGAACATTCAGCCGCTCCGTGACGGCCTGATTGACACTGATCTTTGATCTGCGCTTTTTCGGAATTTCGATGAGTAGATTTAGAAATTCGTCCACGTTAAGTTTTCCATCAGTTTCTTTGGCGCAAACTCTCGGTCGTGCGGCTTCGACCTGATTTCGCCAAGTATCCAAAGCTCCTTTTGCTTCACCATTAAGAACATGAAACTCTTTCATAAAAACAGCAGAGGCACCCTGTTCCTTCATGCGCCCTGCGTCTAAGTGTCTGACCCGAAACTAAGTTGGGTGATATCAGCAGGTTAGCTTGACGGC
>PFJE01000146.1:0-933 GCA_002783865.1 Sphingomonadales bacterium CG_4_10_14_3_um_filter_58_15
TAAGCGCAATATTGGCTGCCACGATCCGAGTGGAAGATACAGTCTTCAGCCGGTTGGCGCAGGTTTACCGCCATCTCCAGCGCCCGGATCGCCAAGTCTTTCTTCATCCTGTCGCTAACCGCCCAACCGACAACGCGGCGTGAGTGCAGGTCGAGAATCACGGCAAGATAGAGCCATCCCTCTGTGGTCCAGACGTAGCTGATATCACCGGCCCATTTGCGGTTAGGCGCGTCAGCGGCAAAGTTGCCATCCAGCAGGTTCGGCGCAATGCCAAGCCGGTGGTTGCTGTTGGTTGTGACCTTGTGCTTGCGGGTGCGAACTGGCCTGATCCCGTTTATCCGCATCAGCCGACCTACACGCCGCTCACCAACATTGAGCCCCGCTTCCTTGAGCTCCATCGTCATGCGAGGACGTCCATAGCTGCCAAGGCTGAGGCCATATTGTTCCCGGATGTGGGCCAGCACCGTCATGTCACCGCGCGCACGCTGCCCCATCGGCCGTGATCGCCAGGATCGATAACCCCGCGTTGACAGTTGCATCACGCGGCACAACATCTCCACTGGCCACATATGACGCCAGCTATGCACAAACGCGAACCTCACGGGCGCTGGCTCGCAAAGAACTGGGTAGCCTTTTTTAGGATATCCCTCTCCTCCTTGAGGATACGGTTCTCGAGGCGCAGACGTTCATTCTCGCGAGCCAAATCCGCTTGCGGCGCTGTCACCGGACCCGTCGGACGATATTGCGACACCCACTTGCCCAGCGTCGATAATCCGACACCCAAATCAGCAGCAACACGCCGCCGTGACAATCCGCTGGTCACCGCAATCCGGACTGCCTCTTGCTTGAAATCTTCTGTATGCTTCTTCATCTCGTCGGTCTCCTTGTATGAGTGCTTAACTCTCAAGTCACCGGCGCGAAACCGTTACAAGT
>PFJE01000146.1:948-19600 GCA_002783865.1 Sphingomonadales bacterium CG_4_10_14_3_um_filter_58_15
TGCGAAGACGGGGCAATTGACCAATTTTCGCTTCAAGAGTGTCGCATATCGAGAATATGAGGGATTTACGGATTTTTCCGAGCGTTTCGAGAAAATTGCCAGCCGCGTTGAAGGTCAAATAATCAGCATATTACCGCGAGTCGCGGCGTAATTTTCGCCTGGACCCTCGAAACCTTGATGAGATTTAATGGGATTAAATGGGATTCGGTGGTGAGACCGGTTCGCGACAGACTGCGTCGCGCACCAGTAGTGGCCCGCCGGTGGCTCAAATAGCCGGCAAGAACATCCCAGTTCCAGTCCCCGAAAACAGAGTCAGAATCTCGGTCCATTTGCTGCGCGCTAAAATTCTTGCCGGGTAAAACGGGGCGCAAGCAATATTCACCGTGAAAATTTGCCTAAACCGGACAAGCCGTCCGATGGTGCTTGAATTCGTTAACCAGATTGGCGCGATAAGGTTGGATATTTTGGCACCAACGAAAAGTTGCGGCAATGAAAACGATATTGGTCATCGGCGCCCGCGGCATCCCGGATGTCGAGGGCGGCGTCGAAAAAAATGCGGAACGGCTGTTCCCCTTGATCGCCAGCCGGCGCTGGAAAGTGTGCCTTGCCGGATTGAAACCCTATACGCAAACCGGCGAATATCGTGGAGTCTCGCTCTGGTGCGCGCCCTCACTGGGTATTTCGAAGATCGATCGATGGCTGTACGCGATTGGAGCGCTGGTCAAAGCGTTCCGGATGCGGCCGGATATCGTCCATTTTGCCCGTCTGGAATCGGCCCAGTTGCTGTGGGCCTACAAGCTGACGGGTTGCAAGATCGCCGTGCGCTATGGCGCGGATTGTCACGCCCGGCCATGGAGCGGGCCGCGGAACTGGGCGATGCGATGGGCGCAATATCAACTGCGATGGGCCGACCGGATTATCGCCGTGACCCCGGCGCTAGGGCGAAAGTTGCAAGCCATGGTGGCCTTGCCCAACGTCCATGTGATCGGCAACGGGGTCGACCGGCCCGAGATGTTCCCGGAGGGGTCGGGCGCGCCGGTGACCGGGGAATATATGCTATTCGTCGGCCAGATATCGCAAAAGAAGAATATCCATAGCCTGATTTCCGCCTTTCGCGTCTTTGCCAAAAGCCATCCGCAGATGCAGCTGGTAATCGTCGGCGACTGGAGCAAGAGTGCCGATCGCAGAAAGATCGAGGCGCTGGACGACGACCGCATCGTGATGCTCGGCAGCCTGCCCCGATCGGAATTGGCACCGCTCTACCGCGATGCGCGGTTCTTCGTGAACCCGTCGGTCCGCGAGGACCATTCCAACACCCTGCTGGAAGCGATCAGCTTTGGCTGTCCGGTGCTGTTGAGCGACCTGCCGGAAAACCGGGACCTCAGACTCAACGCCAAGCATTATTTCAATCCGGGCAATGTCAGGAGCATGGTCAGCGCGCTGAACCGCGCCCATGCCAATCCGGATGTATTCCGGGTTGGCGCCGACCGATTTCCGCATTGGGACAAAATCGCCGACCAGACGATCCATGTGTATGAGAAACTATTGGCTGATGACGCGGCTCACCCGGCCTCACAGGCCAGGCGTTCGCGGATCTAGCGTTGGCGACAGGCCGTTGTTGGCCGAACGCATCGTTCGGACCTGAAGCGCAGAACCATCTGCGCGCAACGACGGTTTTCCGCTAAAAAACATAGCTCACCGGAAGGATGGGCCGGAGCCGGATGCGCCAGCGCGATGATATTTTCACCATGGACGTTCATCGAAAGCCGGTCGAATTTGGTCGAAAGTGGCTCATCAGATTACTTTTGTTACCTTAGGCCTTTTCCTCACAGCGATTTTACCGGTATCGGGACGGGAGAAGCTTGGATGAGGGACGGCGAACAGCAGCATATTTCCAGTGATCGTATCGCGGGGTTGACGCAATGACGCTGACCAACATCGCCCTGCGCTATCCCGCCGCCATTGCCGCCGGACTGGCCCTGATCGCCCTGATCGGCATCATCTCCATCTTCACCACCCCGATCCAGCTCTTTCCCAATATCGAACAGCCACAGATTTCGATGCAGGCTAACTGGCGCGCCGCCAGTCCGAAAGAGATGGAATCGGAAATCACCATCCCGATCGAGGAGCAGCTGCGCGGCATTCCGGGGCTGGAAACGATCAACAGCTGGTCGAACAATGGCAATGTCTGGTTCAATCTGGAATTTGCCCTTGGCACCAATATGGACAAGGCCTTTGCCGAAGTGTCGAGCCGGGCGCAGCAGGTGCGCAACTGGCCGCTCGATGCGGACCGGCCGATCGTCGGCGGAGCCAATGGCCAGCAGGGGGAATCGCTGATCTACCTGTTCCTGCAGGCACTGCCGGACAGCAATATGGACAGCGAAGCGCTCGCCCGTTTCGCCCGCGACACGATCATTCCGAAATTGGAAACCATTGAAGGCGTGCAGGGCGTCGACCTGCAGGCGCCGACCGGAGAACGGATCTTGCGGATCCGCTTCGATCCCTGGCGGCTCGCCCAGCTCAATCTCACAATCGAGGAATTGTCGCGCGCGGTTGGCCGTTTTCAGGATGTCGGCGGCGGCACCGTCGATGTCGGGCGGCGCGGCTATGCACTGCGCTTCGAAGGCAATTTCACCGCCGAACAGATCGGCGACCTGACCGTAGCCCAGCGCGGCACCACGGTGATCCGGATGCGCGATGTCGCGGATATCAATGTCGGACCGGACAAGGCCTTTGGCGCGACCTACCAGAATGGCAATCCGGCGATCGGCATGCAGGTGATCCGGGAGCCGGGCAGCAATACGCTGGATGCGATCAACGCCGTGCTGGCCGAGGTCAAGACATTCAACGAAAACGAGCTCCGCAGCGTTGGCGCAAGAATCGAAAAAAGCTTTGACCCGTCGGTATTCATCAAGCGCGCGCTGTCTTTCCTGGGGGGCAATTTGCTGCTCGGCACTTTGCTGGCGGTTGGCCTGCTCTGGCTGTTTGTCCGGCGCACCCGGGCCACGGTCCTGATCGCTGCGACGGTGCCGGTCTGCCTGCTGGTCACGCTAGCGGTTCTGGGCATGGCGGGTCGCACGATCAACGTTATTTCGCTGGCCGGCCTCGCTTTTGCCACCGGCATGGTGCTCGACGCTGCCATCGTCGTGATGGAAAATTTTGTCCGCATCAGGAAACAGGGAAAGGGCCCCGGCCCGGCGGCGCTGGAAGCCGTTGCTCAGGTGTGGCCGGCGCTGTTCGCGTCGACCGCCACCACCGTCGCCATCTTCATCCCGATCATGTTCATCAAGGATGTTGAAGGACAGCTGTTCGCTGACCTCGCTCTGACCATCGCGATTTCGGTCATCGCCAGTCTGATTGTCGCGGTGACCGTTTTGCCTGCCGCCGCCCGGCGCTTCGCCGGTGATCTTGACATGGACGACAACGAAAGCCGCTGGGACGGCTATGCGGACCGGATTTTCAGCCTGATCGACAGCGATCGCAAGCGCAGGATCTGGATCCCGTCGCTGATCCTGGCACCGATGGTGATTTCCTATTTTCTCTGGCCGCAAACCGACTATCTGCCGGACGTCAAACGCGACGCCGTCGATGCCTGGGTCGGGTTGCCGTCTGGCCAGACACTGGAAGCGGCGCGCACCGAAATCGCCGAAAAGGTTGTCCAGCGGCTGGACCCTTATCTCAAGGGCGAGAAGCAGCCCGAGCTGCTCAACTATTATCTGTTCGTCAATCCGTGGGGCCTGAACACCGGCATCAGGATCAAGGACCAGTCGCGGATCGAAGAGATGACCGGCATCGTCAACAACGAGATTCTCGCCGGTTTCCCTGATGTCCAGGCCTTTGCCCAGCAAGGCAGCCTGTTTGGCAATTTTGGCGGCAACGGCAGTATTGAACTCTATCTGCAGGCCGAGGATGATGAGGCACTGCGGCAGGCGGCGCTGGTCGCCACGGACTCGATCAACGCCGCCATTCCCGGCGCGATGGTCCGGCCCAATCCCGATCCGAATGTCGTCGTTCCCGAGCTGCGGCTGACCCCGAATGACCGGCGGATCGCCGAGCTGGGCATGACCCGCGAGCAGGTCGGGCGCGCGGTGCGGGCGATGGGTGACGGGCTCTATCTCGGCGAATATGTGTCGGATGGCGAACGGATGCGCGTGATCATGCGCGGCCTGGAAGCCGCCGATCCGGAAGCAATCGAGAGCGCGCCGATCGTCACTCCCAATGGCGGGGCCGTGCCGCTGGGCGAAGTTGCAACCTTGTTGCGCGGCGTCGGCCCGACCCAGATCGCGCATGTCGATGGCCGGAAAACGCTGACCATCAATGTCGCGCCGCCGCCGGGCATGGCGCTGGGCGACGCGCTTGAGAAGATCGAGGCCTCGGCAGAGGGACCGATCCGCAATGCCCTGCCCGCTGGCGGCACCTTGCGCTACGGCGGTGATGCCGATGCGCTGATGCAGGCGATTTCGTCGCTGAGCAGCAATTTCATTCTCGCTGCGGCCTTGCTGTTCGTGATCATGGCCTCGGTGTTCCGGTCCGCCTGGGACTCCGCTCTGGTGATCATCGCCCTGCCGCTGGCCACCGTTGGCGGCGTGATCGGCATCCAGATTCTCAACCTGTTCAAACCGACTCCGCTCGACCTGCTCGGCATGATCGGTTTTGTGATCCTGCTGGGGATCGTCGTCAACAATGCGATTCTGCTAATGGCGCAGGCCCGCGATAGCGAAGCCGAGGGCATGACTCGCTCGGACGCGGCGCAAGCGGCGCTCAGACTGCGCCTGCGGCCGATCCTGATGACCACCGGGACATCGGTGATGGGGATGTTGCCGCTGGCGCTGGTGCCGGGGCCGGGCAGCGCCATTTATCGCGGTCTTGCCGTCATCATCGTCGGCGGCGTGCTGGTATCGACAATTTTCACCCTGGTCCTGCTGCCTGCGCTGATCCAGCTGGGCGGTGCCAGGAAAGCCCGTCCGACTGACCAGGGGTCGCCGCCTCAGTATACCGGTCGACCTGTATTGGAGCCTGCCGAATGACCTTTGCCCTGCGCGATTCCGCCCCCGATTTTGTCAAAGAAAATGCCCGCTGGTTTGCCCTCGGCGGCTCCCTGTTGCTCGCCGCATTGGCCTATTTTCTGTTCTTCGCATCGAGCGCGGCAGACGGGCAGCAGGATGCCGCCGGTCAGGGCGGGCCGCCGCCAGCGATTGTGACGCTGGCCAAGATTGAGAAGACCGCTCTCACGCCCAATTTCACCGCCCCCGGCGATATCGTCGCCGATCGCGATTCGATCGTGGCATCGGAAGTCGCTGGCCGGATTCAGTCGACCCTCAACATCGGCGCACGCGTCGGCAAAGGCACGGTCATCGCGGTGATCGACAGCCGCAGCGCGCGGCTGGCCCGCGACCAGGCGACGGCGGAAATCAGACGTCTGCAGGCCGACCTGACCTATCAGAACCGGCTCGTCGGACGGTTGCAACAATTGCTCAAGGAAGAGGCCGAGTCCGAAGCGTCGCTCGATGAAGCAATATCATCCCGTGACCAGACAAGGGCGCGACTGGCGGCGGCACAGGTCGCAGTGGAAACGGCGAATTTTGATCTGGCGCGGACGACGATCCGCAGCCCCTTCGCCGGTCAGCTGGTCGAGCGCAAGATCGAGGTCGGCGAATATGCGACGCCGGGCCGCGAAATTGCCCGGATCATCGGTCGCGCCGGATCGGAAGCGAGGGTCCGTATTCCGATCGTCGCTGCCGGATCGCTGGCGGAAGGTCAGGAGATCACGATCATCGCCGATGGGGAAAGGCGGACATCGCGCATCCGCTCTGTGATCGAAACCGGCGACGAGGTCAGCCGGACGCTGGAAGTGCGCGCGCCGATGGGTACCCACAATCTGAAAATCGGCAGCGCAATATCGATTACCGTTCCGACGGGGATCGAGCGCCAGGTGCTCACGGCACCGCGTGATGCGCTGGTGCTGCGCGACAGCGGCATATTTGTCTATGTCGTCAATCCAAAGGACAAGACCGCCAAACGGGTCGATGTCCAGGTCGGGGAGCCGGACGGCGACCGGGTGGCCATTACCGGCAAGATTGCCGCCGGCGATCTGATCGTGGTCCGCGGTGGCGAACGGCTGCGCGACGGACAGCCGGTGACCTGGGATGACAAGGACAAGGAAAATGCCGCCGTCCTGTCCAAAGAGTCGGCGGGATAGCATCGCATGAAACGCCAGCTAACGTCCGTCACTCTGCTGCTGTTGCTATCGGCCTGCGCCATTCGCGGCGGTCCCGAACTGGACCGGACGGTGATTCCCGATGCGCCCGACAATTGGTCATCGCGGCCTGACCTGACGACCGTTAACACGGAGGCCAGCGACAGCGCAGCGATTTATCCTGATGGCTGGCTGCGCTCCTTCTCCGATGAGACGCTAGAACAGGCGGTGCGTGCGGCCTTCGCGCAAAACCGGAATCTGCAGTCGGTGCTGGCGCAGCTCCGCGCTGCCCGTGCGGCGATGCGGGTGTCGCGCGCCGGTCTGTTTCCGCAGGTCGATATTTCGGCCGGGATCACCGACGCCGAGAATGCGACGACCGTTTATGACGGCGCGCTGGCGGCAAGCTGGGAAGTCGATATCTGGGGCCGCAATCTCGCGTTGGCCGGTGCGGGCAATGCCGATGCGCGGGCCGCAGCAGCCGACTTCGCCGCAGCCAGACAGGCACTCGCTGCGAGCGTTGCCCGGGCCTGGTATGACCGCAGCGCGTCGGCCCTCACCTTCGATCTCGGAACCCGCGATCTGGAGCGGCGCAGGGATACGCTACGCATCACCAACGCCCGGTTCCGCGCCGGACTCGCCTCGCGGCTCGATGTCCGGCTGGCCCAGGTCGCGGTGTCGAACAGCGAAGACCGGCTGGAAGCGGCAACCCGCGCTTCAGCCAATGCAGCGCGCGCGCTGGAAGTGTTGACCGGTCGCTATCCGGCAGGAGAAGCCGCTGGCGCAACCGACCTGATCACACCCGCTGCGCTTCCCGCTGTCACCGCGCCGGTGTCAGTGCTTGCCAACCGCCCCGATCTGATTGCCGCCGAAGCGCGGGTGGCCGCTGCGGGTCTGCGGGCAACCGATGCCCGCCACGCCATGTTCCCGCAATTGAATCTGCGCTTTGATGCCAATAGCTCGTCCGGCAATTTCGGGGATATTTTTGACCCGCGCACCTATATCAACGCGATCACCGGCGGATTGTTACAGCCGTTGTTCCGGGGCGGCGCTCTGCTCGCCGAAGCGGATCGGCAAGGGGAGCAAGCGCGCGCGGCCCTGTTCGATTATGCGCAGGCGACCCTCACCGCCTATCAGGAAGTGGAAAACCGACTGGATGCCGAAGCCACGCTGGCCCGGCAAGTTGACGCCACAGCGACCGCCGCCGAAGAGGCGCAGGCCGCCGTGATTCTGACTCGCAGCCGCTATATCAACGGCCGTTCCACCATATTCGATCTGATCAATTCGCAGACCACCGCGATCGCCGCCGAAACACGGGCCATCGAAGCGCGCCGCGCGCGCATCGAAAACCGCATCACCCTGCATCTGGCGTTGGGCAACGAGCCGCTGGCTAGCTAACCGCCGCCGTGCCACGGTGCCGTGGTCAGAATTTATATCCGACTTCGACACCGAGGCGCCGGCGACCACCGGGCGAAATGAACGACCCGCCAAATTCGACTGCAGTAATCACCTCGTTGAGATAGCGTTTGTCGAGCATATTCTCGGCGAAGGCCGTTATGTTCCAGTTTTCGCCTTCCAGCCCGAAGCGCAGGTCGAGCACGCCATAGGCATCGCGCTGGGTGATCGACGTGTCATTATCCCCGACAAAGGCGGGAAGTGCCAGCGCCGAACCCGGCAGCAGGCCGCTGAACAGCGTCGGGCCGGTGTCGTCCTGGACCGAGTGGAACCAGGTCGGGCCGGTAATGCGATAATCGGCGCGCATAACCAGATCGAAACTGGTCGCGATCGGCGCGACCATCTGGGTGCCCAGGTTGATCGTATAGTCGGCGGTATGGGGCGACTTGTTGCCAACCGTGTAGGGACGGGAGGCGTTGGCCTTGATCTCGCTCTCGGTGATATTGACCGAACCGAAGATATCCCAGCCTTCTACAATTTCTGCATTGGCGTTGAATTCGATCCCGTAGATATCGACCTTGTCGATATTCGAGACTACCCGAAGCAGACCAAAGGCGCCGACGAAAAATTCGAAGAACTGCATGTCATCGACTTTGGTATAATAGCCCGCGAGATCGAAAGTGATCGCGTCATTTGCCGCCGAACCCTTGAAGCCTGCTTCAAAAGCGCTTGAGGTTTCCTTGCGATAAATATCGTTGATCAGGACGTTGGTGCCGAGGAATTGGTTGAAATTCTGATCAACGATGGCGGCCGATCCCTGATTGTTGAAGCCGCCTGATTTGAAACCGATCCCCCAGTTGGCGTAGAAGTTCAGATTGTCGGTCAGACCATAGCGCAGCGAGAGTTTTGGCTGGAGCTCCTTGAACGTCTGCTTCTGATCCGGGATCGCGCCGAAAGCCTGCCCCGGGTTGATCGGACCACCGGTAATCGGATCGGCCACCAACGGTACCCGGCTGGAGACTTCCCGCTGTTCGATATCATAACGCAGCGCCAGACTGACATCGAAATTGTCGGCGACTTCATAATCAATCGAACCAAAAGCGGCATAGACATTGGTGTTGAAATTATCGGCAAAAAGCTGCGAAGTCGGATTGCTGCTGTTCGGATCATTGTACAATTGCCTGATCACCCCCTGACCGAGATCGGCGCCGAGGCTGACCCCGACATCGCGGTTGATGTTCAGATAATAGGCGCCGATCTGCCAGGCCAATGGCCCGTCGCCATTCGAGGCCAGCCGGATTTCGGCGCTGATATCGGTTTGTTCGCGAATTTGATATTGGGTGCCGTCACAGGTGGTCGGACTATAGGCGCCGAGGGTGGACCCATTGACCGGGTCAAAAATGAACGGGATCGGGTTGTTACCGACAAAGGTCGGGGCATTGAGCGGATAGCCGGTCAGTTGCGCCGTGGTGGCGAAGCAGCTGTTCGACGCTGCTACCGACGCGGGCGTGGCGCCGGGGAAGGTATAGCGCGCGAAATCGGCTGACGTACCGTCTGCAGTCAATGCCTGGTCCACATCGCTGTACAGCGCCCATGCAGTCAGCGTCATCGCGTCAAATTCATGGGTCAGCTTGACCGAGGTTTCGAACGTGGTCTGGTCATTGGTTGGACGGATGTTCGAATAATAGCCGAATTTGTGCGTGTTCACATCTTCGAAAAAGGCTGGGTCGACGCCGGCAAAATTGGGCAGATGGAAGGCGGTGTTAAAATTGATCGAGGCGCCGGAAAGGTCGGCATAGCGCGCCTTTACATCGACTTCGGTGGCATCGCCGAGTTCAGCAACAAAACGGCCATCGACCGCCCATGTTTCCTGATCGTCGACTACCTTGCGATTGCCCAGGAAACTGTTGCGATAAAAACCGTCGGTGGTGTTGTAAGAGCCGGACAACACCAGACCGGCGCTGTCGCCAACCGGGACGGAGATATAGCCCGACGCCTTGTAGGTATTGTCTTCTGCTGCGCTCAGCTTGACGCCGCCTTCCATGATGTCGCTCGGTTTCAGGGTCTGGATGACAATCGCGCCAGCGGCGGCGTTGCGGCCGTAGAGCGCGCCTTGCGGGCCTTTCAATATCTCGATCTGGCGCAACGTGCCCTGATCCTGGTTGAGCTGGGCGGTGTTGGTCTTGAGAATGCCGTCTACCACCAGCGCAACCGAGCTTTCGGCATCGCGGGCGCCGTTGATGCCGCGGATATTGATCTGGGTGTCGCCCGCTTCGGCGGTGCCGCTGACAATGGTGACGCCGGCGGTCAGCTGGACAAATTCATCGGCCTGCTGGACGCCGGTGCGGTCGAGCATGTCTTCTGTGAACACGGTGACCGAGGCCGGAACATCGGCGAGCGCCTCGTTCTGCCGCCGCGCGGTGACGATGATGACGTTGGAATCGCTGGCTTCGCTGGCGTCCTGGTCGCCGCCTGTCTGGGCGAAGGCGGGATTGAAACCGGCCAGCGCGGCAAAGCCGGCGGTGAGTGAAAGTGCTGTTTTGATCCGACGCATTTTTCTTCCTTCCCTGATGGAATGATTTGCGGGCCTTCTGACCCGTCAAACAGATTTAGGTGAGCACATTGGTCCCGCTCATATAGACGTAGACCTCCTGGAATTTTCCGTCGCGGACCCGCCAGAAATTGGTGTTGTTGAGCAGGGTCACACCGCCCTCGGCGTCGGTCAGCTCGGCGACAAAGCTGGCGGCGATCCGGCCATTGGCTTCGTCGACGGTGCAGGTGAAATCGCGGTGGATGATGGTCTCGTAGGCGCCGAAGAAATCCTCGAACATGCGGCGGATTTCCGCCTTGCCGCTGTGCCGGGTGAAGGCGGTCTGGACACAGAACAGCGCGCCGTCGTGGAAACAGGCGAGCGCCGCGTCCATATTCTTGGCATCGACATTGCCGAAATAGGTTTTCGTCGCCAGTTCGATCAGTTCGGCGCGGGAAAGGCCGGGTTCATATTGCATCAGACGTCTCCCTCTTTCAGCAGATTGTCGCCGCTCATGTAGACGAACACATGCTGGAACAATCGGTCCCTGCAGTAGAAGCGGTTGCAATTCTCGTAGCGCAGCTGCTCGCCGCCATTGGGGGTGATCAGCACGGTGAACTGCGAGCAGATCGCGTTGCTGTCGGGATCGGCGGTGTGGACGAAATTGCCGTGCCAGATCTGCTCGAAATCCGCGAACAGCTTCTCGAACATCGCCTCGATCGCGTCGCGGCCCTTGTGCGTGGTGTCGGACGTGGCTTCGTGGAGGATCGCATCGGGTGCGAAACAGTTGAGTACCTGCGTCATATTCTTGTTGTCGACGCCGTCGAAATAGCGCTTGGTGACGATGTCGATATAGAAGGGATAGGGCAGCGCCACCTGTCCTGCCATGCCGGGGGTCCAGTCAGCCATCAATACCATCCCTTTCTGATGTCCGCATCTTTCGGCACTTCGGGAGCGGGAAACGCCTTCTTGCTGTGGGTCAGGCCCAGTTCGATCAGCGTCTCGAGAAATTTATAGGCGACCTGGCCGGGGTTGATCACCGGGATCGGCAGATTGTCGGCGAGATACCGGGCCGACTGGTGCATGGTCGTCGAGCCGAGCACGATCACATCCGCGCCATCCTCTTCGATCGCCAGTATGGCTTCTGTCTTGAGCTTGTCGAAGATCACTTCTTCCTTGCCCGCGAGCAGTTCGGTGACATCGGGCCGTGTGTCGATCGAACGCAGCGATGCGACCCGTTCCCACCAGCCATATTCGGTCAGCGTTTTCTCGTAGAGCGGAAACCATTCCGGCCACATGGTCAGCACGGTGAATTTCTTGCCGAGCATCATCGCCGCGGCAAAGGCCGCTTCGCCCGGCCCGACGACGGGAATGCTGAGCCGGGAGCGGAGCGCGCGCAAACCGCTATCGCTGACTGTATCGATCAGGACGCCGGCATAGCCTTCGTCTTCCGCGGTAATCCCGGCCTGAAAAACGGTCCAGTCCATCAACAACGTGTCATGATAGCTGTCACCGAGAGCAGCGCCCCAAGGCACGGCGACAAATTCGGGCTGAAAACCGGCGCGGACAAAATCGGCGGGCAATTGCTCGGCGCGGGCGGCCACACCATCTTCATCCATGGGGATGGGGACGATGACCTTGATCCGCTTCATAGCAATTTCGGTTTGGGCATAGTGATGCAAAAACTCCCTGATGACTTTATATTGTATACAATTAGCGTCCGTCAAGTGGAAACTGCCCTCTGGCTGAAGACTTGCTCAACCCGGTTTATTCCGCCAATAGCCTTTGCATGAGCCGCGCTTCCGACACCGCCTATGAAAAGATCCGCCGCTTCATCCTTCATGGTGAGGCCCATCCGGGTATGCAATTGACCGAGGAACGGCTGTGCGAAATCTCCGGCGTGTCACGCACACCGGTCCGCGATGCCGTCCAGCGGCTGGAAAACGAGATGCTGCTGGTACGCAGCGCCTCCAAACGGCTGTCGGTAGCCGACTGGTCGGATGATGAAGTCGATGAAATGTTTGCGCTGCGGGCGATGCTGGAATGCCACGCAGCCGAGCGCGCGTCGCAGCGCATGGATGCGGGCGGTCTCGAGCGGTTGCGCGAAGTGAATGGCTTGCTCACCTCAGCGGTCCGTCGGGCAACGCCCGATATCACGACCTTTCTCGACGCCAACCGTCAGTTTCACGATCTAATCCTGGAATATGCCCAGTCTCCCAGACTGAGCAAATTGCTCCCGGCACTGGTCGAGCAGCCGGTGGTGCGGCGGACCGCCAATCAATATTCCGGGGATGACCTGATCCAGTCGGCCAAGGATCATGACGAGCTGATCGCCGCCTTTGCCGCCAGGGATCAGGACTGGGCCGGCGCGGTGATGACCAGCCATATCCGGCGTGCGTTCCACAGCTTTCACCTGGCCACCAGAGGCACCGACACGGCCTGATCGTCAGATAATGCCGCGCTCCTCGAGGTCAGCCATGGTCGCGCGGTCCATGCCCAGCATTTCACCATAGATCGCTTCATTATGCGCACCGAGTTCGGGCCCGACGCTATCGATATGACCCGGGGTTTTGGACAGCTTGGGCGCGACATTCTGCATGACGAAATTTTCATGCTGCGGATGATCCACCTTGACCAGTGCTTCGCGTGCCTGGAAATGCGGGTCCGCCAGCATTTCCGGGGCGCGATAGACATTTCCGGCAGGTACACCATTCGCCTCGCACATATCCAGCAGGTCCTGACTGGCAATGGTCTTGGTCCACTCCATGATCAGATCATCCAGTTCGGCCTGATGTTCGCCGCGCGCGATATGGGTGGCATAGCGGGGGTCTTCGCCGAGTTCCGGCCGCCCCATCATCGCCGACATCCGCTTCCAGACGCTGTCCTGATTGCCGCCGATCAAGACGCTGCCGTCGCTGGTCGGATAGACATTGGAGGGCGCAATTTTCGGCAGGATCGAGCCGGTGCGTTCGCGGATATGACCGGCCACGGTATATTCTGCCACGGTCGATTCCATATTGGCTAGCACCGCTTCGTAAATGGCAGAATCGATCACCTGGCCCTCGCCGGTCTTGTGACGATGCTCGAGCGCCATCAGCGCACCGAGACAGGCATAGGTCGCGGCCAGCGAATCGCCGATCGAAAGCCCGGCGCGGCTCGGTGGACGGTCGGGTTCGCCCATGATATAGCGCATGCCGCCCATCGCCTCGCCAATGCCGCCATAGCCGGCGCGGTGCGAATAGGGGCCGGTCTGGCCGTAGCCGGACACGCGAATCATGATCAGCCCCTTGTTGATGGCGCTGAGCGTCTCGTAATCCAGACCCCATTTCTCCATCGTGCCAGCGCGAAAATTCTCGAGCAGAAAGTCGGCCTTTTCGACCAGTTTCTTGACGATGGCCTGACCCTCTTTTTCCCGCAAATTCAGCGTGATCGACTTTTTGTTGCGGCCAACAACGGAAAACCAGAGCGGGATTCCCTGGCCCCAGCTGCGCATCGCATCGCCGACCTTGGGCGGCTCGATCTTGATCACTTCGGCGCCATGGTCACCCATCAGCTGGCCGCAGAACGGCCCTGCTATCAACTGACCCATTTCGATCAGCCGCAATCCTGTCAACGCCCCTTGCGTCATGAAAAATACTCCCGCATCATGCTTTCTCCTATACAAAGCGCAAACAGGATTGTATACAATTTATATGAGCACAGATACTCACAATGCCGTAACAATACTGGAAGTCGGTCCACGGGACGGGCTGCAGAATGAAGCGGAGATCATTTCGACGGCGGACAAGCTGGGCCTGATCACCCGGATGCTCGATGCTGGAGTCAAGCGCATCGAGGTGGCCAGCTTTGTCCATCCCGGTCGCGTGCCACAAATGGCCGATGCCGAAGCGGTAATCGCCGGCCTGCCCGACCGCGACGATATTTCCTATATCGGACTATGCCTGAACAAGCGCGGCGTGCTGCGCGGACTGGCAACGCGCGAAGGCAACCAGCGCGGTATTGACGAAGCCGGTTGCGTGGTCGTGGCCAGCGATACGTTCGGCCAGAAAAACCAGGGCCAGACGATAAAAGAGGGTATCCGCGAAAATCGCGAGATGATCCGCTTTGCCAAGGCCGAGGGGCTGAAGGCGCAGGTGACCATCTCGGCAGCTTTCGGCTGTCCGTTCGAAGGAGCGGTGGATCCCGAAACGGTGCTCCATATCGCCGAGGAAATGGCCGCCGAAGACCCGATGGAAATCGCGCTGGCCGACACCATCGGGGTTGGCGTGCCCGCCCAGGTCTCCGACCTGTTCGGACGGCTGAGAGAATTGCTCCCCGACCATATCACCATGCGCGCCCATTTTCATGACACCCGCAACACTGGCATTGCCAATGCCTGGGCCGCTGTTCAGGCTGGCGTCGAGACGCTCGACTCAAGCCTTGGTGGCCTCGGTGGCTGCCCGTTTGCGCCCAATGCAACCGGCAATATCGCCACCGAGGACCTGATTAATCTGCTCAGCCGTTCCGGCGTCGAGCACGGCCTCGATCTGCGCAAGGCGATCGCGACCAACCAGTGGTTCGAAGGCGTGATGGGCCGGCCGCTGCCATCACTGGTTGCAAGGGCCGAAGCCTGAATGACAGTTACACAACAGAAAGATTGAACTATGGGGTATCGTTTGGGTGTCGACGTCGGCGGAACATTTACCGATCTGCTGCTGATTGACGAGGCCACCGGCCAGACCTTCCGCGACAAGGTGCCCTCGACCCCGGAAGATCCGTCCCAAGCCGTTATCAATGGTGCGCGCGGATTGTGCGAACGTCAGAATATTGCCCCCGGCGACATCGACCTGTTCCTGCACGGCACCACGGTTGCCACCAACGCGATGCTGGAAAAGAAAATCGCCAAGGTCGGGCTGATTGTCACCGAGGGCCATCGCCACCTGATGCAGATTGCCCGCAGCCTGGTCCCCGGCGGTCTCGCCGCCTGGATCATCTGGCCCAAGCCCGAACCAATGGCGGCGCTGCAGCGGACGATCGAGGCACCCGAGCGGATGGACGCGAAGGGCAACACCGTTCGCGAACTGGACAAGGCCGAGATGCGCAAGCGGCTGGAGACATTGAAGGCATCGGAAGAGGTGGAGGCGCTGACCATCTGCCTGATGAACAGCTATGTCGACGGCGGCCACGAAAAGGCGGTCGCCGCGATCTGCGCCGAAGTTTTTCCCGATATCCCGATTTCCATCTCATCCGACATCCTGCCCGAGATGCAGGAATATGAGCGCGCACTGACCACGGTCGCCAACAGCGCCGTGCGGCCGGCGGTAGCGCGCTATGTCGGCAATCTGGAAAAGGAGCTGGAAGCCTGGGGCAGCAAGGCGAAGCTCAACCTGCTGCGCTCCGATGGCGGCCTGATGTCGGCCGAGAAGAGCGCCGAAGCGCCGGTCAATCTGCTGATGTCCGGACCGGCCGGCGGCGTCGCCGGTGCGGTCTGGGTGGCGAAAAGTGCCAATGTGAAAAACGTACTGACCCTCGACATGGGCGGGACCTCGACCGACGTGGCGCTGATCGAAAATGGTTCGGCGCGGCTGCAGCGGGAAACCTCGGTCGGCGATCTCAATGTCCGGGCGTCGTCGATCGACGTCAAGACGGTTGGCGCGGGTGGTGGCTCGATTGCCTTTGTTCCCGAACTGACCAAGGCTTTGCGCGTCGGACCGGAAAGCGCCGGTGCCGTGCCCGGGCCGGTCGCCTATGGCAAGGGCGGCGAACTGCCGACCGTGACCGACGCCAATGTCGTGCTCGGCTATCTGCCCGAATCCCTGCTCGGCGGCAGCTTCACGCTCGATCGTGAGGGTGCTCAGAAAGCGGTGCAGACGATCGCCGACGCGCTCGACATAGAGCTGATGGATGCGGCCGCCGGGATCATCGATATCGTCAACGAGAATATGTTCGGTGCGCTGCGGCTGGTCTCGGTCCAGCAGGGCTATGACCCGCGCGAATTTGCCCTGATGGGCTTTGGCGGCGCCGGCCCGCTGCACGCCAATGCGATGGGCAAGCTGATGAACAGCTGGCCGGTGATCATCCCGCCCTCGCCTGGCGTGCTCTGCGCCTATGGCGATGCGACGACGCGGCAACGGGTCGAGACCCAGCGCAGCTTCAACGAGATGGTGCAGAACACCACCGACGACGAACTCACCGTCTATCTCGACAGTCTCGGCGCGCAGGTGAAGCAGGAGCTCGAAACCGAAGGGGTTGCCCCGGGGGATATCGAGCTGCTCTACGAGATCGATATCCGCTATGCCGGGCAGGCCTTCGAAATCCCGCTGTCGGTGGAACCCGAAGGCCTGTCGATCGAGAGCCTGATCACGCGCTTTGATACCGAGCACGAGCGATTGTTCACCTTCAATCTCGACGAAACACCGCACGAGATCGTCAATGTCCGCGCCGTGGCGCTGGGCAAGTCGGCCGACGTCGCGCCGCCGGTGATCGAAAAGGGCGATGCCGATCCGTCGGCCGCCAAGACCCGCGATCACCAGCTCTACATGGACGGCAGAATGCAGGATGCGGTGATCTACGACCGGGCGCTGCTCAAGGCCGGAAACCGCATCAAGGGGCCGGCGATCATCACCGAAATGGACAGCACGACATTGGTGCACAGCGGCTGCGAGGCGCTGGTCGACGCGCACGGCAATCTAATCATCAACCTGTTGGAAGGAGCGTAACATGCCCGCACAGATTATCGAAACCAACAGCGCGCCCTTCAACAAGGTCGATGTCGATCCGGTGACGCTCGACATCATCGAAAATGCCCTGCGCAACGCCCGGATCGAGATGGATGCCACTTTGGTTCGCACCGCCATGTCGCCGGGCATCCGCGAGCAAGGCGATGCCTTTCCGCTGATCGCCGACCGCCAGGGCAAGATGGTCGTCGGCCAGTTCGGCAGCTTCATCGATGGTTTTTTACGCGCCTATCCCGGCACGATCGAGGAAGGCGACATGATCTTCCTCAGCGATCCCTACAGCTGCGAAGGCGCGGTCAGCCACAATAACGACTGGCTGGTATTGCTGCCGGTCTATCGCGGCGGCAGGCTGGTCGCCTGGACCGCGATGTTCGGCCATCAATCCGACATCGGCGGCAAGGTCGCAGGCTCGATCCCGATCGACAGCAAGAGCGTGTTTGAAGAAGGCGTGCGGATTCCGCCGGTAAAAATCTACCAGAAGGGCGTGTATAACGAGGAGATGGTCAAGGTCGTGCTGCACCAGAGCCGCAAGCCGGACTGGTGCGCCGCCGACCTCAACGCGCTGATCGCCTCCTGCCGGGTGGCGGCGCGCCGGGTTGACGAAATGTGCGGCCGTTTCGGCGAGGATGAATTTGCCAGCGCCACCGATCTGCTGCTGGCGCGCAACCACCGCGCGATGAAACATCTGATCGAAACCAGCATCGGCGAGGAACCGGTCAGCTTCACCGACTATATCTGCGATGATGGCGTCGGCTTTGGTCCCTACAAGATCAGCTGCAAGATGTGGCGCGAGGGCGGCAAGGTGATTCTCGATTTCGAGGGCACCGACCCGCAGGCGCCAAGCTCGATCAACTTCTTCCTCAACGAGAATATGTTCAAGATGTTCTTCGGCATCTACATGATCATGGTGTTCGATCCGCAGATCCTGTTCAACGACGGTTTCTACGATCTGGTCGATGTGCGGATTCCGGAAGGCTCGCTGCTCAAGCCGAAATATCCCGCTGCGCTCGCCGGACGAACCCATGCGCTCGGACGAATTTTCGACATCCTGGGTGGCCTGCTCGGCCAGCGCCAGCCGGAATTCCTCAACGGCGCCGGCTTCTCCTCGAGCCCGCATCTGATGTATTCCGGGTTCGACAAGAGCGGCGAATGGTTCCAGCTGTTCCAGATCGGCTTTGGCGGGATTCCCGGCCGGCCCTTTGGCGACGGCCCCGACGGCCATTCCTTGTGGCCCGGTTTCACCAATGTGCCGAACGAGTTTCTCGAGAAATATTTCCCGCTGCGCATCGAACGCTACGAGGCGAAACCTGACAGCGGCGGGGCTGGCCTGTTCCGCGGCGGCAACGGCATCCACATGACCTATTGCTTCCTCGAACCCGGCACGGTGGCGATCCACGACGACCGCTGGTTCACCTATCCCTGGGGCGTCAATGGCGGCCAGCCGGGCGACCGGGCGACCAAGATTCTGGAACGTGCCGATGGCTCGAAAGAGGTGGTCGGCAACAAGCAGGATGGCATCGAGGTGCGCGAGGGCGATCTGCTCCACTTCATCACCTGGGGTGGCGGCGGCTGGGGTAACCCGCTGGAGCGCGATCCCGAACTGGTCGCGCTGGAAATCCGCCAGGGGCTGGTGACGGTGAATGGTGCGCGCGACTATGGCGTGGTGATTGCCGCAGACGGCAGTGTCGATGGTCCGGCAACCGAAAGCCTGCGCAAGGAAATGGCAGAGAATATCGTAGAGACCGACGGACCGTTCAACTTTGGCCCCGATATCGAAACGCTGCGCGCCAATTGTCTGGCCGAAACCGGGCTGCCGGC
>PFJE01000136.1 GCA_002783865.1 Sphingomonadales bacterium CG_4_10_14_3_um_filter_58_15
GGTTCGTTGAGGCGCAGGTCGGTGGTGACCACGGCGGGCAGGTTCAGCTTGACCGTCTGCAGGCCGCCATCGATTTCGCGCTTGACGGTGATGCTGTCGCTATCGAGTTCGACGGTGTTGGCGAACGTGCCCTGGCCCCAGCCGAGCAAGGCTGCGAGCATTTGGCCGGTCTGGTTCGAATCGTCGTCAATCGCCTGTTTGCCGGTGATCACCAGCTTGGGCTGTTCTTCCTCGACGATCTTGGCGAGGATCTTGGCAACGGCCAGCGGCTCGACTTCCTCGTCTGTGACAACCAGAATCGCCCGGTCAGCGCCCATGGCCAGCGCGGTACGCAGCGTTTCCTGGGCCTTTTGCGGGCCAACCGACACGGCGATGATTTCTTCTGCCTTGCCGGCCTCTTTCAGGCGGATGGCTTCCTCGACGGAAATTTCGTCGAACGGGTTCATCGACATTTTGACATTGGCGAGATCGACGCCGCTGCCGTCGGACTTGACCCGCGGTTTCACGTTATAATCTATCACCCGTTTGACGGGCACCAGGATTTTCATTGCTGTTTCCTTTTTCTAATTCTCAAGTCTTCTAGCTTACGTTCACGTAAACGTCAAGTTTGCGCTGCGGTGCAGCATTTCTTCCAGTGCGGTCTCGGGCTCATCTCCGTTCGTGCTGAGCTTGTCGAAGTACGATCTAGCGCTCTGCATCATCCTTCGACAGGCTCAGCACGAACGGTATTGGATTTCCCGTTCGTTCAAGCCGCCGCTTTTACCTGAGCAACGATTTTTCTCGCGGCATCACCAAGATCATCGGCCGACACGATCGGCAGGCCGCTACCCGCAAGGATTTCCTTGCCCTTTTCGACATTGGTGCCCTCGAGACGAACCACCAGCGGTACCGAAAGATCGACTTCCTTGGCCGCGGCGACAATGCCCTCGGCGATGATGTCGCATTTCATGATGCCGCCGAAGATATTGACGAGAATGCCTTCGACCGCCGGATCGGCAAGAATGATCTTGAACGCCGCGGTGACCTTTTCCTTGGTCGCGCCGCCGCCCACATCGAGGAAGTTGGCCGGGAAGGCGCCATTCAGCTTGATGATATCCATCGTCGCCATCGCCAGGCCGGCGCCATTGACCATGCAGCCGATATTACCGTCGAGCTTGATATAGGCGAGATCGGATTTGCTGGCCTCGACTTCCGCCGGATCTTCCTCGGTTTCGTCGCGCAGCGCCGCGATATCGGGATGACGCATCAACGCGTTGCCGTCAAAGCTCATCTTGGTGTCGAGTACGATCAATTGCTGATCCTCGGTGACCACCAGCGGGTTGATCTCGACCATCTCGCAATCCATCGCCATGAAGGCGTCGTACAATTTCTTGCCCAGCTTCTGCGCCTGCTTGTTGAGGTCGCCTTCGAGGCCGAGCGCAAAGGCAATGGTCCGGCCATGATGCGGCATGAAGCCTTGTGCGGGATCAATCGTGATCGTCTTGATCTTTTCCGGTGTGTTGTGCGCCACATCCTCGATATCCATGCCGCCTTCGGTCGAGACGACCATCGCGACGCGGCCACTGGCCCGGTCGACCAGCATCGACAGGTAGAATTCCTTCTCGATGTCGACGCCGTCGGTGACATAGAGCCGGTTGACCTGCTTGCCATCGTCACCGGTCTGGATCGTGACCAAGGTATTGCCGAGCATTTCTTCGGCATTGGTGCGGACTTCGTCGATCGAGTTGGCGAGGCGAACACCGCCCTTGGCATCGGGGCCCAGTTCCTTGTACTTGCCCTTGCCGCGGCCACCCGCGTGGATCTGCGCCTTGACCACATAAAGCGGTCCGGGAAGCTTTTCGGCTGCGGCGACCGCTTCTGCAACGGTGAGCGCGGCATAGCCGGCAGGAACGGCGATGCCGTGTTTGGCGAGCAATTCTTTGCCCTGATATTCATGGATATTCATGGAAAGATAGGAAGCCTTTCATCGAGCTTGAAAATATTCGTGTCGCAGGTGCGAGTCTTGCGTGCCGCTTAAGCACAGATGCTGGGCCATTTCCACCCTGATTCATGATAATTGTGCGTTGGCGAGGCCGCCGGACCGGGACCGGTTGCAGGTGAAACCAGCTCTGGCAAAACCGCGCAGTTAGCAGCGCTATTTCACCGCGCAGATAACACCGGACGAGCTCACCACGCCGATAATTTCCGGATCCTGCAGTGCGCGGGTCTGTTTGACAAATTCGTTGATTGTCACGTCTCCGGCCTTGCGTTTTTTGAGCTTGCTCAGCCCATTCAGCTTGTTGAGCTGTCCCAGCGACAGGCGATCGACCATCCGGTCCGCCATGCAGGCCGATATCGGTGCGGACAATCCGGCGCTGATCAGGCCGTTGCGCACCCGCGTTTCCGGGGTGGCGCAGGCGGAAAGGGTAACGGTCATGGCAAGCGCGGCAGTGGCTATAGATATTTTCATGATATTGTTCCGTTGGTCCTGAGCCTGACAAAGGGCCGGTCCGCCCCCATAAGCGTGCTTCGACAAGCTCAGCACCAACCGAATTTACCTCAGGATTTGTTTTTCTTCGCCAGTTCGATTGCCTCGAGCACAACCCGGCGCGCTTCTTCCGCGTCGCCCCACTTGCCAACCCGCACCCATTTTTCGGGTTCGAGATCCTTGTAGTGGGTGAAGAAATGCTCGATCTGCTGCATGACGATTTCCGGCAGATGGGTGCCCTCGTCGATCTTGCGATAATAAGGGAAGGTCGCGTCGATCGGCACGCAGAGCAGCTTTTCGTCGCCGCCATGTTCGTCTTCGAGATTGAGCACCGCGATCGGCCGGCAGCGCACGACGCAGCCCGGCATGAACGGCGAACGGGCGACGACCAGCGCATCGAGCGGGTCACCATCGGGCGACAAGGTGTGCGGAATGAAGCCGTAATTGGCCGGATAGCGCATCGGGGTGTGCAGGATCCGGTCGACAAACAGCGCGCCGGATGACTTGTCGAATTCATATTTGACCGGTTCGCCGCCAACGGGGACTTCAATGATGACGTTCAGGCTCTCTGGCGGGTTATCGCCAATCGGAATTTTGGTAATATCCATGGAAAAAGGTGATCCTTATCTGGTTTTTGACTGAAGCAGCCGGTCTATGCCGGCTTCTTGTGCAACACCCTCTCCGGTGATTTTTTCCAGCGCCGGATAGCGCAGGCCGCCCGAATGGTCGATCATAAAATTGTGATAGGCCTCACCATTTTTTGCAAAGATCTCGATCGAGCCATCTTGGCCGCCATTTTCCTCGATCGCCTGTTTCAGCGCGTCGTCGCTATAGGCCTTGCCGTTGACCGCAGAGATCGTGAGTCCGGCTTTCAATCCCGCGCGGAAAGCGGGGCTGTCCCAGACGACCGATTTGATCATGCCCTTGCTGCCCATGACCAGACCGATGCTGTAGCTCAGATCCATCTGTTTGCGGCGCTTGTCGTTGGCCTGGATATAGGCGCTCGGCGTATCGACAAAGGTCAGCCGATAGCCGCCAAGGGTGAGGCCATTTTTCGGAGCTTCGCTGCTGGTCTGATGCACGCGTTCGTTGATAAAAGCGCTCCAGTCATAGGGCTGGACGGCATTGAGCGCGTCGATAACATCCGTTTCCTCGTAGGTGCGGACACCCCAGTCGCCATTCTTGCCGCCGAAGAAGGAGCGGGCAAAATCGCCGAGGGATTTCCTGCCACCCGATTCGCGGCGGATGATCTGGTCCGCCTCGAGCCAGATCAGCAGGCCTTCGTTGTAATAGTCTTCCGACCGTTGCCAGCTGGACCAGGGCTTGGGCTGCCGCGCGGCGATGATCGGATCATGGGTGGTGTCGATCAGCGGGCGCCAGGTCCGTCCAACCCGCTGGTCCATATCCGCCGCGATTGCGGCGAAGGCATCCAGCGTATCCTGTTTCGAATAGAGACCGGATCGGGCGCCCAGCACATAGCCCCAGAATTGCGTCTGTCCTTCATAGACCCAGAGCAGATTGTCGCGCATCGGTTGCCGGAAATCGGGTGTCCACATGCCCTGCGGACGGCGATATTTGCCGTTCCACGCATGGGTGATCTCGTGCGGCAGCAAATTGCGGCGGCCCGGTCCGCTATCCCAGTCGGTAAAATATTCGCGGTTCACGCCATTTTCCGACGAGCGGTGATGCTCCAGGCCAATGCCGCCCATGTCGTCGGTCAGCGCGAGCAGGAAATCATAGCGGTCGTAGGGGTGGCTGCCGAATAGCGCCTCGGCCTCCCTGACCAGCGCGATATGCGGCGCAATCTGGTCTTTCGTGGGCCGGAGGAATTTTGCGTCATCGGCAACGATATTGAGATGGACCCGGTTGGTCAGCGGATAGGTTTGAAAATATTGTCCGGCAAACACCGGGCTGTCGACCAGCGTGTCATAGTCGGTTTTCTGATAGACAATCGTGCTGCCGGTCTGCGATTTCGGACGCAGAGCGCTCGCCGCCTGCCAGCCATCGGGATAGATCGCCGTCGCTACAACCGGAATCTGCCGGACATAATAGCCGGCCGGGTAGAGCGAGACCTGATGCCAGCGCAGATTGAGCATCGACGGAGCCATGACAATCCGGCCCTGATTCTCGACGGTGGCGGAAACGAACTGGAATTTGGCGGTAATTTGCGAGACGCCATCCGGCACGGTCAGATGAAAGGCAAAGAC
>PFJE01000179.1 GCA_002783865.1 Sphingomonadales bacterium CG_4_10_14_3_um_filter_58_15
CGACGCTCGACCAGAATGTTTCCAATCCGCCGATGAGAAAAATCGCGGAGATGAGGCAGACCAGCAAGCCGAGGACGATCAGAACCATCTGGATCGCGTCGGCATAGACCACGGCCCTAATCCCACCGAGGAAGGAGTAAAGGATGGTGATGAGGCTGATCGCCAGGATCGACTGGAGGAACGGCACACCCAGCACCGCCTCGATAATCAGGCCGGTCGCATAGACCATGATGCCGGTGCCGAAAGCACGCACGATCTGGAAAGACAGGCTGATAAGGAAGCGCGTCGAGCGGCCGATCCGTTGCTCGAGAAAATCAAAGATACTGATGACACCGGAGCGATAGAGCGGCGGCATGATCACGAACATCACCAGCAACATTGCCAGCGGAACGGCAAATTCAAAGGTCAGCCATTTCAGGCCGCCGCCTTCTCTCAGGCCGACAAAGGCGGGCGCGGAAATGAAGCTGATCGCCGACAGCTAGGTCGCCATCGTCGATAGCGCCAGGGGGAACCAGCCGATCGACTTGTTGCCGAGAAAATAATCGCCTTCATCGCTCTGCTTGCTGAGAAACAGGCCGAAGACCAGCATGGCGCCGAGATAGGCGATGATCACAAAATAATCGAAACCGTTCATGCGTACAATTTATCGCCCTATGTTGAATCGTCCCAGTCAAAAAAAAGGCCGGGATGTTTTCACATCACCGGCCGTAAAGTTGTTTGTTCGCAGGAGGAACAAGGTGAGGCGCCGACCGGAATTTGGGAGGAGAAGGCCGGCGCCAAACTCGGAAATTAGTAGTTATAGGCGCGCTCTCCGTGTTCGCCGAGGTCAAGACCTTCTTGCTCGACTTCTTCGGAGACCCGCAGCCCGGTGACCAGCTTGGCGATAAACATCGCGATCGCGGTACCGATGCCAGCCCAACCGATGGTAACCAGCACACCGATGATCTGGGTGATAACCTGAGCGCCCATCGCCGTGGAACCGTCGCCGGGTCCGCCAAACATTGGCTGATAGACAATGCCGGTACCGATCGCACCGACCATGCCGCCGATGCCGTGGATGCCGAAAGCGTCCAGCGAGTCATCATAGCCAAGCTTTGGTTTCAGGAAGGAGACCGCATAGTAGCAGACCAAGGATGCAACCGCGCCGAGCACAATCGCTCCGAACGGTCCGCTGTTACCGGCTGCAGGTGTTACTGCAACCAGACCGGCAATCACGCCTGAGCAGAAGCCCAGTGCCGAACCTTTGCGTCCGCTGAGTTTTTCAGCCAGCATCCAGAACAGAGCAGCCGAAGCGGTGGCAACAAAGGTGTTGATCATCGCGAGGCCAGCCGTGCCGTCTGCTTCCAGTTCCGAACCAGCGTTGAAGCCGAACCAACCAACCCAGAGCATCCCGGTACCGATCATGGTCAGCGTCAGGCTGTGTGGAGGCATTGGTTCTTTTGGATAGCCGGTACGTTTGCCGAGGATAAGCGCTGCAACCAGAGCCGATACACCGGCATTGATATGCACCACGGTACCACCAGCAAAGTCGAGAGCACCCATTTCAAAGAGCAGTCCGCCGCCGGCCCAAACCATATGAGCGATCGGGAAGTAAACGATGGTCAGCCAGATCGCGCCGAACACCATGACCGCGGAGAATTTCATCCGCTCGACAACCGACCCGAGCACGAGAGCCAGGGTGATGGCTGCGAAAGTCATCTGGAACGAAATAAACACATATTCCGAGATGACTTCGTCAGAGAAAGTCGCTGCAGTGCTGCTGCTATCGACGCCAGCTAGGAAGAATTTGCCCCAGCTGATGAAGGCATTGCCTTCTGGGCCGAAAGCCAGACCGTAACCGTACATGACCCAGATCAGCATCGCGAGACAGGCTGCGGCACCGATTTGCGTCATTGTCGACAGCATGTTCTTGGTCCGTGTCAGACCGCCGTAAAACAGCGCGAGGCCCGGCAGGATCATCAGCAAGACCAAAATGGTTGCCGTCATCATCCAGGCATTATTCCCGGGATTGGCGACGGCCGGAGCCGCCTCGACGGCCTCTTGCGCAAAGGCTGGAACGGAAATGCTGGCCAGTGCCGCCATCCCCGTCACTTTTGTCATAATTTTTCTCATGAGTATCTGCTTCCCCGATTATATTGCTGTGTCGCCGGTTTCACCGGTGCGGATGCGGACGGCGTCTTCGAGACCGAGGGTGAATATCTTGCCATCACCGATCGATTCCGTGCCCGCTGCAGTCTGGATCGCCTCGACCGCCTGCGCCGCGACATCGCTGCTGCACGCCACCTCGATCTTCAGTTTCGGTACCATGTTGGTGGTATATTCCGCACCGCGATAGACTTCCGTCTGGCCCTTTTGCCGACCGAAGCCTTTGACTTCGGTTACGGTCATGCCGGTCACGCCGACACCGGTCAGCGCTTCACGAACATCGTCAAGCTTGAACGGTTTGATTATGGCTATGATAAATTTCATTACGCCCCCTATTGTTGTTGCCAGGGGACTCTTCGCAAAGCTCATGCCAGAATCGGAAGGCTTTGGATTCAAAGGATTTTGATGAAATTCAGACTCTTAAGGAAGAGTAAATTTTGTGCATTGCAGCAAAGATGCACAATAATTAGGCAGCGCGCTCCGCCAGCCGGGCCAATATTTGCGGGATCACTTTTTCGGTTTCCCGGCGCCCGATATCGATCAGTTCCTCGGCGCGGGTGAAATTCTGGATATCGATATGGCCGACCGGCGGCGACATCGCGAAATCGGGCGGATCTAGCGCCAGCGAATAGCGACCGAGATTGCGCAGCGACAGACCGATGGATGCCTTGACGACCGCCAGGCTATTCGGCTCTTTGCTGCTATTTGGGGTGATTCCGGCAGCGATGGATCGATTGAGAAAATCATCCTGCAGGTTGACCGACAGACACAACGCCTCGGGCGCCAATTCCCGCACCGGTGATACCGGCACCGGCAGCGCCGCGCCGCCGTCGACGAGCAGACGCCCTTCATGCCGGACGGGCTTGAATAAGCCGGGCAGCGACATGGACGCCCGGATTGCGGGTACGAGCTTGCCAGATTTCATCACGATTGTGTCGCCGGTGTGCAGGTCAGCCGCCACGACGGCAATCGGGAATGGCAGGTCCTCGAAACAGGTCTGTCCAAACTCGCTTTCCAGCTCTTTCTCGATATTGCGCGCACCCATCACCGCACCGCGCTTGAAATGCGGGTCCATGAAGCGCAGCATGTTGCGGAAATTGACGTTGCGGGCCATGTCCTCGAGATAGTCGAGCTTGCCCGCGGCATAGCTGGCTCCAGCAATCGCGCCGATCGAGGTGCCCGCGATCGCGGCGATTTCCAGCGGGCTATCGTCAATTGCCCGGAGAACGCCGATATGGTTCCAGCCAAGGCCGGCACCGCCGCCCAGCGCGAGCGAGATTTTGCCGGCACCGGTCACAGCGAGACATCCTCCGCCAATATCGCTTTTGCCTCTGCCAGATCCTCCGCCAGCACCATCACCCGGGCAGGCAGCGCGATACCGGCGCCTTCGACGATATTCACATTGCTGTCGAAACAGACCGCACCGATCCCGGCGGCTTCCAGCCGGCCACGGATGATCTCCGCTTCGACACCGTGCATGTGCCGGGACAGCTCCACCAGACTCATGACTGACTACCCACCAAAATAGCGATCCGTCGCGCGGGTCGGCAGGCCGTCGATGCTTTTTACCCGGCCAGCGGTTTTTTCCATCCAGGCTTCAGGATCGGCCTGGCGGTGATATTTGACCAGGGTCTCGCGTTCGGCTTTCAATTCCATCTGCGGCACACCCCAGCCGCAGCTGCTTTGCACGCTCTCTACCTTGATATCGAAGATCTGCCGGGTACCGGGCAGAATCTCGAAATGGGCGGCCAGTTCGTTCCAGCTGCTATCCTGTGGCAGCACCGGCGTTCCGGTGCCGTAGAGCCGCATGATCAGCGCCGGGTTGGCAAAATTGTTGAACATGATGGTAATCCGGCCATCGGCGACCAGATGGGCGTGGGTTTCGTTGCCGGAGCCGCCAAGATCGAGATAGGCGACGCGATTGGCGTCCAGCACACGAAATGCATCATAGCCCTTGGGCGAGAGATTGATCCGGCCATCCGATGCCGCCGTTGCGACAAAGAACATCGGCTGCTTTGCGATGAACGCGACATGGTCATCGGTCAGTGCATCAAAGAAATCCGCCATATTTCGCCCTTCTCAGTAAAATGGCCCGCCAAGCAAAAGCTTCCAGACCACGACCAGAAGCCAGTGGATCAGTATCACAGGCCACAGCGACTGCGAAACGATCCTGATGTGGGTTAATACTATGCCGAGGATGAACGTAGCAAACAGAAATGACGGTTGCAGGAAAATCGCCGCCCAGGGCGGGCTAAAGGCCAGCGCCTGAAACGGATGCCAGAGCACGAACAGGACGATCGAAAGCCAGTTGCCCAGGCGTTGCGAGAAGGTTGCGAACCAGAAAAGTAGGAGGCCGCGGAAGATCAGCTCCTCGGCCAGCGCCGGGACGAGGAACAGGATGATGACGGCGACGAGCGCGGACTCGATATCGCCAAC
>PFJE01000017.1 GCA_002783865.1 Sphingomonadales bacterium CG_4_10_14_3_um_filter_58_15
GGGATATGAAAGGCGATATGGCCCGCGGTATGGGCCGGCACATCGATGACCTCGGCGGTCACTTCGCCGAGTGTCACGGTGTCGCCTTCCTTGACCATGGTGTCGAGCGTCGGGATCCGTTCCCGCTCCGCTTCCGGGCCGGTGATGTGGCAGCCGGTTGCTTCCTTGATCGCGGCATTGCCGCCGGTATGGTCGGGGTGCCAGTGGGTGTTCCAGATCTGGGTGATGGTCCAGCCACGCTTTGCCGCTTCGGCCAGCACCGGCTCGGCCACCGCCGGATCGACCACCATGGTCTCCTTTGAGTCCGGCTCGTGGACCAGCCAGACATAATTATCGGACAAGACGGGGATGCGGATGATCTCTAACATGAGGATAAATTACCCTGAAAATCAAATATTGTCGATGCTTAACGGTAAAATAGGGGTTTCACCTTATCCGCTACCTTTCTGCAGCAGTGATTTTGAAAAGGGGTCTTCTTTTGCGCTTGTTGGTCGCGTTTCTGGCATTTCTTTGCCTTGGTACCCCGGCGCTGGCCGAGGTGCCGATGTCGGATCGCCTGTGCACGCAGAGCAGCGCAATGAATGTCACCGTCGCCAGCCTGCTGAAATCGGGCAAGGCCTTTAATTGCTCGTCCAACAAATATGCCGTCGAAGGTCCGCGGGTGTGGGTCCGCTTCCCGTTTCTCGCCGATACGCTGCCCGACGGCACGGTCGAGGTACAGGGCGACAATAACGGCCTGACCAGCATGCAGGTCCATGCCGAGCTCGACGACGGCACGCTTCTGTCCTCCGCCTTCTCGGCGCGGCAAGTGGCGAAACACTGGCGGTCGAAAGGCTCCTATGGCCTGCCCGTCCCCGGCACCGACAGGCCCGAGCTGCGCCAGCAGATCCGGACGGTCTATCTGGCCATTGACCATCCCAAGGTGGTCAGCTCGATCTCGCTGGTCCAGCTCGCATCGAAACAGAAATGGGATGATCTGACGCTGCCGCTGTCGATCATGTTTGCCGCGCTGTGCGGCATGGCGATCATGCCGCTGATCTACAACGCCTTCTTCTATGGCGCGATGCGCTACAATTTCATGCTCTGGCACAGCGTGATGATCGGTGCGACCGTCTGCTATACGTTCAGCTCTTCCGGGCTGATCTTCCTGTTTTTCCCCGAAACGACCCTGATCACCAAGATGCTGATCAACTACTGGGCGCTGGCGATCGGGGTGGGTGCCGGCGGCTTTTTCCTACTGCGCTTTGTCGAGCCGGGCAAGATCGCCTCCTGGCTGCAGATCCTGATCACGGGGACGGCGCTGTTGCCGGTTCTGGTCACGGCGCTCGTCCTCAAGATCGACGGCGGCTACAGCATGGATGCGCGCAACTATTATCATGCCTCGTTCCTGCCGGTCTTTTTTGTCGTGCTCTATGCGATGGGCCATGCGGTGCGCCGCGGCAGCCGGGCCATCTGGTTCCAGATCGCGGGCTGGACCCCGATCATCCTGTTCAGTCTCGACCGGGTGGCGCGCGGCATGGACCTGTATATCGGCTGGCCGATCCTGGACTATGCCCTCTATTTCACGCTGGTGCTGGAAACCATCATCCTCGCGCTGGGTGTCGCCAATCGCATCTTGCGCCTGCGCCAGCGGCACGAACATACATTGCGCCAGCAGGCCGAACTGACCTTGCTCGCCGATACCGACGGATTGACGATGATGAACAATCGCCGTGCCTTCGAGCGCGAATTTGACCGCAACCAGCACGAGCATTGCTACAGCCATCTGGCGATTATCGACATTGATTTCTTCAAGCGGGTGAATGATCGCTATGGCCACGAGATCGGAGATACCGTGCTGCGGGTGGTCGGTCGCACGCTCAATGCGACACCCCATTTTGCCGCCCGCATCGGCGGCGAGGAATTCACGTTGCTGATGCGGATGGACAGCCGGGAAAAGCTCAGGAACTATCCGGCCAATGCCCTGAGCGAGATTTGTGAAGCGCTGATAAAAGCGGTACATGACGGTGTTCCGGAAATCCAGGAACCGGTAACATTCTCGATTGGTGTGGCTGCGATCGGCAGACGCGTTTCTTTACGCAGCGTGATGACGACCGCTGACCGGCGCCTGTATGACGCCAAGAATCATGGTCGCAACCAGATTATATGGTTCGATATTGCGGAAAGTAAATCGGCAAAGCCGACCGGGACGGCTTCCGTATAGCGATCGTCAGACGCCTACCACTCGCCGATATTTGCCATGCTCGCCCAAGGTTCCTGAACCGGAAGATTTTCGCCCTTTTGCAGCAGCTCGACAGAAATATTATCCGGCGAACGCACAAACGCCATATGGCCGTCGCGCGGCGGCCGGTTGATCGTGATACCGGCATCCATCAGCTTTTGGCATAAAGCGTAAATGTCATCGACCGCATATGCCAGATGCCCGAAATTGCGGCCGCCGTCATATTGCTCGGCAGCGCTGCCATCTTCGGGCGGCCAGTTATAGGTCAACTCGACTTCGGCGACATCCTTCTGGCCCGGCCCGGCCAGAAAGATCAGCGTGAAACGCCCTTGCTCGCTGTCGTACCGCCGGACCTCCTCCAGCCCGAGATGCCCGAAAAACGCAACCGTTGCGTCGGGATCGCTGACCCTCAGCATGGTGTGCAGATATTTTATAGTCACAGAGAATCTCCATTCGTCGCTATTCAGAAACGGTTCATCGCAGATATCGCAAAGCCGGACCGGGTCATGGGAAACAGCCTAAGCGGCTTTGGAACTGAGGGAAAGATGTAATGAGCGAGAAATTTATCGAGAGCAAGAACAAGGTCTGGCTGGCAAGTGCTGGCCTGTTGACGATCGGGCTGATTGCGGGTGGCTATCTGCTCGGCGATGGTCTGCTCCGCGCCAAAATGGCCGATCGCAGCGTCACCGTGCGCGGCCTGGCCGAGCGCGATGTGACCGCCGACCTGGCCACCTGGACCATTGCCTACAGCGCCCAATCCACCGACCTGCAAAGCGCGCAGACCGATATCGACAGTGATACCGATGCCATTACCAACTTCTTCAAGGAGCTCGGCTTCCAGGCAGACGCGCTCAAACCGACCGGTGCCAATGTGAATCAATATAGCAACAACGGCATCCCCCAATATACTATCCGCCAGCGGCTCAGCCTGCGCACCGATGATATCGACAAGGCCCAGGCCGCCGTCGCCCGGCAGTTCGATCTGGTCCGCCGCGGCGTTGTCCTCGAGGATGGCTCCGGGATGAGCTACACCTTTACCAAGCTGGACGAAATCAAACCCGAAATGGTCGCCGAGGCGACCAAGGATGCCCGCAAGTCGGCCGAACAATTTGCCGAAGACAGCGGCACCGATGTCGGCGGCATCAAATCCGCCACCCAGGGCTATTTCAGCATCGACAGCCGCGACGGCGATGCCGGCGGCTATGGCGTGACGGATACGCCGTATAAGAAGGTGCGCGTGGTGACGACGGTGAACTTTTATCTCGACTGAAGCTCTGTGCGAGGCGAGGGCCGGCGTTGAGCAAGACTTATTCCTCGACGCTGGTCACCATCTGGGCGAGATATCGCGTCGCGGCCTTGGCGGACGGACTCTCGGGTCCAAATTTGACGGCCTGCTCCCAATTGCTCTTGGCGTTGACAACATCGCCCGCTTCATAGGCGATATTCCCGGCTTCCAGCGCGATCGCCGGATCGGTGGCGACCAGTTTGGCGGCCTTCGCGATATCCGATTTGGCCAATGCGAGATCGCCCATCCGCCGCGCTAATGTAGCCGACAACAGCCAGCCCAGCGGATCCTCTGGGACAATTTCGTGCACCAGGGCGAATTGTTTCCTGGCCTCGTCATATTGATCCAGAGCAACATATACGCGCGCCATATCAAGATGCACTTCGCCTTTCAGCAAACCATCCAGCGTGTCTTGCTCCAGCGCAGCGCCAAGATATTGCAGGGCGAGCGCATGATCACCGCCGGCTAGCGCCGCATTGCCGGCCTGCGACCAGAAAATGGCGGCGCGGTCATCGCCTGCCGCCTCCGCTCCCTCCGCCGACTGGACAAATTCCGGGATCGCCTTTGCCCAGTTCTCCAGTTCTGCATATGCGAAGCCCAGACAATTGCGCGCCAAATACTGACCGCCCTCAATTTGCCATTTGTTGGCCGCGAGCAAGCCTTTGCCCGGATCGTCCGCCGCCTGGTCCACACATTGATCAAACCGGATATCACCCGGCGTTTTCTGTTTGGGGGACTGGGACTTGCTGGGCGCCTCGGGTTTGGTGACAGATGGCCGCAGCACCGGGTCGATCGGTGACCCGAAAGGAGTCGCTGACTGGATCAATAGCGGCAGGAGGAGCGACGAAATCATGGATGAAATATCCGTTCAAGACTTGTGTTGATGAGGCCAGCGGTCACCCCAGTCGCGAAACCACGTCAATCAGCAAGGCAATATCCTGATCGCGAGACAGGCGATGATCGCCGTCTTTAACCAGATGGACCTGCACATCATCTGAACGGATTTTCTTGGCTGTCTCGAGACTATAGGCCCAAGGCACATCGGCATCCTGTTGTCCGTGCAGCAACCGCACGGCACCATCAAAGGCTATCTCCTTGTGGAGCAAGCGGCTGGCATCACCGGACTGCCAGAACGTCTTGGTCGTGACATAGGGATCGTCCGAATATTCGCTCTCCTCTTCCAATTTGCCTTCGCGCAAAATGGTCATTTTCTGCTCCTGGGTGAAGCCCCAGTCGGTGAAGTCGGGCGCCGCAGCGATGCCGACCAGATTTTTCACCCGCATCGGCCGCGACAGCGCTACCAGCAGCATCAACCAGCCGCCCATCGACGAGCCGATTAGAGTGATGGACCCCGACGTCACCTTGTCGATCAGAAACAGCACGTCCTCGCGCCAGTCGATCAGGCTTTGCTTCTCAAATTCACCGCCACTGGCGCCGCACCCACCATAGTCGAGCCGCAGCATCGCCCGGCCCTGCTGCTTGGCCCAGGCGCCAAGCGCAAGCGCCTTGCTGCCCTCCATGTCCGACATATAACCGGGCAGGAATACCAGGGTCGTGCCTTTTACACCCGGCTTGGGCGGCGTGTAGCAATAGGCCAGCGTCGCGGCGCCGGGCCGATCAAGATAAAGGATATCGTCTTCCATAAATTTTTCCGTCTGCGTGTCCCCGCGAAGGCGGGGATCCATCTCCTGCCCTATAGTTTAAAAACGATAGATGAGAAGGCACATCGACGCGCGTTCATTCGCGCAAAAACCTCTGTCGTTGGACTATCGTTCAGGAGATGGACACCTGCCTGCGCAGGTGCACCGGCGATTTCATACGCGTCAGGCGGCGGCGAAATAGACAATCGCCAAACAGAGAAAGGCAATGATCAGCATGCCGATATTGGACAGCAGCGGCTGCTTGGGCTTGGGCAACAGTGATGCCAGTTCGGCGGGAATGTCGCCTCTGATCCCGAGCTTCCATTTGGGCCGGCCCTTGATGCCGTCCTCGAGCCCGAAGACCTGGGAATTGCGTTCCTTGCCGAGGTAGATCAGATCGCCGAAAAAATAGGTTTCGCTGCGGCGTTGCTGTTCATAGAGCACAAAAGTCTTGCCGATCACTTCGATCCGCACCGGCCGTCTGGCGGCAGATTCGCCATCGATAAACCACATGTTCGCTGCGTCGGACATGCAGCGAACCTAAATCAACTTTCGGCCCAGCGCACCAAAAATTATTGTGCCTTTTCAACTGCGCAGAAAAACTTGTTCAATGGTCAGATCAAAAAGATCGGAAATTTTGAACGCCAACGGCAGCGAAGGATCATATTTTCCGGTTTCAATCGCGTTGATACTCTGACGAGACACACCGAGATGCCCTGCAAGATCCGCCTGCGACCAGTCGCGTTCGGCGCGCAGCACCTTGAGCCGGTTCTTCATGCCTTCCACCGAACCAGTCCGCCGGCGATGCCAAACATCGCCAGCCAGATTACACCGATCCACTGCGGTCCCTGCAGCAACACATCATAAGCATTGAGAAATTGCCAGACTGTCGTGATAGCCAATGTCATCGCCGTCCCGATGACAATTTGTTTGGTCATCAGAAAGCGTTGATATTCATCGTCGATTTCCACCAGCAGGCGGAAAATGGTCCAGAACACGCCCAATATAGGCAGTGCTGTCAGCAGCGCTAAAACGGATGGTATGGGGTCGTCGGGGGGATTGATGCTGTTCATCCAGCTCAGTCCACCGATGAGAATGGCCATATAGAGCGATATAAATATCATCAAGCGGATGAAGTAGCGCTTCATATAGGATGGATATTTACTCATTGGTTCAATCCCCTGATACGATAGAAAAAATAGCCGAGACTCAAGCTACCCAACATCACCGCGATCAAATCATCATTGGTGATGGGCGGCAAAATATCGGCACCGATTTCCCACAGCATATTGACGAACAGGGTTGTGACGATCCCGATCACCGCGCCGTTGGCGACCATCTGGAACATATAATCATCCAGATGCCTGCGATCGAGTTTCGCTCCCAATGTCGCGATAGCCGAGAGCGTGATCATGGCCCCGATAACCAAAGCCAGTTTGGGAAATAGCGGAGGAGGCACAAACGGACGGACGTCGGTTTTCAATCCGCTCAAAACCAGCAGCACAACGCTGGCGGTCAATAGGAATGCGAACATCCAATCCGGCTTGATCCATCCGCAAGCGCGGCGCCAGAGGCTGCCAGACGGTTGCTTGTCCATCCCGTTCACATTGCCGCCAGAAACAGGATGGCGAGCGCGGCCCACATCGCGATATTTTCATTCGGCGTCATCGCCCGCCCCGAACAGCGTTTCAATTTCATGGTCATTCTCCATCAAGCTACATGGACATTATGTCATGCTTCCTTGACTTTAATGATCGACTCGCGGCTGAATGTCAAGTCTCCATTACATAATGTCACCCTAACCTTCCTCCTGGCTACCATGCCCCCCTGATTTGGTTGACTTGAAACCGCAACAGACTAAGTCCAATCCAACCCGATGATGGCTGGTTTCAAAGCCCTCATTGGCCCTAACTTTGACAAACTTTGAGATGACCTGAGCCCATGACCGAGATGATCAAAATCACCCTTCCCGACGGTAGCACGCGTGAAGTGGCCATGGGCACTACCCCCGCACAGATTGCCGCCGACATCGGGCCGGGCCTGGCGAAAGCGGCGCTGGCCGCGAAGATTGATGGCGAGCTTCGCGACATCATGCGGCCGCTGGAACAAGATACCGAACTGGCTCTGGTCACCTCGCGCGACGAGGAAGACGCGCTGGAACTGGCGCGCCACGACTATGCGCATATTCTGGCCGAAGCGGTGCAGAATCTGTTCCCGGGCACGCAGATCACCTTCGGTCCGTCGACCGATGACGGCTTCTATTATGACTTCGCGCCTGCGGGCGATCCGTTCACCGACGAGGATCTGCCTGCGATCGAAGCGGAAATGAAACGGATCATCGCCGCCGACAAGCCGCTGCGCCGGGAAGTGTGGGAGCGCGACGATCTGATCGCCCGCTGGCAGAAGGACGGCGAGACCTTCAAGGCCGAATGGGCGGCGGAGCTGCCCGAAGGCGACGAGATTACGGTCTACTGGTCGGGCGAGGACTGGATGGACATGTGCCGCGGGCCGCATCTTGCCTCGACCGGAAAGCTGGATCCGCAGGCGTTCAAGCTGATGCGCGTGTCCGGTGCCTATTGGCGCGGCGACCAGCGCAATCCGCAATTGTCGCGGATTTACGGCACCGGCTGGCTCAACAAGAAACAGCTGAGCGCGCATCTGCTGCGGCTTGAGGAAGCGGCCAAGCGCGATCACCGCAAGCTCGGTCAGGAAATGGATCTGTTCCACTTCCAGCACGAGGCGCAAGGCTCCTGCTTCTGGCATCCCAAGGGCTATTTCATCTGGCGCGAGCTGGAACGCTATATGCGCCGCCAGCTCGACAAGGCCGGCTATGACGAGATCAAGACCCCGCAGTTGATGGACGTCAACCAGTGGGAGAAATCCGGCCACTGGGGCAAATATTCGGAAAATATGTTCGCTGTCCCGGATGAGGTTCCCGATGCCGAAGGAGAAGGACCGGTGATTACCGGTACTGCCGATATGATGGCCCTGAAGCCGATGAACTGTCCGGCCCATGTGCTGGTGTTCAAGCAGGGCATCAAAAGCTACCGCGATCTGCCGATCCGGATGGCGGAATTCGGCTGCTGCCACCGCAACGAGCCGCATGGCGCCTTGCACGGCCTGCTCCGCGTGCGGCAATTCACGCAGGACGACGCGCATATCTTCTGCCGCGAGGACCAGCTGACCGACGAGATTGTCGCCTTTTGCGACCTGCTCGACGCGGTCTATCGCGACCTCGGTTTCGGCGACTATCAGATCAAGCTGGCGCTCCGTCCGGACGAGCGCTTTGGATCGGACGAAGAGTGGGACCGGTCCGAACAGATCTTGCGGGACGCGGTGGCGAAAGCCGGTCGCGCCACCGAAGATTATGGCTGGGAAGAACTGCCCGGTGAAGGCGCCTTCTACGCGCCCAAGCTGGAATTCCATCTGACCGATGCGATTGGCCGGACCTGGCAGGTCGGCACGATCCAGGCGGACACGGTGTTACCGGAACGGCTCGACGCCAGCTATGTCGGAGAAGATGGCAATCGGCATCGTCCGGTCATGCTGCACCGCGCTATTCTGGGGACATTTGAACGGTTCATCGGCATTCTCATCGAACATTATGCCGGCAAGCTGCCGCTCTGGCTGGCGCCGACCCAGGCGGTCGTCGCCACCATTGTAACCGATGCCAATCCCTATGCCGAGAAGGTGGTCGAGAGATTGAAAGCCGCCGGAATCCGGGTCGAGGCCGATCTGCGCAACGAGAAGATCAACTACAAGGTGCGCGAGCATTCGGTCGGAAAAGTGCCCAACATTCTGGTGGTTGGCATGCGGGAAGCCGAAGAAGGCAAGGTTGCCTTGCGCCGTCTGGGTCAGAAGGAACAGGAATTTCTGACGCTCGATGAAGTCGCGGCCATGTTGCAGGCCGAGGCTCTGTCACCGGACTTGAAATCACCCTCGCAATGACGATATGATCGCTACGGCTGTTGCACGCAAACCACTGCTTAGGTGGCTAATAGCGCCTTCACCATCAAGAAGGCTTTATTCCCATAAGCTTTGCGTCTAATGAGCCAGCATAAACAACCACTCAGGAGTATTTAACATAGCTGCACCCCCTCGCCGCCCCACGCCGCCCGTCAAAGGTGGCCCGCGCTTCAACGATCTGATCAATTCCGACACCGTCAGGGTAATCGACGACAAGGGCGAAAACCTTGGCGTGATGAAAACCAGCGAAGCGATCGAGCGAGCCGCAGAAGTTGGCCTCGACCTGGTCGAGGTTTCTCCGAATGCGCAGCCACCGGTTGCGAAATATCTCGACGTCGGCAAGTTCAAATATGAAGCCCAGAAAAAGGCCAATGCCGCGCGCAAGACGCAGAAGGTGCAGGACGTCAAGGAAATCAAGATGCGTCCGAATATCGACGATCATGATTATGACGTGAAGATGCGCAACGTGAACAAGTTCATCGACAATGGCGACAAGGTGAAGGTTACCCTTCGCTTCCGTGGCCGCGAAATGTCGCATCAGCAACTCGGCATGGCTTTGCTCGTCCGGGTGCAGGAAGACATGAAGGAAACCGCCAAGGTTGAAGCCTATCCGAAGCTGGAAGGCCGTCAGATGCTGATGGTGCTCAGCCCGAAATAATCATTCAGGCCCTCGGAGACGAGGGCCTTTTTTTTGATCTGGGCTTGATGACGACCGCTCAATCCGGCTGGCTACGGGTTAGCCAGAACATGCCGATGCCCATCAATAAAGCGGTGAACGCGAGCACAATTTCAAATTCCTGATTTACCATTTTTCCCTCTGCGGCTGCCCTTTCCTATAGCAGAGCTATGCTAACAGCCGGTTAAATGGTGCCCTGTCTCAGGTGACTGGCTTTGCCCGGTATTGCGCCGGAAAATGCTGTTTGAGATTGGCGACCTTTGGCTTGTCCCAGCGGACGATATAGCCCTGGCGCGGATTATTCTGCATGAAGTTCTGATGATAGGATTCGGCTGGGTAAAAGGCCTTGTAGGCTTCTACTCTGGTGACGATCGGGCGGCTCCAGTAGCCCCCCTTTTCAAGTTGCGCGATATAAGCTTTGGCTGCTTTTGCTTGACCGGCATTCACCGGCACCAGCGCGCTGCGATAATGCTTGCCGCGATCGGGGCCCTGGGCATTCAGCATCGTCGGGTCGGCGACGACCGAGAAGAAAATCTGCATCAGCTTGCCATAGCTGATCTGCTGCGGATCATAGACCACGCGCACAGCCTCGGCGTGGTCGGTTATACCGGCGCTGACCAGCTGGTACGAGGCGCTGCGTTTGGTGCCGCCGTGATAGCCGGATGACGCGCTGATCACGCCCTTGGTATGTTCGAACACGCCCTCCACACCCCAGAAGCAGCCGCCGGCAAAAATCGCGACCGCGCGCTTGCCGGTTTCGGCGGCATCGACACGCGGCATCGGGATGATGGTGGCTTTTTCGGCTGCATGGGCTTCACCGACAAAGGCAGAGCCAGACGCCTGATCGACAGGCAGAGTCGACTGGACTCCCGCCCAGACGACCGCGAAAGCAGCGAAAGCGACGCCAAATGCCAATGTTCGGGAAAGGACCGGACTCATCTTGCGCTAGCTCAGCAACTGGCTAGCAGCGCTGACGGTCGACGACAGGTCGTTGCCGAGGTCGGTCCGCTGCTCTGCGGGTTGCAGGCAAAACAACATCAACGCACCGGCGATGAAGCCGCCGCCGAGGCTGTAGGTCAAATCGGACTTGAGAAATTTCATCATGCTCTGTTCCTTGGGGATCAATTGTTGTTCGAAACATCCCGCCTGCTGGTTACAGTGTCTAATATAGTTTTCCTGTCGCCGCTGTGAACCTGATCACAAGGTCATATTCAGTTTGGGAGCGAGAAGATTTTCTTGGGGTGGGGCTTTTTTTGGACCTCAAACGCCGGGCGGAGATGTCTTGTCTCGCGGCAGTTCGCTTCGCTCACGCCTCCGACGGGGCGGGCTATCGCCCGACGCGCAGTCGCGCTTGCCTCGCTATGCTCGGTTGAACATTCACAATCCCAGTTTGTTTCGCACCGAGGCGCAGCCGAGGCAAGGCCGACCGGCCGCCGCGCCTTATGGCGCGAAAGCCAAGGGCGCGGATGCGCCCGACCGGCGCTTGAGGCTTAAGTTAACGCAGCGCAAGCCCGCTGGATACGGGTACAAGCCTCGGTCAATATTTCTTCCGACGTTGCGTAGCTGATCCGGAACGCGGGCGAGAGGCCGAAGGCCGCGCCGTGGACCGCGGCGACCCGCGCCTCGTCGAGGAAATAGGTGATCAGATCCTCATCGGTCTCGATCACCTGCCCCTTCGGTGTGGTCTTGCCAATCACGCCGCTGGCATCCGGATAGACATAAAAGGCGCCGTCCGGCGTCGGACATTCGAGCCCCGGGGTGTCATTGAGCATCGACACCACCAGATCGCGGCGACGCTCAAAGGCGGCGTTGCGCTCGACCAGAAAATCCTGCGGGCCGTTGAGCGCGGCCACTGCGGCGGCCTGTGAAATCGAGCAGGCGTTGGTGGTCGATTGCGATTGCAGCTTGCGCATCGCGTTGATCAGCCAGACCGGACCGCCCGCGAAACCGATCCGCCAGCCGGTCATCGAAAAAGCCTTGGAACAGCCGTTGACGGTCAGCGTGCGGTCATAAAGATCGGGGCAAACCTCGGCGATGGTCGAGAAGGGAAAATCGGCATACCAGATATGCTCGTACATATCGTCGGTCATCACCATCACATTCTCGTGCGGCAGGATGACATCGCCCAATGCCTTCAGTTCCTCAGCGCTATAGGCCGCGCCGGTCGGGTTGGATGGCGAATTGAGGATCAGCCATTTGGTCTTGGGCGTGATCGCCGCTTCCAGCTGCTCCGGCGTAATTTTATACCCCTGGTCCGCACCAGCTTCGACAATCACGGGCGTGGCGCCGGTAAAATTGACGATATCGGGATAGCTGACCCAGTAAGGCGCGGGGATGATCACTTCGTCACCCTCATCCAGCGTCGCCACCAGCGCGTTGAACAGGGTATGCTTGCCGCCGCTGTTCACGGTGATCTGGTTGGTCGCGTAGGTCAGATGATTGTCGCGCAGGAACTTGCCCGCAATCGCCTCTTTCAGCGCCATCGTGCCATCGACGACGGTATATTTTGTCTCCCCGTCGCGGATCGCCTGGATCGCCGCTTCCTTGATGAAATCGGGCGTGTCGAAATCCGGTTCGCCAGCAGACAGGCCGATAATATCGATGCCCTGCGCTTTCAGTTCAGATACACGGCCGGTCATGGCCATCGTAGCAGAGGGTTGGATACGTCCGAGAGCTTTGGAGGTCATGGTCATGGAAGGTCCTGTCACAAGGAATTAGCGTGACTGCCTAATATCATTGGTGCTGCACTGCAACAGGGAGTTTATCCAGATATCACATAGTCGGCTTCACGCGGCCCTGCGCCTGTTGGACAACGTGCCAGGCTTCGTGCGGCAGATGCTGCTCCTGACCGGGAGCCAGATGGATATCGGAGCCCTGGGCAAAGGCGTGGGCGTTTAGCTGGGCGGGTTTGGAAGAATTGCGGTGGACCTGGACATGATCCATCGACAGGCCGGACAAGGATTCAATCCCGGATTTCAGATTGTCGGGCAGGCCGGTTCTGTTGGTTTTTCGCTGGAGCCGTGCTTTGCATCTGCACCGGCTCTTCTTCCTCCGGTTCCTTGCGCTGGATGCTGTCCGAAACCGATTGCAGCCGCTGGACCGCCGGAGAGCCATTCATCATCTGGGCAAGTTCTCGCAGCCGGTCGCCGCCGGGTACATGATCGCTCATCGTTGCCGGTTTCAAGCCGACCGCCTCGGACGCCGGTTGCGTCTGGGGTCCTTCGGTCTGGCTGGCATATTCCATCAGCAGCCTCCATGCCTGTGAATGACAGGTCCCGGGTGAACATGCCGCATGATTATGCCGCATAAGGCCGCTTTTATCAATGATCGGGCGCAGCGAGCGACAAGCCGACCACCGCCAGCGCCCTGCGCCGATCCACTCAGTTGCGTTTTTTCACAAATTCCGCGCGCAGCACCAGGCCCTTGATACCCTCGTGTCTGCAGTCAATTTCCTGCGCGTCGCCGGTCAGGCGGATCGACTTGATCAGAGTGCCACGCTTCAGCGTCTGCCCCGCGCCCTTGACCTTGAGGTCCTTGATCAGGGTGACGGCGTCGCCATCGGCCAGGACATTGCCCACCGCATCGACGACCTCCGGTCCCGACGATTGCGCCGCCGCATCTGTCGGGCTGAGCCATTCGCCGGTTTCTTCGTCATAGACGTAATCGCCTGCATCACCATCACTCATCATAAAGACTCCAGCGCTTGTTGCATATCGGCGACAATATCGTCGATATGTTCGATCCCGACAGAAAGGCGCACGACATCGGGACCGGCGCCTGCGGCCACCAGTTCCTCGCCTGACAATTGGCTGTGCGTGGTCGAGGCGGGGTGGATGATCAGCGATCTGGTGTCGCCGATATTGGCAAGATGGCTGAACAGCTTGACCGCAGACACCAGCTTGGTCCCCGCTTCAAAACCGCCCTTCAGGCCGAATGTGAACACCGCGCCGCCCTTGCCGCCGAGATATTTCTGCGCCAGCGCGTGATAGTCGCTGTCGGGCAGCCCGGCATAGGAAACCCAGCTGACCTCGTCGCGGGCCTGCAGCCAATGCGCCAGCGCCAGAGCATTGTCGCAGTGCCGCTCCATGCGCAGCGCCAGCGTTTCCATGCCGGTCAGGATATAGAAGGCGTTTTGCGGGGACAGCGCGGGTCCCAGATCGCGCAGCGACAGGGCGCGCGCCGCCAGAATGAAGGCCAGTTCGCCAAAGGCGTCGGTAAACACCTTGCCATGATAGGACGGGTTGGGCTGGTTGAGGAAGGCAAATTTTTCGCTCCTGGTCCAGTCAAACTTGCCGCTGTCGATGATCAGCCCGGCGAGGCTGTTGCCATGGCCGCCAAGAAATTTGGTGCCGCTTTCCACTACAATATCCGCGCCATGTTCGATCGGGCGGCAGAGCATCGGCGAGGCCATGGTGTTGTCGACCACCAGCGGGATACCCGCCGCATGGGCGATGTCGGCAATCGCCGCTATGTCCTGCACCACACCGCCGGGATTGGCGAGACTCTCGATAAACACGCAGCGGGTGTCGTCGGTGATCGCGCCCCTGACCTCGTCCATATTGTCGGCGTCGACAAAGGTGACGTTCCAGCCGAATTTCTTCACCGAATGGGCGAGCTGGTTGAGCGAGCCGCCATAGAGTTTTTTCGCAGCGACGATATGCGCGCCGGGGTCCATCAGCACATGAAACACGATCAATTGCGCGGCGTGGCCCGATGCCACGGCCAGCGCCGCGACGCCGCCCTCCATCGCAGCGATCTTGCCCTCGAGCGCGCCATTTGTCGGGTTCATGATGCGGGTGTATATATTGCCGAACGCGTCGAGATTGAACAGATCGGCGGCATGATCGACATCATCGAACACATAGGAAGCCGTCTGGTAAATCGGCGTGATCCGCGCATTGGTCGTCGGGTCCGGCTGGGTCCCGGCGTGGACGGCCATGGTCTCGAGGCGAGCGGTGGCAAGAGGATCGGTCATTCAAAGAGCTCCGTTTAACGATTGGGTCGTTGGCTATGGGATCAGCACCATTTTTACCAGAGGCTTTGCCGATAAAATTTGTTCCGGGTCACACGGCTCCGTAGATCTCCTAACCGTCGGTAAACCTGTCCGGCGCAACCCTGGTCTTCAGGATAATCACCGCGGCAATCGCCAGCAACAGGATCGCGGCGGCCTCGAACAGGATATTCTCCGGCGCCATATCCTTGCCCTGCAACACGATCAGCCGGGCCAGCGCGGTCATCGCGATAAAGATCGGATAGACAAAGGGCGAACCCCGACCGGTGTAGAACACCGCGATCATGCCGATCACCTCGGTATAGAGAAACATCAGCAGGATATCGGCGAGACTGATGTCCCGGGCCAGCCAGGCGCCCCAAAGTTCCAGCCCGGCGGCGATCACCGTCATCCCGGCGATGATCACCAGCAGCACGCGCTCAACCGCGTGAAACGCGCGCGCCGGGATCGTCTCCTCCGGATCGTGGTGCTCGGCTGGCGGTGGGCTGCTATCCGTCATCCCAAGCCTTATAGCCTAAATCGGGCTTTTCGGGAATGCGGCTTTATTCGTCGGCGCCGATAATATTACGGGCTTTGATACATCTATGATTGGATCGCCAACCGGCGTAATAAGCACCGATGCATTTTGGGCCCCTATCGGCCCGCCAGCCCCCACAACCGGAGAATGTTCATGATCTTTCGTAAAACCGCGCTATTTCTGTCCCTGGCCGCCTGCTCCCTCGCCCCGATCGCCGCGCCGACGGCGATGGCGGCGCTGAACAACGGGGCGAAAGCCATGGACTTCACCACCCAGGCGGTGCTCGGCGGCAAGCCGTTCACCTTCAGCCTGAAAAACGCGCTGAAAAAAGGCCCGGTCGTGCTCTATTTCTATCCCAAGGCTTTTACCTCGGGCTGCACGATCGAAGCCAACCAGTTTGCCGAGGCCACCGACGAATTTAACGCGATGGGCGCCACCGTCATCGGCGTCAGCGCCGACGATATCGAAACGCTGAAGAAATTCTCGGTCGAGGAATGCCGCAGCAAGTTCGCCGTCGCCGTCGGCAGCAAGAAGGTGATCAAGGCCTATGACGCCAATCTGCCGGTGATGGGCGGCTCCAACCGCACCACCTATATCATCGCGCCCGATGGCAAGATCATCTGGAGCCATAGCTCGCTCAACGTCAAAGGCCATGTGCCCGGCGCCCTGGCCGGCGTGAAGGCCTGGCAAGCGGCGATGGCCGGCAAGTAACGCCCTGCGGCAACCGGACCGGACACAAAAAGGCCGGGCGAAATCGATTCGCCCGGCCTTTTTCATATGGTTGATCGGATCGGCTTACCAGTAAGGCGCAACCGTCCAATATTCATAGACACTGGTCTGATAATTGCGGTCATAGGCGCGATCCGGCTCGTCACCGCCAAAACGCGGCGCGTCCATCAGCTGCTCCTTGGTCACGTCGATCCGATAGCCACCGAGATCGGTGTCATAATCGAGCTTCGACCAGGGAATGCTGTGCTTCTCGTCGCCGATACCGAGGAAACCGCCAGCGGAAATGATCACATCGGTGACATTGCCGCCGCGCTTGTCGATCAGCAGCTTGTCGACCTTGCCGATCTTGTCCTTGTCAATGCCATAAACGGCGGTGCCATCGACGCGGTCACTACTGATGACCATCTGGTTCTGTTCTTCTTGCAACAACATAATTTTCTCCTCTCGGGTTCAGGTGCAGGTGGATGTCACATGGCGGCCTGTAAAATGGGGGAAGGCCAAAGCCATGTCACTCTACAAAACCAACGGGCGACCGAGCGTTTTGTTCCGAAAAAATTCCAGAAAATTGATTTGGCCGAGGGAGCGGGACGCCGCTGCGCGGTTGCGGCGACTGTGACCGACGGGCGCGCGTGTAGGCTCAAGCATTTGAACGGTTTTTTCGAGATTTGTGCAACTTTATCGCCGCTGTGCGTTGACTCTATGAACGTCAAAAAGGAGACTCCCCCATGAGCAACAAAGATATGAACCAGACCCCCAACGCCGACGAAGTGCGGGAGGAATTCTGGGAATCGATCGCCGACAGCCCGTTTGTGATGATCGCTCTCGACAGCGGCAAGGAACACGCGATCCCGATGCGGGCGCAGCTGGACAAGGAAGCAAACAGCTCGATCTGGTTTTACACCTCGCGCGACAACCGGCTCGCCAAGGGCGGCCCTGCAATGATGCAATTTGTCGCCAAGGGCCATGACCTGTTTGCCTGCGTGTCGGGCACCCTGAGCGAAGAAACCAGCGAGGCGCGCAAGGACAAGCACTGGAGCAAAGCGGTCGAAGCCTGGTACGAGCAAGGCCGTCAGGACCCGAGCCTGCTGATGCTGCGCCTTGACCTGCGCGACGCGGAAATCTGGGAAGCGGATCCCGGTGTCGTCGGCATGTTCAAGATGATGACCGGCATGACGATGAACGGCGACGAGATGGGCGATCATGCCAGGGTTGCGCTATAGCGGCCAGCGCCATCTGACAGCAGTCCGCGGGGGCCGCAGAAGAACGGAATGAAGCGAGCGCCGGCATCACGGGCCGGACCAGTAACTCGCTTTGCTCCCGCCTTCTGCGGCCCCCGCTTTTTCTTGATAAGCTGCTGCAACAAATCCATCGTCGGCGCGTTACTTTGCCATGACGGATATATTAGCCGGACCCGACACAATAACCTGGGCGGAGGCGCTGTGGCGGCTCGCTGCTGCAACCCTGCTGCCCTTCCTGATCGGGCTCGAGCGGTTCATCCGCCGCAAGCCGATCGACTTCCGCCCCTTCGTAATCATCTCGATTGCCGCCTGCGCGCTGGCGATCGGCGCGATGGAACTGCTCGAATCCACCAGCGATCCGCAGAGCGACATCGACCCCAGCCGCGTCTTCGAGGGCGTGATCACCGGCATCGGCTTTCTCGGCGCCGGCGCGATATTCCGCGAGGGCAGCTTCGTCCAGGGCGCCGGCTCTGCGGCGTCGATCTGGGCGGCGGGCGCGATCGGGCTGATCTGCGGTTTCGGCGAAATCTGGCTGGCCGCGATCATCACCGCCGTCATCCTCACCGTCCTGATCACCAGCGCGCCCTTCACCGCGCACTGGGACCCGGGCGAAGAAAGCGGAAAGCCGCCGTCCTGACCAGTCCCCCTATTCACCACCAGCAAGCAAAGGAGAATGACATGCCAGCCCAATCCAAAGCCCAGCAACGCGCCGCCGGAGCGGCTCTGTCCGCCAAGCGTGGCGAGACCAAGGTCGGCGATCTGCAGGGCGCGTCGAAGGACATGTATGACAGCATGAGCGAAGCGGAGCTGGAAGATTATGCCAGCACCGACCACGACGATCTGCCCGAGAAAGTCGACGGCGACGACTAGCCGGCGGCGAAGCAGCTGAACCGGCCTGATATGAGGGCCATCAAAAGTCGGGCGAAATTATTTTCACCCGGCTTTTTGGGTTCCGGTGACAGAGATTGCGGTGACAGTGTACGCATTACATTGGACCACATCTTGGATGAAGGTGCACCGTCACCGGAATTGGTAATTCGTGGATTGTTGCAGCTGTCACGGTAATTCCGGTCATTCAAGTTGACCGCCCGCAAAGTTGGTGCATTTCGCAAACACCCGCTACAACAACCAACAAACGAAACCAAAAAGGACATTGATATGCGTGCATGGGCCCTGAAGAGTCGTCCCGCCGGTACCCCGGTGGCTGATAATTTCCAGATGATAGAGGCAACGGATGCCCCGCTTGGCGAAGGCGAATATCGCATCACAAATAGCTGGCTGTCGGTTGACCCCTATATGCGCGGACGGATGAATGACGTGAAAAGCTA
>PFJE01000031.1 GCA_002783865.1 Sphingomonadales bacterium CG_4_10_14_3_um_filter_58_15
ACCCAAAGTTGTATCGTCCAGAGCTGATGCCCTATATTGTTCAAATCGCGCGGTTGTCGCGCAAAAGACGCAATCAGGATAAATTCGCCGGAATCCATCTTGGCGCAGGTCACAAGGCGAGCTAGAAGCACAAATTCCCGGCCATAGTGTATTGTATTCATAATACAGACGTGGCATGGGCGACAGAATATTCATTGCGAGGATGGACGCTTGGGCCAGGAAAATTTCAAACAAATGCGAAAGGCCATGGTGGTCAGCCAGTTGCGGACAACCGAGGTCAGCGACCCGCGCGTGATCGCAGCGATGAGCCACATCGCCCGCGAAGATTTTGTGCCAGCGGCCCAGCGGAATTTTGCCTATGCCGACCGCGGCGTGCAAATCGGCGAAGGCCGGGCCCTCAATCCGCCACTGACGACCGGGCGACTGCTCAATATGGCCCGTGTCACGAAAACGGACAATGTCCTGCTGGTCGGTGCGGCAACAGGCTATACCGCGGCGGCGCTGGGGCAATTGGGCGGATCGGTTACGGCGGTCGAGCAAAATGCCAAACTGGCGACAATGGCCACCAAAAATCTGGCCGATTATGACAACGTCAAGGTCGAAACCGCCAACCACGCAGACGGCTGGCCCGCCTCGGCGCCTTATTCGGTAATCGTGGTCGATGGTCTGGTCGCACAGATTCCGCAGGCCTTGATTGATCAACTGGCACCGGATGGAAGAATTGTCGCGTCGATCATGCATGACGGCGTACCGCGTCTGGCACTGGGCCGGACCGCCGGCGGTCATGTTGGCTATCAATATTTTGCCGATGGCGGAGGCTGCCCCCTGCCCGGTTTCGAAATAGCAAAAAGCTTCAAATTTTAAGGCGTTCTGGAGAGTGATGAAATGACTAGACGCAGCCTTTTTCTTGGAACAGCCATTGTTGCGTTGTTGTCTGCGCCGGTGCAAGCGGACACGCTGCGCGATGCTCTGGAATCCGCCTATCAAACCAATCCAACCCTGTCCGGCGCACGTGCGGCTCAGCGGGCAACCGATGAAACCGTGGCCATTGCCAAAGCCGATGGCCGCCCCAGCGCCACCACTGACTTTGGCTTTCAGGAGAATTTCCTGCGCAGTGCCAATAGTTTCACGGCGCCGTTGCGCCAATCGGCGGCGGGAGGGTCAATAGACGTTCCGATCTATTCCGGTGGCGCTGTAAAAAATGCGATCCGGGCCGCCCGGACGAGAGTGGAAGCCGGCCAGTTTGACCTCCGCGCCACCGAAGCCAGCGTGTTCAGCAATGTCGTCGCCACCTATATGGATGTCATCCGCGATACCGCGATTGTCAAACTGAACCGATCCAATGTCGGCGTTCTGTCTGTCAATCTCGATGCAACCGGCGACCGGTTCGAGATTGGTGATTTGACTCGCACCGACGTCGCGCAGTCCGAATCCCGACTGGAAATCGCCAAGAGCGATCTTGAGACCGCGCGCGCAAGCCTGATTCGCAGCAAGGAAAATTATATTGCGCTTGTCGGTCACGAACCCGGTGATCTGGAGCCACCGCCGCCTTTACCCAACCTGCCGGAAACACCAGACCAAGCGGTTGACTTGGCGCTCACCTATAACCCCGACCTGCTCGCCGCCAAGGAACGCAGTGACGCCGCTGAGTTTGATATAAAAACGGCGCGGTCCGCCAACAAACCGCGGGTTTCAACCTATGCCGAGGGCCGCTACCTTAATTTTCACGGAACGCTTGGTGGCAATATCGCCGGGACAACGTTTGTTCAGGAACAGTCCACAGCCCAAGTCGGCATTCGGGCGACCATGCCGATTTACCAAGGCGGTCGGCCAGCGGCACAAATCCGGCAAGCACAGGCACGGTCCGGGCAGGCCTACGAGCAACTGATTGCAGTCGAGCGGGATGTCATCTCGCAAACGCGCGCAGCCTATTCCAGCTGGCGTGCGTCGGAGCGGGTTATCCAGTCGTCAGAGCGGGCCGTGGCTGCCGCCAGCTTGTCTCTGGAAGGGGTCCGAGCGGAAAATTCCGTCGGTAACCGGACGATATTGGACATTTTGAACGCCGAACAGGAATTGCTGAACGCGCAGGTCCAGCTGGTGACGGCGCGGCGCAACAGCTACGTCGCCGGCTTTTCTCTGCTCGCCGCAATGGGCAGGGCGGAAGCCCGCGACCTGGGACTGGAGGGCGGTCCGCTCTATGATCCCGACATCAATTACGAGCGCGTAGACGATATGTTCTACGACTATCAGAGCGATCCGAATCCCGTACCGCAAGCGACCAGAACCGTTGACACTCAGGCACAAAAAGCGGACATAGAGCCATTGCCGGTGAGACCGTCGCGCCGCTAAGGTCGGCTGTGTCGATCAGATTGGACAACAGGGTACAAGTTTTAGGGGCTTCGCGCATGGCTGAACAGAACCGGGAATCGTCGATGGAAGAAATCCTGTCGTCGATCAAACGCATCATCGCCGAGGACAAGGCAATCGATGAGGAGCGTCCGCTACCCCGCCGCAAACCCGCTATGAAACCGGCACTGCAGGCTGTTCCGGATGTGAAGCCAACCGACCGGAATGAAGAAATACTCGAACTGACCGACGAATTGCCGGAACAGCAGAACGGATCCGCCCAGAGTGATTTTGGCGAGGAAGAACGGCTGATCGATGACAACAAGCTGGACAGCATGCGACAGTCGCTCTCGGCTTTGGTCGAAAAAGAAGCGATGGGCCGTCGGCCTGTTGCTTTGCCCGCTGGCGGCACCTCCTTGGAGGAGCTGACTCGCGAATTGATGCGGCCGATGATCAAGCAATGGCTGGATGAGAATCTGCCAGCTCTTGTCGAGCAGCTGGTGGCGCGCGAAATCCAGCGGCTGAACGAGAAATAGGCCTGCACTCCTAATCGCAATTGCCTTGTCGGACAGCCGTGCTAAACCCTTGTCCATGACAAAATTTTTCAAAAGACTCACCGCCGCCCTGCTCGTTACAGGCACCATTTTCCCAACCGTCGCGACGGCCAGACCGATGACGGCAGAGGATCTCGCGACGCTGAAGCGAATGGGGTCGGTAACGGTTTCTCCGGACGAGAAATGGGCCGCTTTTGATGTCACCGAAACCGAAGCGGACAGCTACGAACGGTCGAACGCGCTCTATCTGCTTGCTCTCGACAATCCGGCTGCTGCCCCCGTCCGCATTGCGGACAAGCCGGAAAAAAGCGAGCACAGCCCGGCTTTTGCCGCAGATGGCAGTCTTTATTATCTCAGCGACGCAAGCGGTTCGGAACAGCTTTGGCATGTCGATATTGCGTCGACCGGCGAAAGCGGCACGCCTGCTCAGGCGAGTGATTTGAAGGCCGATATAGCTGGCTTCAAACTTTCGCCAACTGGCGAGAAGATCGCGTTGTGGGGCGACATTGCCAGAGACTGCCCGACCTTTGGCTGCGAAAAAGATGGGAACCGGGCAGAACCGGGTCCCGGTACCGGCCGCGAATATGATGAACTGTTCATCCGGCACTGGTCGAGTTGGGAAACACCGGGCAATTATAGCCGGATCTTTGCGTTTGATCTGAATGATGGCAAAATCACGGGCGACGGGGCGGCGCTCGATGGCGATCTGGTTGGCGACAGCCCCTCGAAGCCGTTTGGCGGCGGTGAGGAAATTGCCTGGGTACCGGGTGAGGATGGCGTATTCTTCACACTCCGCGTCGCCGACCGGAACGAACCGAAGTCCACCAATCTCGATATCTACGGCGCGAAAGCGGATGGCCAGGAAACACTCAATTTTACGGCAACCAATAAGGGGGCCGACACCCTGCCCGCCTTTTCTTCGGACGGAGAATGGCTGGCCTGGGCAGCGATGGAGCGACCCGGCTATGAAGCCGATCGACTGGTGGTAAAATTGCGCAGACAGGGCAGCGACGAAGATACGTCCGTGGCTTTGACCAAGGACTGGGATCGCTCGGTGGGATCGATTGTCTGGACGCCCGACAATCAAAAGCTGATTGTGACCGCACAGGAAGTGCTTGATCATCCTGCCTTCGAGGTCGATGTTGCAACTGGCAAGGTCACCCGCTTGACAGAAGGCGGCAATGTCGGAGCGACCATCCCTCTGCAAGACGGTTCGCTGATTTACACGATGAACAGCTTGCAGGCGCCGACCGATCTGTATCGCCGCGCCGCAGACGGCACGGTCACTCAGCTGACCAATATCAATGGTCCCGAACTGGCCGAGATCGACCCGGTCGATATTCAGCGTTTTGAATTTACCGGTGCGGACGACGATCAGGTCTGGGGGCAGATCATCAAACCGACAGGCGCAACAGGCAAGCTGCCGATGGCGTTTCTGGTCCACGGCGGACCGCAGGGCAGTTTCGGCAATAGCTGGTCAACCCGCTGGAACCCGAAAGTCATGGCCGCACAGGGCTATGCCGTGGTCACCGTCGATTTTCATGGTTCTACCGGTTACGGGCAGGAGTTCACCGACAGCATCAATCTGGACTGGGGCGGCAAGCCGCTGCAGGATCTGAAATTCGGTTATGACGCAGCATTGGCAGCAGACAGCCAAATCGACGGGGAACGGTCCTGTGCGCTGGGCGGCTCTTATGGCGGCTATATGATGAACTGGATTGCCGGCAACTGGCCCGACCGGTTTGACTGTCTGGTCAATCATGCCGGCGTTTTCGACTTGCGCGCCATGGCGCTCAGCACCGAAGAGCTCTGGTTCGATCAATGGGATCACGGCGGACCATGGTGGACGCGGCCGCATCCGGAAAAATGGAATCCGGTGAATCAGATCACCAACTGGAAAACGCCGACCCTGTTCATCCACGGCGAGCTGGATTTCCGGATCCCGTATACGCAGAGCATCATGCCGTTCACGGTCGCGCAGGAAATGGATATTCCATCCAAATTGCTGATCTTCCCGGATGAAAATCACTGGGTCCTGAAAGGCAAGAACAGCGTGCAATGGTATCGGACGGTGTTCGACTGGATGGGCAAATGGACAACGGGCGGCCAGGAAGGTGAAGACTAGACGCTCTGTGCTCCGCACTTGATGCGGAGCTTTGGGAGCACTGTCTGGTCATACAAGCGCAATAGCTTGTCCGGAACAGAGTGTGTTGGACACCCAATATTGGCTTAAGCCCCAGCCTTCGCTGGGGTGACGCGAAGGATAGAATATGACCTATTTCCCGACCGAAGATCGCGGCGGCACGATCATCATCACGCTGACCAATGGCGAACGCAACACCCTCCATTCCGATCTGCTGGACGAAGGCGTAGCGGCCCTGCAGCAGCTGGCAAAAGATCCGCCGAAGGGAGGGATCGTGCTGACCGGAGCGGGCGAACATTTTACCTGCGGCATGGACACGAAAGTGGCGGCTTCGCTGGATGAAGCGGGCCAGAAGCGAGCGGTTGCGGCGATCAATGATTTTGCCGCGGCGCTCCACCGCCTGCCCTGTGCGCTTGTCTGCGCGGTCAATGGCAATGCCATTGGTGCGGGCGGGATCATGATGCTTTGCGCCGACTGGATTTATGCGGCGACCGGGCATTACAAGATCGGCTTGCCAGAAGCCAAGGCTGGGCTGCCTTTCCCGGCCGTGCCGCAAGCGATATTGGACCATTGGCTGGAACCCGCCTGGCGGCGACGGCTGGCGCTGTCCAGCATGCTGCTCAAACCCAATGAAGCCATTGGTGCCGGCATGGTGGAAGCGACGGTGATGCCAGATGATCTGATCGACAAGTCGGTCGCCAAAGCGCAGGAAATGAACGCACAACCGGGGTTCAAGGCCTGCAAGCGCCAGCTGCGCGCCAAAGCCAATGCCGAGATTGACGGGATATTATCTTCGTCATCCTGAACTCGTTTCAGGATCTCCACTGGCAATTTACAATCTCACGAGATCCTGAAACAGGTTCAGGATGACGGGCTATGCCTGATTAGACGGTTGTCTCGCACCAAAAGCAATGCCAAAGACCCTGCCATGACCTTAGATAAAAATTTCGACCCGGCCGCCATCGAAGCGCGCTGGTATGAGCATTGGGAAACCAAGGGCCTGTTCCGTCCCGAACGGGATGACCGCGAGCCGTTTACGATCGTAAACCCGCCGCCCAATGTCACCGGATCGCTGCATATCGGCCATGCGCTGGACAATACGCTGCAAGATATCATCATCCGGCATGAACGGATGAAGGGCAAGGATGCACTGTGGGTCGTAGGTATGGATCATGCCGGTATCGCAACGCAAATGGTGGTCGAGCGGCAGATGAACGAGCGGCAGCAAAAGCGCACCGACTTCACCCGCGAAGAATTTGTCGCAAAAGTCTGGGAATGGAAAGAGGAAAGCGGCGGCACGATCACCGGACAGCTGCGCCGGCTCGGCTGTTCGATGGACTGGTCGAACGAGCGCTTCACCATGGACGACGGCATGAATGAGGCCGTGCTCAAGGTGTTCGTGGATCTCTATAACGATGGGCTGATCTATCGCGACAAGAGGCTGGTCAACTGGGACCCGGCGCTGAAAACCGCGATCTCCGATCTGGAAGTCGAGACGGTCGATACCAAGGGCAGCTTCTGGCATTTCAAATATCCGCTGGCCGACGGCGTCACCCTGGCTGACGGGCGCGACTATATCGAGGTCGCGACCACACGGCCGGAGACCATGCTGGCCGATATGGCGGTGGCCGTGCATCCGAGCGACGAGCGCTACCAGAGCGTGGTCGGCAAGGAGGTCATTCTGCCGATCACTGGGCGGCGGGTGCCGATCGTGGCCGACGAACATGCCGATCCCGAACTGGGCTCGGGTGCGGTGAAGATCACGCCCGGCCATGATTTCAACGATTTCGAGGTGGGCAAGCGCGCCGGTTTTGCAGCGGGCGACATGCTCAATATGCTCGATGGCGAGGCGAATGTTTGCCAGACCGCCGATGGCCTGGTGCCGGAAGAATATATCGGTTTGCACCGGTTCAAGAAAGATGGCGTCGATGGCGCGCGCGAACTTGTTGTGCAGCGGCTGAAGGAACAGGGTTTCCTGATCCCCCATGTCAGCAAAAACAAGGACGGCGAAGAAACCGAGCATGATGCCGAACCGCGTACCATCGCAACGCCCTTTGGCGATCGCGGCGGTGTGGTGATTGAACCTTGGCTAACCGATCAATGGTATGTTGATGCGGAGACGCTCGCGCAGCCGGCGATTGAGGCGGTCAAATCTGGTGCGATCGAGATTGTCCCGAAAAGCTGGGAGAAAACCTATTTCAACTGGATGGAGAATATCCAGCCTTGGTGTGTTTCACGGCAATTGTGGTGGGGGCATCGAATACCGGCTTGGTTTGGACCTGATCCGAGCGACCGCGAGGCGAGAATACGCATGCGGGAACTCAGGCCGGACGAGGAACCGGTATTGTTCGAGAATCCACACATTTTCGTCGCCGAAACAGAATCCGAGGTCAAAATCCAAGCCGCAAAGCTTTACGGTGTACAGCCAGATCAAATTGCATTTGCAGATAGCATGCCCGAGGCGGTGGAAATTTCGATAACTCCCTTAGGCGGAGGGAAACTGGCTCTGTGGCGAGACAGTGACGTCCTCGACACTTGGTTCTCCTCCGCTCTCTGGCCCTTTGCCACACTTGGCTGGCCGCAAGACATCGTGGAAAATCCTCCCCGGGACAGGGAGGTGGCAGACGCCGTAGCCTTGGCGAAGGTGGCTGACGGAGGGGGTTCTCCTCAAGCGCAGCGCCAAGAGGATGGCCCCCTCCACCATCCTGCGGATGGTCCCCCTCCCCGTGCCGGGGAGGATTTGGCGAAACCCAAACCCGGTTCCGACCTTGCCCGCCATTATCCCAATGACCTGCTGATCTCCGGCTTCGACATCCTGTTCTTCTGGGATGCACGGATGGCGATGCAAGGCATTCAGTTCATGAAGGAAGTGCCTTGGAAGCGGCTCTATCTGCACGGGCTGGTGCGGGCCGAAGATGGCTCAAAAATGTCCAAGTCGAAGGGCAATGTTGTCGATCCGCTGGGCTTGATCGATCAATATGGTGCCGACGCGCTGCGCTTCTTCATGGCAGCGATGGAAAGCCAGGGCCGCGACATCAAGATGGATGACAAGCGCGTCGAGGGCTATCGCAATTTCGCCACCAAATTGTGGAACGCATCGCGCTTCTGCGAAGCCAATGGTATCGGGGCAAGCCAGACGCTCGCCGCGCCAGAAGCCACCCTGCCCGTCAATCGCTGGATCATAAGTGAAGTTGTCGAGACGCAACAGGCGCTCGACAAGGCGTTGACCGACCTGCGTTTCGATGCGGCGGCAAACACCATCTATCATTTCACCTGGGACCGGTTCTGTGACTGGTATCTGGAACTGATCAAACCTGTGTTGCAGGGTGAGGATGCCAGTGCGGCGGACGAAACCCGTATCGTTGCCGGCTGGGTGCTCGACCAGATCATTGTCATGCTCCACCCGTTCATGCCGTTTATCACCGAAGAATTATGGCATGCGATGGCGGCTGAAACCGGCGGGCGTAATTACGATTTGATCGTCGCCCAATGGCCAGAGCCCAAAGCAGAGATTGATGCGGAAGCAAAGGCGGAAGTCGACTGGTTGATCAAACTTATCTCGGAAGTGCGCTCGACCAAAGTGGAACTCAACATTGCTCCCGGCACGAAGATGACGGCGCACGTGCGCGATGGTGATGATGATCTGCGATCCAAGATTACACGTCAGCATGCCGCCCTTGATCGGGTCGGGCGCTTGGAAACCATCTCGTTCGATCCGGCACCGGAAGGCGCTTCAGCCCAGATTGTCGTCGATGGTGCGACCTATGTGCTGCCATTGGCGGGAGCGATCGACGTCGACGCCGAGAAAGGCCGGCTGAACAAGGCTCTGGAAGCCGCGCAGAAAGAAGCGAAATCGCTATCCGGACGCCTCGGCAATCCCAATTTTGTCGAGAAAGCGAAACCGGAAGCGGTCGAAAAGGCGCGCGCCGATATGGCGGACAAGGAAGCGGAAGCCGAGCGGCTGCAGGCAGCTATCGATCGGCTGGGCTAAGGGCACTCCCGTATCGGCCCGGTCCATATCGACCGTGATCGAAACCGGCACCCTCAGGGAATGGCTCACCGCATTCGCGGGGACACCGCCTCTTGACATCTCCTAGCTGTCGTCGCCGCGCCGCATTTTTTCCGCACCTTCTCGCATTTTCTTGGCACCGTCGCGCATTTTTTCTGCACCACGCCGCATTTTGGGAGCACTTTCCAGCAATTGCTGAGCGGTGACTTTCTTACCCCGCCTTGCATTCTGTCGCGCCGCCTCCGTTTCCCGAAATGCGGCGTCGCGCTCCAGCCGGTCGGCATAGGCTTCCATTTCGTCGGCCCCGCGCAGCATCTCGTCCGCGCCCTTTTCCATGCCGACAGCGCCTTCAGCCAAACCCGCGTTCACCTGGGCTTTGACATCGCGGGCAAGCGCTTCGCTCCACTCCATATTATTGTGCTGATGTTTGGTGTCATGCGCATGAATAGCTATCGCCGGCAATAAAGATGCTCCGACCAGACCCAATCCCGCAAGCAACGGGAACAAGCGATTATCGACCATGGAATGCTCCGTATATGTCGGCCGCGCCCAATGCACAGCCTCATGACTACGGATGTAATCGATAGTCGGCTATTTGCTAGCGGCGATCGATCAACCGCCGAGAAGAATGGACAAACGGCCCAAGCGGTCGTTACCGGCCCTGTGCTCTCCAGCGCTTGATCACCCGCTGGATGATCTCTTCTTCTCCGCCATGTTCGCGCCACAGATCGGTGAATATTGGATCTTCCGAAGCCGGTCGGCGCTCTTCCGCCAGCGTGTCCAGCGAAACCCGTATCGGGATCGCCACGCCCTCCCCGCAGCAAATCACTTCGCGGTTGCGCAAGGCGGGAATTGAGTCGAGAAAACCGCGTGCGCCTTCCGGCATGGCAGCCTTCACGAAGGCCTGGTCTCGGTCATTGTTGAGCCGCATCGCAAGGATGGTACCGCATTGCGAGAGCACCCCTTCCGCCAGATCAGAGGGACGCTGGGTAATCAGACCCAGCGAAACGCCATATTTCCGGCCCTCCTTGGCAATCCGGCTGAGAATATCGCGGACGCTGCTTTCTTCCGCGAAATCGTCATTGGGAATATAGCGGTGCGCTTCCTCGCAGACGAGAAGCATCGGACGCTGCTTTTCTTTGCGCGCCCAGATCGCGTAGTCAAACACCAGTCGGCTGAGCACCGACACCACCGTCGGGGTGATCTCCGACGGCATGGCCGAAACGTCGATTATCGAAATCGGCTTGCCTTCTGACGGCAGCCTGAAAATCTTGGCAAGGAAGCTGGCCATCGTGTCACCGACCAGCATCCCGGAAAACATGAAGCTGTACCGCGGATCGGCCTTGATCTCGTCAATCTTGCTTTTCAGCCGCTGATAGGGAGCGCTGTTGGTCGCCTTGTCGAGCTTGCCCATTTCATTCTGCAGGATCGTGGTCAGATCGGACAGCAGATAGGGTACGGGTGAATCGACGGTCAGTTTTGCGACTCCGGCGGAGGCCTGACTTTTCGCTTTGGCGGCAAGCAGACATTTTGCGAGAATGTCGCAGTCGATCTGCTTGGCGTCACCCTTGGACTGGACAAATACCTCGCAATGCTCGCGAAAGTTCATCAGCCAATATGGCAGGTTCAGGTTGTTCACGTCGAACACCTTGCCGTTTTCCTTAAACGCGGCCCCATATTCGCCGTGCGGGTCGATCATGAGGATATGACCTTCGGGTGCCAGATCACAGATTTTGTGGAGAATAAGTGCGGCCGCCGTAGACTTACCGGTACCGGTTGACCCCAGCAGGGCGAAATGCTTGCCGAGCATGGCATCGACATAGAGTGCGCCGCGGATATCGTTGGTGGGATAGACCATGCCGACTTCGACATTGGCCCGGCCATCCGAAGCATAGACTTGCTTGAGATCGGCAGTTGTCACAGCATAAACGGCTGAAGCTGGCGTCGGATAGCGGGTTACGCCGCGGCGAAAATTGTAAATCTGACCGGTCAATTTCTCCTCGTCGCCCTCACCGAGGAAATCGATTTCGGCGACAACCAGTCCCGACTGCCCTTCATAGAGTCTCTGTGTCCGGATATTGGCCAGTAGCCAGATCTGACCGACACGGATTTTTACCTGGCTGCCCACTTGGCCAGCCATCTGGACGGTCTTGTCCGGATGATCGAGCAATCCTGCGAGCACGGCCGTGTCCATGACAACCTTTGAACTTGACCCGGCGATTTCGATAACCTCGCCGATTTGATGGCCGTCACGACGCTTTGAAACGGCACCATGGTTCGCATCGGCTGGCATTTCCGGTTCGGCAACCGGAAGCGGCTTGGCACCGGGGAAGTTATGGGAACCCATGTCGGACATCGCCGTTTTTCCTGTTTTTCTTTTCAAAACGCAGGATTAGTCGGTCATGGTTAAGGAAGATTTACTGCGCCCACAGAAAGCAAAAAATCAAAATTCTCGTCGTGGTGCAAGAATTACATTTTCCGGAACAGATAGCCGGCAGACCAGCCCAGAAAAACCGAAATGAACACGGCAATCAGGCCGTAGAGAAAGCCGTTATTCTGCGAAAGATTGGTGATGAAGCGGCCCATGCCGGTCTTTTCGATGGTGATATCCTTGACTTCGGCAGCTTCCACTCGGCCATCAATAACCAGAAAGGTTTCTGCGGTATAATCGCCCACCGGCACGCTGGCAGGCAGATTGATCCGCGCCTGATACAAGACGCTGTTGGTGATCTTGACGCTATTAGGCAAATTCTTGAAAAGATTACCCCGGGAATTCACGTCGACCAGCCCGTCGACGAAGCGATCCAGTTCCCGGCTGTCAATCGCCCCGGCAGGTGACAGCTGCAAATGGTGCAGACCCAGTTCGTAGATATCTGCCGTCTTGCCATCGACAATATCATCGATCGGCTTGGAGGAAGCCACCGCGTAAAAACCGGGTGCCGATCGGAATTCACTGCTGGCCGCATTGATCCAGATGCCGGCGATCTGTTGTTTTTCGCGCACGACTATCGATTCCACCGGGCCTTTGAGAACGACCACGATGTCGGCCCGATCGGTGTTGCGGGTACCCGGTGGATAGGTGATCGCTCCAAACAGCAGCAATTGCGCTCCATTAAAATCGCCGCGGATACTGATCCGGTCCTGGGACACCTCGGGAACCAGAACCGGGGTCGCGCCGATGGCCAGCGTGGCGATGGCGAATACCGCGAACAGCCTCGAGAAAAAGATACGAGCCCGCGTCATAGCGGCTGCACCGTGTAAATCTCGTCCGGCTGGAAGCCCAGTCCCAGCGCCATTCGGATCGCGACAAGCAGCACCATGCTTGCCAGAGCCAGCCGCAGATATTCGGGGCGCATGCGCTGGGCGAATTTCGCGCCCAGTTGCGCACCTGTGACGCTGCCGACCAATAACAGCGACGCCAGAACGATATCCACCGCGCGGGTGGTCATGCTGTGCATCATGGTCGACGCGATCGTGACAAAAAGAATTTGGAACAGCGAGGTCCCCACCACCACCTGCGCGCCCATCCCGAGCAGATACAGCATGGCGGGCACCATGATGAAGCCGCCGCCAACGCCGAGCAACATGGTCAGAATGCCGGTGAGCAGGCCCAGAATGAAGGGCGCGATTGGTGAAATATATAGCCCGGAGCGATAAAAGCGCCACCGGAATGGCAGGTTGGCGACCAAGGGATGATGCCGTCGTTTGCGCGCAGGCAGCGGCTTGCCGACACGCAGAGCCCGGACGCTCTGCAGCGATTCCTTGAACATCAGACCACCGATGCTGGACAGCATCAAAACATACAGGACGTTGATCACCGTATCAATCTGGCCCCAGCGTTGTAAAATCTGAAAAAGCCCGGTGCCGATGATGGCGCCAACGATCCCGCCAGCCACCAAAATCCCGCCCATTCTGAAATCTACTCCCTTGCGGCGCATATGGGCGGCGACGCCCGAAATACTCGCTCCGGTAACCTGAGTCGATGCGGATGCGGCGGCAACGGTGGGCGGTATGCCGTAAAAAATAAGCAGCGGCGTGGTCAGAAAACCGCCGCCGACGCCGAACATGCCCGACAATATCCCCACCAGTCCGCCGAGCAGGATGATGACAAAGGCATTAACCGATAGATTGGCGATTGGCAGGTATATGTCCATATGGCCACCGGACTAATCTCTTTTTGATGCGGGATAAAGAGCGTTGCCGTCCGTAGGCCCAGAAAAGAAGCCTTTGGTGCAAAAGCCGGAAACTCGGGTCTCTCAAAAGCCGGTTGAAACGGTTATTGCCGCACCGCTTTCTGGTCGGGCATCACCTGCAACCCGAAGCCGCCAGTCCACCGCAATGCGAGCAGATACCGTGCCGAGGGGGACCGTCAAAGCGGCTCGCGGTCCGACATCGATACGGCTGATATCACGTTGTCCGCCAGCCCACATCCCGGAGCCTATAGCAAGCTTGGTCGGGCCCAACTCCGCTACCGGGTGCTGCAAAACCGCCGAGCCGTCAAAAAAATAGGTCTCGTGCGGACCGAGAACATAGCCCGCTTGAGCATAAGTCTCGAGCACGAATTTTTCGACGATCTGATCCGGACCGCTACCGCCGGTAAGAAAAAAAGCGGTGCCGGACTCAACACCAGAGCCGATGCCAAACCGTTGTTCCGCGTGCAACGCGACCGGAAGGCTTGAAACCGGGCGAATACGCATTCCCAGCGCGACCTCCTGCTGGCTCAAGGGAGCCAGGGCGGTCGACAGGCGAGTATAGGCCGCTATCTCGGGGACCGGCCTGCTCGATAGGCGATAGGATAATATGGCACCCGCCTGGCTGCCGCCATATTGGCCGTTGGCGATCGAGTGCCCTCCCACTGGCACATCCGCCTGATCGATCTGGGAGTCTCCTCGGGCGTAAATCCACAAATAGGCTGCCATCCTGTTGCTGTGGCGCAGGGCCGACGGATTTGACAGAGGCACAACCGTGCTGACGCGCCGCCTCGCAACGGCAGCGGGACGGGTAAAGGCCGTCTGCAGGAAAAAGCCCCTATCGTCGCCGATATTTTGCCATGGAAAAGAGGGCATCCGCGAGGCCGGTAGTTTCACGCTGGGGGAAACGCGGGTGCCACGCTTCCCCACCGGCGCGGATCGATATCTGCGGCTTGGATTGCTTTTCTGCCGGTTTTCCTCTGGGAGCACCAAAGGCGGCGTTGCCAGCCAACGTGTTTTGCCGTTCACCTCATAAGGTGCCGTCTGGCTCGCCGGATCGTCCGGATAGCGGCCAATCTCGGCGGGGATATTCCACGAGATGATCCGCACCCCTATCCAGATCGCCGCCAAGACTGCCATTGCCCGTAAAGGCGCACCGGCGGCGGTCCCAAGCAAGCGGTCAGCCTCTGTCGCCCGCGTAGTGATGCGGCCTGAGTTGCTTTATATTCTGTGCGTCTGGATAAAAATGGTTCGTTTTTTGCCAATTGGCAGGGTGACCCGCCAGCTGATCGATATAGTGACTGAGCGCGCGCCAGAGCGCCATGATATTGATTAGATTGGCTACGATCGTTCGCGGAAGCGACAAGCAAGCCTCGCGCAGGCCGTAGAGGGCAAAAACGAAATAGAATTTCATCAGCAGTCGCCACGCCAGACATCCACCATTGATGCACAGCAATATGATCAGCAATTGAGAAACAGGTTGAAGGCGGTAAACCCCGATCAGTTCCGCGAACGACAATATGCCCATCAACAGAAAAGCAATATAAGCGATCGCCAGCACGAGGGCGGCAAAACTAGCCTTGCGATCACGCAGACGCATCCAATTCTCTCGCCAATTGTTATTCCAGCCCAGCCGGTCCCACCCGGAAAGGGAAATGCCGGCCATCCACCGGCTTTTCTGACGAATCGCATCTTCGAGCCTTTCCGGGAAGAACTCCTGGGTCGCGACCAGCTGACCGTTCCTGTCTCTCAGGCGAGCAAAAATGCCCCGAGAGTCACCGCTGGTCAGGTTGAGGCCCAGTTCATAATCTTCAGTGATACTATTGGCATCAAAGGGTTTGCCCTGTGTCTGGACGGCTAGTCTTTGCAAGGCATCCCGGGCGAAGGCACAGCCTACGCCGGCGGACGGTATCGAAGCCCCGAGAGCCTCTCGCATCACCATTTGCTTGCCATGCAATTCCGCAAACTCGTCGCAATAGTGCCCGGCAATCCAGCGCGAACCTTTTGCCCGGCGCGGGATGACCGGCAATTGCACCAAGGCGGCGCGGCCAATCAGATGCTGAAACAATTTCAACGCCTGAGGATGCACTATATCCTCTGCATCGTGCAGAATGATCGCAGCAAAATTGGCCTGTTCTTCGATTTCGTCGCGGCAGACGGCGTCCCAGAGATGATTGAGACAATCCGCCTTGGTCGTGGGTCCGGCTCGCTGACACAGGACAAGCCGAACCTTGTCGGTACCGGATGACGCTGCAGCCACAGCCGCTACGGTTTCGGGATCATTGGGGTAGCAGCCAACATAAATGCGATATTCGCTCGATTTCCATTGGACCAAGCAGCGCCGCAGCATCGCGCCGATGACTGGAGCTTCCTGCCAGGCCGGCACGAATATCGCCATTCGGCATGCCGAGGCGGCCGGACTCAAACTTTCTACCGTTGCCCTCTGGTAGCGGCTATAAACGAACAGCCTGCGTTTCAACCTGTGGAAAACCCACAGTCCGTCGAAAAGCAGATCATCGGCAGAGCCGATCAGGAAGGACAGGCTGGCGAATAGCAGCAATTCCTTCTGCAGAAAGTCGAGGAATGGCAAAATTTGATCGCTCGGCATGGTTATACTCCGCCGGTTCGCAGAAGTTAGGATCCTGCAAAGGTCTAAATAATGACGAAAATGTTCAGGGGTTCGTTTAGCTCAGATGCTATCCGGACTCGATTTTGCGACCTCGTTCCAAAGAGACATGTTCACAGGAGCCGATTGCGAGCGCCAGCAGCATCGGATAAGCCCAGAACACCGCTCCGGTGGCAAAGGCCCAAGGAGTGATCTCCGGATCCACCATCATCGCGGTATGGACTGTGACTGCAAGCAATTGAAACGCCGTCGCCCATATCGGCCAGAAGCGGTCGGATTTGATCGTCAGACCGATTAACGCAAAAAGCCCGGCAACGTCGATGGCAAATACCTCAACTTCCATGCTTGTCCAGTGCGTACCTAACACCTTTCCTACAGCCAATGATGACAGCGATCCAATGATCATAATCGCGGCCCCGATATATTCCGAGCCAGCCCCACGCAAAATTGCATATCCGCAACAGGCGAGAAGACATATATAATAGACATGCGCCCAAATCGTATTCAACATCACAGTTCCATGTCTAAGTCTGCATTTGATGCGTTGATGGTAAGACAGTGAAGATCGCAGGCGATTAAGCTGCGTGATCATTCATATTGACGATATTCTCGTTCTGCTTTGTAGCCTGCAGCGGCGGTTTCATGTCACCGCTCCCCATAGCCATCGCCTGCAATCCCACTTGATCACGGGTTTCTGCCAGCCGGTTATGCGTTGCAACAAGGTGCCGTCTGGCCTCGACCATTATATTTAAGGTTTCCGCTGCTTCTGATAGCGCGTCCTGACCGATGACCGCTGACAAATGCGCGTTTGATCTGGCGATCGGCATATATCCGATCAGGTCCGCCGTTTTGCTGATAGCAGCATCAATGGCCTGCTCTGCCGCAAACAATTTTGTTGCCATATTCTCGGCGGCAGCTCTTCTTTCTCTCAACATCATTTTTCCTTTCTCAGCATCCGAAACCCAATGAACCCGTGTTTCATGTTGAACGGTCGGACGGCGCTGGCGGGAAAAGGACATTGCTTAGCCTTTGAGCCGGGACAGCGCCTCCAGTCCGGCGATTAGTCCACCGAAAGACAAGGCAGCGCCAATCGCGATGGCCAATACCCACCCCAAGCGTTCGACCGCAGCGAGACTGTTTTTCTCGCCATGATAGCGGGGAATGGGAAGCGGTCTGCGCCTGATTTGAGGTTGCTCCCAAGCCATACTGGCGCCGCCGCCATCCGCATTCCCAACATCATCCATCACGCCGCGCTTCTCGCTGCTGGTTCTTTCGGATGACGAGTCCTGTTCGCCGTTTTTGCCGGCTCGCTCAACAGCCGACGGTTGATATATCAATGACTGATACATGTCGTCCTCATCGGGGCTCGCGAATATGCGCGCCGCTTCGAAGCGCGACCGGGCATTTAAAATGCGCATGGCGGTCCGCAGCCTTTGATCGACAGTATGCGGCGACACGCCCAGTTCCCGCGCGATTTCCTTGGAATTGAGATGCGCCAGCACCAGGCGCAGACATGCACGCTGACCTTCATTCAGCCTGTCAACCGCCGCTTTGGTCATGTTGGGAGACACCGATCAACTTTGATGTTCGGCAGTTGAGCCGAACAAAATACCGCCGCAGACTCGCAGCAGCAAGCTGGCGAAAATTTCCGCAATTGCGCTCCATGCACCATATCTGTCCCCTGATTATCACGGTTTGACCGATTGATACGAGCATCTATATTAACAGAAATCCGCCGTTTCGTGAAATTAATCATTTTTCGTGGCGATCGGATCACAGTCTCGATCGGTAAGCTGGATTGCTTCAAAGTCCGCTGGACTTGCAGCCAAGTTCAGGCCATCAACCTGAAAAAAGGAGAGAGCATGAACGCCAGTCAAGCTGCGACATCGATGACCAATACCGGGCAGGCCTATCGGTCCGGTGGGTATCGGAACTACGTCATTATTTCGTTGATGCTTCTGTACACGTTGAACTTCATTGACCGTATATTGATCGGTGTTGTTGCCCAGCCAATCATCGAAGAGTTCAAGCTGCAGGACTGGCAATTTGGCTTGCTGTCAGGCTTTGGCTTTGCGCTCATGTATACGGTAATGGGAATCCCGATTGCCCGTCTGGCCGAGCGCATGAACCGCGTCCGGATCATCGCCGCCAGTGTTATTTTGTGGTCGCTGATGACCGCATTATGCGGCATCGCCGGAAGTTTCCTGGCTCTCCTTGTATTCCGGATCGGCGTGGGTATCGGCGAAGCGGGTCTTACGCCTGCGGCCAATTCGATCATCTCCGATTATTTTCCACCGCGCAGCCGGGCGCGCGCGATTGCGATCTACACCATGGGCATCACTCTGGGCGGTGTGCTGGCCAATGCTTTTGGGGGACCGATTACCGAGCTTTTCTCCTGGCGCGAGGCCTTTTTAGCGCTTGGCGTCCCCGGCGTGCTCTTTGGTCTGATTTTCCTGTTTACGGTCGAGGAACCGCCCCGTGGTTATGCGGATCCGCCGACGGCCACCAAAC
>PFJE01000162.1 GCA_002783865.1 Sphingomonadales bacterium CG_4_10_14_3_um_filter_58_15
ACGTTCAGTTGTGTTTGATGGATTAACCATCCGTCTGCTGCCCGGTGCAGATGATGAACATAATAGCCGCCGATGCTGTGCATTTCTCGCAGGTCGCCGCTTATCAGATGATGATGGGCCGCCATGTAGCAGGTGCACATGGCGCTATCACCATCGACCTCGATCAGGAAATTGGTTAGCACATGCTGCGTGGCATCAAAGGGCTCCAGCGTTGCGCGGACTCCGGCGACCCATTCGTCGGCACTTATCATCGCGGAAGGTTCCCCGGACCAGCTGGAAAAATCGACGGTCAGTGGATCCGCGAAGATCGAACGATAGAGTTTCCAGTCCCGCCGATCGATGCCCGTGGCATAGCGCAGCACATGGTCGGTGATTCTCGCGCGATCGACCAGATAATCGGTGTTCATATCATTTCCTTTCGGCAAACAGGTCGCGGCTGGCGGCAACGGCGCGATGCGCCCATGCTCTGGCTTCGGAGCCCGGCAACGGCCCCGAGTTGGGTACTTCGATATCAATATCCACATGCGGTCCAAGCAAAGCCACAAGCTCGCGCAGTGGGAAGACGCCTTCTCCGGGTATCAGCCTGCTCATCGCTTCTGCAATATAATCGTGCGACCGCCGGAAGTCTGGGCCATCGCACAGCTGCGCGTAGCCTATGGTCGCCGGGTCCAAAGCCTGTACCTGTTCCAGCGTGCCGCCGGTGCGGAACAGATGCAGCGCGTCGATCGCTATCGTCAGATTGGGTTGATTCATGCGATCATGAAGCGCGGCGGCTGCGGCGAGACTGTTGCAGCCGGCGGCAAAGCCAGTGAATTCCAGGCCGACTTCAAGGTCATGATCGCGGGCCAATATGCAGAGGCTGGACAGTTGATCTTCCGCCCGGTGATGGCTCGGTTCGTGAATATGAGTGACGATCCGTTTCGCGCCCAATTCTGCAGCAAACGTAATCGCGGGTAGATAGTCTGCGACATCGCATTCCGACATCACAGGGAAATATTCGGCGTTGATAATCCGCATATCATGATCGCGAAGCAGCTGTTTGAACGACGCAGCCACTGCCGGATCAACCACCGGAAACATGTCCCGACCATGGCTGTCGAGCGGTGTGGCGGTAAACAGGCAGACCCCCTCCAGTCCGGCTCCGGCGGCGAAGCGCACTAGGGCCTCCGGTCCGCCGTCCATCAACGTGATCTGATGCAATGCCAGCTGGTGCATGGGCCAATCCTAGAACAATGACGTTTCTACGCCACCGGATTTTCGATCGCTTGGCTAGTCAATCTGTTAGGCTGTATCCCATCCTAGCCTCTCTATGTATCGCAAGGAAAAGCCGATCGCGGAATCGCGCACAGAGGATATTTGCATGACCGAAGATGATATTATTTCGATAGGCGACGTGGTGCGTTTCCAGGCGCAGGAACAGCCGGATGCGGTGGTCTTCACCTTCGAGGGCGACGAGATGACCTATGCAGCGCTCGACGCCGGCAGCAACCGGGCGGCGCAGGCGCTGGCGTCAAAGGGTGTCAGCAAGGGCGACCGGATCGCCTATATGGGCAAGAACAGCCATCTCTATTTCGAGATACTGGTCGGTGCGGCCAAGCTCGGCGCGGTGATGGTGCCGGTCAACTGGCGGCTGGCTCCGCCCGAGGTCGCCTATATCCTGAACGACTGCCAGGCCAGGCTGCTGTTCATCGGCCCGGGCTTCGACGAACTGGCGGGCAAGATCCGGGATGATCTGGAGCATGTCGAGCTGATCCTGGGCAGCGAGAAGGCCGAGGGCGATTTCCCCGGCTATCCCGCCTGGCGCGACGGCTTCGAACCCGAGGATCCGAAGGTGCCCTGCGCCGAGGATGATGACGCGCTGCAGCTCTACACATCGGGCACGACCGGCCACCCCAAGGGCGCGATCATGACCAATGGCTCGATCTTTTCCTCGCGCAGCGCCGGGGTCAGCGAAGAGGATCTGATGGACTGGCAGAAGCCGGTTCCCGGCGAGATCACCCTGCTCGCCATGCCCTGTTTCCATATCAGCGGCACCGGCACCGGGCTGGCGGTGATGTTCACCGGCGGCAGCGCGATCGTGCTGCCGGAATATGACCCGACCCAGGCGCTGGACCTGATCGCGCAATATAATATTTCGAAAATCTTCATGGTGCCGGCGGCGATCCAGATTTTGCTCAACCATCCGCGGGCCAGGGATGTGGATTTCTCCAACCTGAAATATATCACCTATGGCGCCTCGCCGATCCCGCTGGAGCTGATGAAGCAGGCGATGGACGTGCTCGGCTGCGGCTTCGTCCAGATGTACGGCATGACCGAGACATCGGGCACGATCACCACGCTCAATCCCGAAGACCATGACGTCAACGGCAACGAGAAGATGCGCTCGGTCGGCACGCCGCTGCCCGGGGTCGAGATCAAGATCATCGATCCGGAGACGGGCGAGACATTGCCGCCCTATACCATCGGCGAAATCGCTACCCGCTCGGCGAAGAACATGAAGGGCTACTGGAACCGGCCCGAGGCGACGGCGGAAACGATCGATGCCGACGGCTGGCTGAGGACCGGCGATGCCGGGTCGCTCGACGAGGATGGCTATCTCTATATTCAGGACCGGCTCAAGGACATGATCATTTCCGGCGGCGAGAATGTCTATCCGGCGGAAGTCGAGAATGCGCTTTACGCCAATCCCAAGGTGGCCGACGTCGCGGTGATCGGCGTGCCCGACGCAAAATGGGGCGAGGCGGTGAAGGCCTGCGTGGTGGTCAAGGCCGGGCAGGAACTGACCGAGGCCGAGCTGATCGCCGATGCGCGTACCCGCATCGCCGGCTATAAATGCCCCAAGTCGATCGACTTCATCGACGCCCTGCCGCGCAATCCTTCGGGCAAGATCTTGCGCAAGGACCTGCGCGCGCCTTATTGGGAAGGCAGGGACCGGGCGGTCAACTGATCAATCGCTGACGGTCGACACTAAACCGTTAGCCCTGAGCCTGTCGAAGGGCGGCTGGCCCCCTGTGCTTCGACAGGCTCAGCACGAACGGTATTTGAAAAGGGTGAATGCAAATGACGGAACTGGTGCTGCGCGAAGACCGGGATGGCTGGACCCTGCTGACGCTGAACCGGCCGGACAAGCTCAACGCGCTGACGGTGGCGATGTTCCGTGAACTGCGCGATCATGTTGCCGATCTGCGCAAGGATGACAGCATCGGCTGCGTTGTATTGCGCGGTGCGGGCAAATGTTTTTCGGCCGGCCATGATCTCGGCGACATTGCCGAAGGCGAAGCGGTGCCGTCGCGCGGCTGGCATTCCGAGACGCTGCGGATGCTGGAGAAATTGCCCAAGCCGGTGATCGCGGCGGTGCACGGGCATTGCTATACCGGCGCGCTGGAAGTGGCACTGGCGGCGGATTTCATCGTCGCAGCGGACAGCGCGCGCTTTGGCGACACCCATGCGAAATGGGCGCTGACCCCGGTCTGGGGAATAAGCCAGCGGCTGCCCCGGCGGGTCGGCATCGCCACCGCCAAGCGGCTGATGTTCACCGCCGACATGATCGATGCCGACGAAGCGGTGCGCATCGGTCTGGCGGAATATGCGGTGCCGCTCGAGCGGTTCGATGCCGAGATTGAAGCGCTGGCCAACAAGATTGTCGCCAATTCCGGCTTCTCGCACGCGGCGAACAAGCGGCTGCTGGAAGCAACCGACGGCGGCCCGCTGGACGCAGGGCTGCAATGGGAAGTGACGGAGAGCGAAGGCCATGGTCCTGATATGCAGGAGCGGATTGCGGCTTTTATGGGAAAAGGGAAATGAGACCAAGGTGAAACGGTTGTTGGTGTCTATAATATCCCTGAAGCGGCCTCCGAGCCCCGCCAGTTACCGTTAATCCAATATTATCCACTAACCGCATATAGCCGGTGCTTAATACGGGGATCAGCGCCATATGTATCACGAAATAAAGATTAAAACCCTTTATAGGGACAGCTCTGGCGCGTCGGCTATTGAATATGGTCTAATCGCCGCTCTTGTCGGCGTTGGTATCATAGCCGCTGTCACCAGCACAGGTGGGGCGGTAAATAACACCGTGAACACTGTCGAAGAATGTTTGGACGGCGCAACCGATGTCTGCGCCAGCGCAGGCGGAATGGCTGGAAGCTCGGGGGGCGATAGCGGCTCATCCTCATCTTCCAGCAGCAGCTCCAGCGGCGGTTCGACCGGCGGCAGTTCAGGCTCTTCCGGCAGCAGCAGTTCGGGCAGCAGCGGAGGCAGTACTAGCAGCTCTGGCGGGACCAATACCAGTCCGGGGGGCAATGATACAAGTTCCGGAGGGAGTAGCTCCAGCTCGGGTGGACGGACCATTACCACCGGCACGGACAACGGTCGCCGACGCAGGTGACAGCTCCTCTTTTGCGTCAGGATTTTTCGATTGAATGCTTTCCCTCTGCCTGAGCCAAGTTTCCGCGCAATGGTCTTGCCTTGTATGTTGCGTATCAGCTTTATCGCGTAAACGATGAAGCAACTGCCGGGGGGTGGCCACCCCCCGGCAGTTGGCGGATCGGACCGTTCTTGCCTTGGTGATCAGCACCGTGCGAGAGATTGGTCGATCCGCCTTTTCGCGCCGTTCTGAACAGATGAAAGGGAGCAAGTCCCGTATGCAAGGAAAGATCAAGCCCGAACCCGACGCGGATCAAGCAGTCTACGTTGGAATAGATGTTTGTAAAGACCGTCTCGACGTCCATCTCCACCCCGTCAACGAGCGATTTGCGGTCGCGAACGATGCCGGTGGCTGGCGGCGACTCAAACGAAGACTGACGGCGCATGACGTCCAGCGTGTGGTCATGGAGGCAACCTCCAAATACCACCGAGCTGCACATCGAAGTCTGGCGGCGGCAGGTCATGCTGTCGCCGTTATTAACCCGCTGAGAGCACGGCTGTTTGCAGAGGCGACCGGCCAGCTTGCCAAAACCGACGGCGTGGACGCAGCCATGCTCGCTCGATTTGGCGAACAACTCGTCCCCAGTGCAACCGAGCCTGCGGCAGAATCGCTCGAAGAACTGCGCGAACTCGTCCATGCACGCGCTGCGGGCGTGAAGGACCAAACCGCGCTTCGAAACCGGCTGGGCGCGGCGCTCAGCACGGTGGTAAAGGCCGAACTCACGCAGATGATCCAACGCGTCGCAGCGATGAATCTGCGGATCGAGGCAGCTATCGAGAGGCTGATAGCGGCCGACACAGCGTTGGCCAGGCGGTCGGAGTTGCTACGATCCATTCCTGGTATCGGCCCTGCGGTCGCCAACACGCTGATCGCCGACATGAGCGAGATCGGTAGCATGACGCCCAAACAGGCGGCGGCCCTTGCAGGGCTTGCGCCATATCCTCGTGAGAGCGGAGCCAAAGCTGGACAACGGCGAATACGCTCGGGTCGAGGCATAGCCCGGCGTGCCCTGTTCATGGCGGCATTGGTTGCGGCGAGGTTTAATCCCTGCCTCAAGGCCTTTTACACACGCCTCGTCGAGCAGGGCAAAGCCAAAAAGGTCGCACTCATCGCTGTTGCCAGAAAGCTGATCATCCTCGCCAACACCATCGTTAGCGAGAATCGCCACTGGCAGCCTAAAATGAGTTGACG
>PFJE01000034.1 GCA_002783865.1 Sphingomonadales bacterium CG_4_10_14_3_um_filter_58_15
TGGCGGCGAGCCATATTCCGCTGCCGATCGCTTTTGATAGCAACCTGCGGCTTGAGCCGCTGGAAGAATTGGAAGCATGTTTATGATCCGGGCCATTGCCGCGATGATCTGGCGCGATGTGCGGCAAAGCTATGCCAGCGGCGGCACCTGGCTGCCCGTGATCTTCTATCTGTCGGCGGCGACGCTGTTTCCGTTTGCGGTAGGACCGGACCGCGAGTTGCTGTTGCGGACCGGCGGCGGCATATTGTGGATCGCGGCGTTGCTGGCGACGCTGCTGCCGCTCGACCGGCTGATCCAGCCTGATCTGGAAAACGGTGTTTATGATCAATTGATTGTGCGCGGCTTTTCGGACGAATTAATAGCAGCGGCGCGACTGGTATCGCATTGGCTTTCGTTCGGCCCGCCGCTGCTGTTTGCCGCGTTTCTGGCGAGCGGCCTGATGGGGCTGGAAGGAGAAGCTCTCGTCACATTGCTTGCCAGCCTAGCAATCGCAACCCCTGCCCTCGCCGGACTGGCGGTGATGATCGCGGCGCTGACTGCCGGCCTGAAAGGCGCCGGCGCGCTCGGCGGATTGCTGCTGGTGCCGCTGGCCATTCCACTGCTGATCTTCGGCGCTGGCAGCCTGTCAGCGCAGGGCGGCAGCGCATTGTTGTTCCTGGCCGCGATTTCGCTGTTGCTGGTCGCGATCACACCCTTTGCCGCCGGAGCGGCGCTGAGCGCGGTCCGGGAATAGGGGCGCTAGCCAGCCGTTATTTTTGGTGGATCAACATCCAGGCGTCCACCGCGCGCGCCGCGCGGGCGCGTCTTTGGTCCGCGGTCAGATCGATTTTCTCGCCATAGCGAAGCAACAGATCCAAATGCCCCTTTACCAGACCAACAAACATTTCTGCCGAAGCTATCGGGTCGGAGCTTTGCATTTTCCCCTGGTCCATTGCGCTTTGCAGCAGCGTGGCGAGATTTTGCAGCAGCGCGCGAGGGCCATTGTCGAGGAAATATTTGCCGACCCTTGGATCCCGGCTCACTTCCGCAGCAAGAATCCGATCAAACCGCACCCTTTCATCCCGCGTCAGGAAATCCAGCATATTCTCTGCAGTATCTATCAAGACTTCGCGGACGCCTTTTGATTCCAGATTCTCGTCGACAAAATTCTGACTCAGATGGGCACATTCCCCCTTCACCATTTCGGCGAATAAATTTTCCTTGCTTTTGAACCAGCTATAGATGGTGACTTTCGATACTCCGGCTCGGGCCGCAATGGCTTCGATGCTCGACGCAGAAAAGCCGTTACCAAAAAACTCGGCCCGGGCCGCAGCCAGAATTTTGGTGATTTTGCGCTGGCTCGACGGTCGATCCGCTCGTTCAATTGCTAAATTGTCATCCGTATCTGCCACGGCCCACTCCTCTTGCAGCCATCCGGCTTTATAAAATTGAACGGTTACGTTCAATTAAAACGTTGACGTTCAATTTCATAACTGACATATTATTGATGCTTGGTAAAGTACAAGCCGATTCAATCGCGGATGATTTTGTGAAAAACCGGTTCCACAATCCCCTATATCTGCTGTTTGCAATCGCGACGGTCACGAGTGGCTGTGCGAGCATGGCACCCGATTCCACGGCGCCGGAAATCGCAGCCGGCGTCCCTGCGGCATTTGACAAGACCGAAACCGATGGAGCCTATCAACCAGCTGGCTGGTGGACAGCGTTTGAGGATCCAGTGCTCGACAAAGTGCTGGACGAGGCGCTGGCCAAGAATCTGGATCTGGCGGAAGCATCGGCAAGATTGCGCGCGGCGGAAGCGCGGGCGCGCATCTCCAAAAGCGGCCTGTTTCCGCAGGTCAATGCCGGGCTGAACAGCAGCTATTCGGATTCCCCGACGGCAGGCACGAGTTTTGGCGCGATTGCCGGCACTGGCGCGGGTCCGAACCGGCTGCAGAACGAAACCTATTCTTCCAGCCTAACCTTTTCCTATGAACTCGATATCTGGGGCAAGCTGCGCAACGATGCGCGCGCTGGCCGCGCCGATGCGATTGCCGCTGTCGCTGACCTGCAGGCGGTCCGGCTGGCAGTGCTGGCCGAGAGCATCACCAGCTATTTTGATATTGTCGATGCGCGGCATCAAATCGCGCTGACCACCAAGATCATCGATGTCCTCGGCGATCGTGTCGAACAGACGGAAGACCGCTATCGCCGCGGTCTGGTGACATCCTTTGAACTCTATCAAGTCCGGCAGGATTTCCGGACGGTTCAGGCCAGCCTGCCGCAGCGGGAGAGTCAATTGGCGGCGACCGAGGGACAGCTGGCGGTGCTGGTGGGCCGATATTCAAACAATATGAATGAACTGATCGGCAAGACGCTGACGCCGAAGTTGATTTTTGAACCGGTGCCCGCCGGGCTGCCGATTGATTTGTTGGTCCAGCGACCAGACGTCTTTGCGGAAAGCCAGCGGCTGGAATCGGCGCGCTATAATCTGGGCGCAAGACGCGCGGAACGGTTCCCCTCACTCAGCCTTTCTGCTGGCAGCGGCAGCCAGGCGGGCAGTCCGGCGGATGCGCTGAACATCTTTGACAACTGGATATTGAATTTGGGCGCCGGCTTGACCGCACCGCTGTTTCAGGGCGGACGGATCAAAGCCAATATCGAAGTTGCCGATGCCCAATATGCGCAACAGACAGCGGTCTATGCGCGCACCGTCCTGACCGCCTATCAGGAGGTGGGGACGGCGATCGAACGCTATGAAGAAGAGCGGCAGCGCTACCGCTTCCTGTTCTCGCAACTGGATGAGGCGCAAGCGACCGCTGAGCTGCAGTCCCGCCGCTTTGCCAATGGCGTCGGCAGCTATGTCGACTATCTCGACGCGTTGCGGGCGCAATATCAGGTGCAATCCTCGTTATCATCCGCCGCGCGCGACGTTGCTCTGGCACGGCTCGGGGTACACCGCGCTCTGGGCGGCAGCTGGGACGCAGCACCGCGCACCGCCGATATCATGACCGGTCCTCCGGCCCCTCAGGGAGATAAATAAGTGCAAAGGCAACGCGTACTCGGCGGCCTGATCCTGCTCGGGGCAATAGTGATTGCCGCCGTGCTGATCCTGTTACGCGCCGAACCGGAAGAAAAACCCCCAGAGGAATTGATTCCGCTGGTCGAGGCCGAGGCGCTGGAAATCCGGTCGGGCAATCTGATGGTCACCGGCGCCGGTACCGTCCGCGCGCGGGAGGAATTGACGCTGGCGGCAGAAGTCGCGGGCAAGCTGGTCTATGTCAATCCAGACCTGCGCGAAGGGCAGCGCGTCGCGCAGGGCGCGGTTCTGTTTCGCATAGATACGTCGGATTACCGCAATGCCGTGCAAACCGCACAAGCCGATGTCGCATCGCAAGGCGTCACCCTGCTGCAGGCGCAAGAGGAAGTGGCGTTGGCGAAAGCCGAACTGGACCGGTTCCAGCAACGCGGTGTCAGTGGCGGCAATGCCTATGCCAGTGTCGACAGCAGCGACTATGCGGCGCAAATATTACCGCCGGATGTTCTGGCCAAAAAAGCCGGGCCCGACGAATCGCAGACCAAGCAGAGAATAGTCACCAACGGCTTGGCGACGCGGCAACCGCAGCTGCAATCCGCCCGCGCCGGATTGCGCCGGGCGCAGGCGAATCTCGCCAACGCCCAGACTGCCCTGCAGCGCACCGTGGTTCGCGCGCCATTTTCCGGAATCGTCCGGACCGAGGACATCGCCGTCGGCAGCTATGTGCAGCCCGGCCAATCCCTGGGTTCAATGGTCGGCACCGCGGATTATGAGGCGGTTATTCCCTTGTCGGAGAAAGAGGCTGCGCTGATCCCGCAATTGTTCCGCGCTGGCGCAGGCAACCGGATCGAAGCGACGGTATTTTCCGACTATGGCGGCGTCCGCTATCGCTGGGCCGCCTATGTCGATCGGGTGAATGGTGTGTTGAATCCGCAGACGCGGACGATCGACGTGTTTCTGCGGATCCCCAATCCGATCCGGGGTGGTGCGCCAGCCGTCGTCGCACAGAATGCAGGGAAGGCAGCGACCGCGTCGTCCGCCCCTCCCCTGTTCGTCGGCAGCTTTGTAGCAGCGGAAATCACCGGCCAGGCGCTGGATGAATATGCGATATTGCCGCTCGCTGCTCTGCGAGCGGGGAACAAATTGTGGCTGGTCCGGGATGGAAAATTACACATCGTAACCGCGGACATTTATCAGCGAACCGACAAGACAGCGCTGATCAGCACCGAGGGTCTGGGCGCAAGGCCAGTGGCCATTGTCGGCAACCTGAAAGTGGCAACCGAAGGACTGCGGGTCAGAGTTGCCCAGCCACGGGCAACCGCAAGGCCGTCGATCGCAGCCAAGAGCAAGGCAAAAACTGACGCGAAGGCCACGCCAGCGGAATGACCGAGTCAACCGATCAGGATCCCGCCCAGCCGGAGCAGCCGAGCAAGGAAGTGATGGAACAGCGCGGCATTGTGGCGTTTATGGCGCGCAACGGGGTGGCGGCCAATCTGCTGATGATTTTCCTGATCGTTGCCGGGATCATGTCCTACCGGACGATCGTTCAGGAGGTTTTCGCCGAAAACAGCCTCGACACGATCCAGATCAGCGTAGCCTATCCCGGCGCCACACCCGACGAGATCGAGGAATCGATTGTCCAGAAGATCGAAGAAGCGGTGGAAGCCGTCGAGAATGTCAAGGAGGTCAAATCCACTGCCGCTGAAAATGTCGGTACGGTATCCGTCGAACTGCAACTCGGGGCGGATATCGACCGGGCGCTGGACGATATCAAGGCCGAGATTGACCAGATTCAATCCTTTCCGGATGACGCCGAAGAACCCGATGTCCGCGAACTCACCACCCGGCAAAGCGTCGTCCGCATTGCCATTTTTGGCGATGTGTCCGAGAACGCCCTGAAGGAGACCGCCCACCGCCTAGAGGATGCGCTGGCTGCGCTGCCGGAAATTTCCTTTGTCGATACCAGCTCGATCCGCGATTACGAAGTGTCGATCGAGGTGCCGCAGGATACGTTGCAAGCCTTTGGGCTATCCTTAAATGACATATCGCGGACGGTTGCCGCCAGCAGTCTGGATAGCCCCGCCGGTTCGATCGATACCGAGACCGAGGAAGTCCGCGTCCGGACCATCGGGCAAAATTATAACCAGAAGAATTTCGAAGACATCGTGCTGGTCAGCAATGAAAATGGCGCGATGATCCGGCTCGGGCAGATCGCAACTATCCGCGACGAGTTTGAGGATTCCGACCTTGTCTCGCTGTACAACGGCAAGCCGGTCGCTTTTGTCGAGGTGTTCCGGACCAGCGACGAGCGCGTGCTCGACGTCTCCCGCGCCACCAAGGACTATCTCGAAGGCGAATTCGCGCATTCCCTGCCAGAGGGCATTTCCTACGCGATCTGGAGCGATGACAGCGAGTTGCTCGATGATCGCCTCAGCCTGTTGCTGAAGAACGCCGCCATCGGCCTGTTTCTGGTTTTGCTGGCGCTCACCCTGTTCCTCGATATCCGGCTCGCGGGGTGGACCGCGCTGGGCATTGGTGTGACCTTTATCGGCGCGATTTTCCTGCTCGATATCGCGGGTTCCAGCATCAACATGTTCTCGCTGTTCGGTTTCATCCTCGCGCTCGGGCTGGTGGTGGATGACGCGATTGTCGTCGGCGAAAGCGTCTATGCCCGCCGCGAAAGCGGGCGCACCGGTATGGGAGCGGCGATCAGCGGCGCGCGGCGGGTTACCATGCCGGTTATCTTTGCGGTGCTGACGACGGTAGCCGCCTTTTCGCCGCTGTTCGCCATCGGCGGTGTTATCGGAAAGATATTGGCCGATATTCCGCTGGTCGTGGTCTCCGTCCTGTTCCTGTCGCTGGTCGAAAGCCTGCTGATCCTGCCCAATCATCTCAGCCATTTGCCAGCGCCCGGCACGGTCAACCGCAATCCGGTAACCCGCTTTTTCGAGCGGGTTCAGGAGAAGGTCGACGTCTATTACCAGGCATTCGTCAACGGCCCGCTTGATCGGGCGGTACGCTATTCCGTTCGTATGCCGTTCGTCATATTGGCAGGCAGTGTCGCGTTGCTGATCATCATCGGATCGCTGGTCCCCGCCGGCATTATCAAAAGTTCCTTCTTTCCCGCCATTGAGGCGGATGTCGTCACCGCCAGCCTAGAGATGCCCGCCGGAACGACGATTGCGGAAACCGAGAGAATTGCCCGCCTGATCGAACAGGGCGGCCGCGAAGCCTATGCGAAATTTGAAGCGCGCACCGATGAGGGCGATCCGTCGCCGCTGCGCGCCATCTTCACGCTCGTCGGAAAGGCGCCAAGAGCCTCCGGACCCAATGCCCAAAGCGGCGGTTTTGCTTCTAATATTGCCAGCGTTCAATTCAGTTTCATCCCCGGAGATCAGCGGGAACTGGCATCACGGGATTTCGAAAATGCCTGGCGGGAAACCGTCGGTCCGATCGTCGAAGCACGCTCGCTGGTCTTTGCGTCCGACCTGATCTCGATTGGCGCGCCGGTTGATGTCCAGATTTCCGATCCTGATCCGTCGGTGGTGGAAGCCGCTTCGACGAGACTGATGGAGCGGCTGAACCGCTTTGCCGGCGTATTCGATATCGAAAGCGATCAGGATGAAGGGCTGACGGAAATCCAGCTGCGGCTGAAACCCGAGGCCCGTTCGCTGGGTGTCACCTTGCAGGACGTGGCGCTGCAGGTCCGTGCGGCGTTCTTCGGTAGCGAGGCGCTGCGCGTGCAGCGGGGCCAGGAAGATATGCGCGTCTATATCCGGCTGCCGGAAGCGGAACGCAATTCGATTGTCGATGTCGAACGGTTTCGCGTCCGCGTGCCCGGCGGCGAAGTCCCGCTCGCCACTCTGGCCGACGTGTCCTTTGGTCAAGCACCGGCGATCATCCGCCGGACCGATGGCAGGCGGATTACCACGGTTACTGCCGATATCGACACCCATGTGGTCACCAGCCAGGAAATTGCCACCGCCCTGACCAATGACATCATGCCCGCCCTGCAAGCGGACTATCCGCAGTTGCTGTACAGTTTCGGCGGCGAACAGCAGGAGCAGCAGGACTCCTTCGGCGATCTCGGGCTCGCCTTTCTCGCCGCCCTGCTGATGATCTATGCCCTGCTGGCGATTCCGTTCCGCTCCTATTTGCAACCGCTGATCATCATGGCGGTAATTCCGTTCGGGATCATTGGCGCGCTGATCGGCCATCTTATCCTCGGCTTGCCACTTGGCGTGCTCAGCATGTTTGGCATCATCGCCCTGTCCGGGGTGATCGTGAATGGCTCGCTGATCCTGATCGACTTCATCAACGAAAATCTGAGCGACGGCATGGCCATTGAAGAGGCAATCATAAGCGCGACCAAATCCCGCTTTCGACCGATCATGCTGACCTCGCTGACGACTTTTCTCGGCGTCGCCCCGATTACCTTCGAAACCAGCCTGCAGGCACAGTTCCTGATCCCGATGTCGGCCAGCCTCGGCTTTGGCGTATTGTTCGGCGCGATCATTCTGCAATTGCTGATTCCGGCGCTGACCGTGCTGGAATATGTCGGGAAGAGGCGGGTGGAAGAATATTGGAAAAATCTGACCGCGCATCCCTCTGAGGCCTGATGCCCGGCGGCGCAGCAAGGATAAAGATCAGTACCCGACGGTGATCCGTCAATCCTTGCTGTTTTCCTCTGGCAGAGGATTTTCCCGATAAAACTCCACCTGCATCCTCATCGGGCCGGTCAGGCGGACGAAATGCGGTGACTGCGGCGGGATCGGGGCGGGATCGTCGTGCGTTACCAGCCGCTGTGATGGTGGATCGATAAAGACCAGTTCGACCGTGCCTTCCAGCACGCGCAGCAGGCCCCAAGTGCCATCTTTGGTGCGATGCTCGTTGCGGAGTTTGTCGGGCAGGCTGATCTCATCGAATATTGGTGATGCGCCATAAGGCGTGACTAGCCGGGTAGTGCCCGGCATCAGATCACCGCCCGAATGATAGCAAATGCGCAGGCAAAGACCGCCAACAATATCGGCACCGTCAAGTTCTGAGCATAAGCAAGCAGTTCAAAGGTCCGGCGCTCATGTGATGGTGCCCGGTAGCGCTTGGACAGGTCCTGCATTTCGGCATTGATTTCAGCGGTGATCGCTTGTCCGCCTTCCATTTGAAAATCCATCAACATGATTGTTTCTCCTTTTGTTTGGAAATGGCTTCGAGACCGCCGCGCTGAACCTTGATGCCGGTCAGCAGGCTCGATGCGATCCGCTCGGCAGCGTCGCGAAAAACCTGGGCCGCTGCATCATTGGGTGCGACGTCGTCCAAAACCTGGTTCCACAGCACCAGCCAGCGATCAAAATGCTGGGTGTCGAGGCCGCCGACGGCAATATGCTTGAGCATCGGATTGCCGCGAAACCGGCCGGACTCAAGCGTCACCGAGGCCCAGAAGTCTTTCATCCGGGCGAGATGCGGCGTCCAGTCGGCGACGTGGGATTCGAATATCGGGCCGAGCATCGCGTCACTGCGAATGGCACCGTAGAAAGTCTCGACCAGATTGGAAATCAGAGCGTCATCAATGCCCAGAGCGTTGGCTTGTGCCGTCTTTTTCGCCCTGGCGCGTTCGGCGTAGCTTGGTTCGGTCATGATCTCGACTCGGTTAAGATGTATTTCATATGCACTGTTTATGCGGCTTGGCAATTAAATGCAATATATGATATGCATCTTTTATGAGATTATCCCTTCAAACCGATTATGCGCTGCGCACATTGATGTATCTCGCCGCGCATGAGGGTCAGCATTCGATCGCCGAAATCGCCGAGCAATATGGCATTTCAAAAAACCATTTGATGAAGGTGGCGCAGCGGCTGGCTGCGGAAGGCTTTGTCGACAGCATTCGCGGGCGCAGCGGCGGATTGCGGCTCAACCAACCCGCCGATACAATCAATGTCGGCCATGTGGTCCGCACGTTTGAGGACTATGGTGCATTCGTGGAATGTTTCGATGCTGCGGCCGGCGGCTGTATTGTTACGCCCGTATGCGGTTTACGGCATGTTCTCGCCGGCGGTGTCGACGCCTTCCTGAACCATCTCGACGGATTTACCGTCGCCGACCTGATTGGCGACAAGGCCCGGTTTCGGTCGGTCTGGGACTAGTTTTCCCCAAGGCAAAAATTTGTAATATTCTGGTCTATTGACGCCGAAACCATGTATCAGCGCTGGCATGTCCAATTCCAATGCACTTTTGGTGGCTTTGCGCCAGATTAATCGCGCGATCGATTTGCAGTCCAAAAAGCTCGAAAAAGAGACCGGACAGACCACGCCGCAACTGTTGCTGTTGAAGGCGCTTGAAACAGACGGGCGGGCGAAGCCCTCGGTCATCGCAAAATCCGTGCATCTGTCTCATGCCACGGTCACGTCGATTGTCGACCGGCTGGAAAAATCTGGAATGGTGACGCGCGAAAAAAGCGAGGATGACCGCCGATCGGTGGAGATAGTTTTGACCGAAAAAGGGCGCGCATGCATCCGCAACGCCCCGGAATTGCTGCAGGAAGACTTTCTGGTTTCGTTTTCGCGGTTGGAACCATGGGAGCAGAACCTGCTCATTTCCTCCGTTCAACGCATCGCGGTGATGATGGATGCCAACCGGCTCGATTCTGCGGCCATTCTCGAGGTCGGCGAAATCTAGCTCTGGGGTGTGACTTCGGTCATATCCTGATCTGCCGGCAAGTCCCAAGGGAGATGCCGGTCATCGAGCACAACCATATTCTTGTCGGTAATCAGCGTGCCGCCGGTTTTATACCCCAATAGCTGCATCGCTGTCATGGTCGGATTGCGAGCGAGAGCCATGGTTTCGTCGGACGAGAAATTGGTTAGCCCGCGGGCCAGCTCGGTTCCGGATTCGCCGTAAATATGAATCACATCGCCTTTGACATACGGACCCTGAATAGAGAGCACGTCTTCCCGGCCAATATGGCGCGGGCCGGATTTGAACGCCTCTGCGGTCGTTTCGTCGACCACAATGCTTCCCGCCATCTGCAACCGGTCGGACAACCAGTTGGCCCAGGCGGACTCGGGTCGTTCATTGGCCAATATTTTTGTATGGCGCCGGTCCCCGTTCAGCACCGAGGTCACCGGCTGTTCATATTCCCCGTGGGCGATCAGGGTCTCGCAGCCTGCGTTCTGCGCCATGTGCGCCGCCTGTATCTTCGTCAGCATGCCGCCGCTGCCGAGGCTGCTGACACCCTCTGTTACCGCCAAATAGGGAGACACATCGCTGAGTTCCTCGACCAGCTTGGCATCCGGTTCGGACGGGTCCTTGTCAAACAGACCGTCGACCTGAGTCAGAATGACCAGCACATCTGCCTGCACCATCTGGGCAATTTTTGCCGATAGCCGGTCATTGTCCCCGACCCGGATTTCTGCTGTGGTGATGGTGTCATTTTCGTTGATGATCGGCATGATATTGGCAACGAGCAGCCGATCGACCGTGTTCTTTGTATTCAGGAACCGCTTGCGGTCTTCCAGATCGCGAAGGGTCACCAGCACCTGTGCTATCTCAAAGCTATATTCATGGGCCACCTGCTTGTAGCCATTGAGCAGCAGCGGCATGCCGCAAGCGGCAGCAGCCTGCTTGTCGCGCAGACCCGCGGTCTCCGGCCGCTCGCCGATCATATTCAAACCCAGCGCAACCGAGCCGGACGAGCATAATATGACTTTCGCGCCACCCTCGCGCAGCCGGGCGATGTCCTCCAGCAAATTATGCATGAACGCCCAGCGCGGCGTTAGCCGCTCTGCATTGGCAAGCAGGCTGGAGCCGACTTTGACTACGATTGTTTTGCCTTGTACCATTGGATGTGCTGCCCTTCTTAACAAGCTCTGGAGGTAGGGATGGAACCCACCCAGTGCAATAATTTAGTGATCAAACTATATCATTTAACCGGATCGCTTTAACAAATAGCATTTGTTGACATGCCTGCTTTGTATCCTAAGGATATCGCGAAACCTTCTACTTACGGAAACAAGAGACAAGATGAAAAAAATATTGCTGCTGGGATGCGGAAACATGGGCGGCGCGCTGCTAAAAGCCTGGGCCGAACACACCGATCATTCCTTCACCGTGGCGGATCCGGCCGACCCTGAACTGCCAAAGAACGTCAAACTGGTTCGCTCTGCCAACGAGTTGGACGAAAATCTCTTTGATTATCTTATCGTCGCGCTGAAGCCGCAGCTGATTGATACAGTCTTGCCGGACTATTTACCGCATTTGGCCGCCGACGGCGTGATCAGCTCGATCGCTGCCGGATATTCCGCCGAAAAGCTGGCCGCGCACGCGCCCGGTCGTTCGGTCATCCGCATCATGCCTAACCTTCCGGCCATGATCGGCAAGGGCGTCAGCGGCCTCTATGCCCACGGCAGCGTCACGGAGACAGCGTCGCAGGAAATAGAGGAGCTTGCCTCATGCTCGGGCGAAATTGTCTGGGTGGACAATGAAGACATGCTTGATCGCCTGACAGCGGTAGCGGGGAGCGGCCCGGGCTATGTGTTCGAGATCCTGCGTACCTATGTCAAAGCCGCAGAGGCTCTGGGGTTTAGCGAGGAAGATGCAAAGACGCTGGTTCTGGGGACCGTCCAGGGTACATTGGAAATGGCGCTAGAGTCAGACCGATCGCTAGAGGAATTGCGCAACAACGTGACCAGCAAAGGCGGCACCACCGCAGCCGGCCTCGAAGCGTTGAATGGCTCCGGTGAGTTTTCCGCCCTGATCCGCGATACGCTGCAGGCCGCCTATGAGCGCGCCGTCGAACTCCGCTAGCAATAAAAACACTTCTTCATATCCCGTTCACCATGTCGCAGCAGGTACAGAACGAATATTATGATGACGAGGCCGAAATGGCGCATGACTACGCCGTTGCGGTTAATGCGGAAATCAAGGATCTGTTCGCCGCCGGCGCGGATATTGTCCAGATTGACGAACCCTATATGCAGGCGCGCCCGGAAAAGGCGCGCGAATATGGGCTGGATGCCGTCAAGACGGCGCTGGAAGGGGTGAATGGCCGGACCGCCTTGCATATCTGCTTCGGCTATGCGGCCCTGATTCACGAGCGGCCGGAGGGCTATAATTTCTTGCCTGAGCTGGCGGAGACATCACTCAACGATGTCTCAATCGAGACGGCGCAGTCCAATCTGGATTGCAAGGTGCTGGAGAAGCTGGAGGGGAAGACCATCATATTGGGTGTGCTGGATCTTTCCACGCATGAGATTGAAGACCCTGAAACGGTGGCGCAACGCATCCGTCGTGCCCTGCCCCATGTCCCGGCCGAGCGGCTGGTTTTCGCCCCCGACTGCGGCCTGAAATATCTGCCCCGCGATATTGCCTTTGGCAAGATGAAGGCAATGGCCGAAGGGGCCGCAATTGTCCGGGAGGAACTGTCATGAGCGCCGGTCGTTTCCTGACCACCCATGTCGGCAGCCTGCCGCGCGAAGACGATCTCGTCGAGATCATGTTCGCCAAGGAAGACGGTTTGCCGCTGGATCTTGAAGCCGTTGACAGGCGGATCGAGCAAGCGGTCGACTATGTTGTCGGCAAGCAGGTCGGCGCAGGCCTCGACATCGTAAACGACGGCGAACAGTCCAAGCCCAGCTATGCGACCTATATCAAGGATCGGCTGCATGGCTTCGGCGGCACCGGCAACAGCTATGGCTTTCAGGACATCGAGGATTTTCCCGATACCAAGGCGCGAATCTTCTCCGACCCCGGTCGCCGCCACCGCAAGACACCGGCCTGCAACGCGCCAATCACGGTGAAGGATATGACCGCAGTCGAGCGCGACGCTACGAACCTCAACAACGCGGTTGAGAAAAAGGGTGGCAAGCACGCCTTTATGAGCGCTGCATCACCGGGCGTCACGGCGCTGTTTTTTGCCAATGAATATTATGATAGCGATGAAGACTATCTCTTTGCCCTGGCCGAGGGCCTGCGCCACGAATATGAGGCGATCGCCAATGCCGGGATCATCTTGCAGATCGACTGTCCGGATCTGGCGATGGGCCGCCATACCCAATTCCGGGAGCTGACCCTGACCCAGTTTCGCGACCGGATGATGCTGAATATCGAGGCGATCAACCGGGCCACGGCCAACATCCCCGAAGACCAGCTTCGCATGCATATGTGCTGGGGCAATTATCCCGGGCCGCACCATTGTGATGTCCCGTTCAACGATATCATCGATCTGGTCTGGCGCGCGCGGCCGCATGCGATCCAGTTTGAAGCCGCTAATCCGCGGCATGCGCATGAATTTGCGATGTTCGAGAGCGTCAAACTGCCGGACGGCAAAAAGCTGATACCGGGGGTGGTGGAATGCCAGTCCAACTATATCGAGCATCCGGATCTGATCGCGCAACGGATTGGCCGCTATGCCGACCTTGTCGGGCGGGACAATGTCATGGCCGGAGTCGATTGCGGCTTTTCCATCCATGCCGGCTCCGGCGGAGTGGACCGCGATATCGTCTGGGCCAAGATGCAGGCCTTGGCGGAAGGCGCAGCAATCGCCAGCCGGAAATATTGGAGTTGATCGAAACACCCGAGGTTCAGGGTCGCTTGATGCGACCCTGAACTACTCATTCGAGTAACCGCCGGGGCAATTTCCAAAAGCTTTAGGTCAGTAACGAGACATTGCCGCCAGCGGCGGTTGTATCGATACAGACGTGCCGTTCTACCAGACAGCGCTGGCCAAACTCTTCTTCGGTGATCAGCGGGATCAGCGCGCCATCGCGTTTGGCAAGTGCCTTGCGCATGGCCCGGCTATCGTCGCTCTCGCTCCAGCAGATGACGGCATCAATACCGGTCAATTCGGATAGAGTTTCACGCGGCAAAAATCCATCGACCGCCTGTTCTCCGGTGGCCCCAGGCACGCAAATCAAAGCCGAACAGCCTTGTTCCCGAGCCGTCTGTGCCTGATTCATGGCGTCTTCCGGCGTCGGACCGAGGCACAATATTCTTCCCCGCGCATAGCTGAACAGCTCGTTCGATTCCCCGGTCGGTCCAGGCATCATTTCAGAGCTGCGTGGCAGCGTCTCGGCAGCCGGGAGCTTGTCGATTACTGCTTGCACTGATTCCCGTGCCAGCTCGTTGCCCCGATTGACCGGCTTCGTTGGTCTGGAACTTTCATAAAAGCGCGGCAAATAATGCGGGCCGCCGGCCTTGGGTCCGGTGCCGGAAAGGCCTTCTCCGCCAAAGGGTTGCGAACCGACAACCGCGCCGACCTGATTACGATTGACGTAAATATTACCAACCTTAAGCGCGCTGGTCAGCTTGTCGATGCGTCGCTCGATCCGGGTCTGCAAACCGAAGGTGAGACCGTAGCCGCGACTGTTAATATCGCTGATGACCGTGTCGAGTTCGTCATTCTCAAAAGTGGCAACATGCAACACCGGACCGAATATTTCTTCTTCCAGATCGTTGATTCCGCCAACCTTGATGACCGCGGGTCCGACAAAATAGCCGTCGTCCGGGCAGTCCAGCTGCATCAGCAGTCTGCCTTCCTGCTTGGCGGTGGCGATATGCTTGCTGATCTTGTCATGCGCCGCCTGATCGATAACCGGGCCGATATCGGTCGACAGCCACCAGGGATTGCCCATCTCCAATGCGTCCATCGCTCCCTGCAGCATTTTCAGAAACGGCTCGGCAATATCCTTGTGCAGATAGAGCACCCGCAAAGCAGAGCATCGCTGTCCCGCGGACTGGAATGCAGACGTAATAATATCGCGAACCGATTGTTCCGGCAAAGCGGTCGAATCGACGATCATGCAGTTCAGGCCGCCGGTCTCGGCGATAAGCAATGAATCGGCGTTGCCTTTTTCGGCGATATTGCGGTTTATGGCCTGCGCCGTTGCGGTAGAGCCGGTAAAGCACACACCCTGTATCCGAGCATCTCCGCTGATCGCCGCACCCACGGTTGCGCCGGGCCCCGGTAGCAACTGAAGAGACGCCACCGGCACGCCGGCTTCGTGCAGCAAATTCGTCGCCAAAGCCGCAATCAGCGGGGTTTGGTCCGCCGGTTTCGCGAGGACCGCATTGCCCGCAGCCAGAGCTGCGGCAACCTGACCGGTAAAGATCGCCAGCGGGAAGTTCCATGGCGAGATACAGCTGATCGTGCCGCGTGGCTTGTTGTCAGGTGTCTTTTCGGCTTCCTTGGCGTAAAAGCGCAAAAAGTCGACCGCCTCCCGCAATTCGGCGATCGTATCAAACTGGGTTTTGCCCGCTTCCCGCGCCAGCAATGCAAATATTTCGCCATGATGCTGCTCATAGAGATCGGCAGCCCGCCGCAATACCCTTGCGCGCTCGGCAACGGGTACATCCCAGATCCGTGCATCTTCTATGGCTTCACGCGCCTGATGTTCATCAGCCTCGATGACTTCACCAACCTGACTGTCCTTGAGCGCCGGATTGAATATCTTGTGTGCAGTTCCGGTGGTGACCGGCCGAACGGTTATCGCCGAGGAACGCCACAGCTTTTCGGCAAAGGGTGCGCGCCCGGATACATATTCATTCATGTCGGTGCGATTCGCGAGATCCCAACCGCGCGAGTTGATCCGTTCCGGCTGATAAAGATCGGCAGGCTTCATGATCTTCGATTGGCTGGTTTGCTGATCGGCCTGCAGCGTCTCGAACGGGTCGGTTGCAATCATTTCAGCGGCTACCGTATGATCGGCCAGCTGGTTTACAAAGGACGAGTTCGCGCCGTTTTCGAGCAGCCGGCGGACCAGATAGGCCAGCAATTCGCGATGCTTTCCGACGGGAGCATAGATCCGCGACCGGACCTTTTCGTTGCGGAGCAATGCATCGTGCAAGGTTTCGCCCATGCCGTGCAGCCGCTGAAACTCGAAATCCTGCTTGTTGCCGGCCATTTCCAATATGGCCGCCACACTATGCGCGTTATGCGTGGCAAATTGCGGATAGATACGATCGGTCATGTTGAGCAGCTGTGAGGCGCAGCAGATATAGCTGATGTCGGTCGCCGATTTGGTCGTGAATACAGAAAAGTCGGGTACGCCGTCCATCTGCGCCCGCTTAATCTCGCTGTCCCAATAGGCACCCTTGACCAGGCGCACCATGATCTTTCGATCCAGCTGGGTGGCAAGCGAATAGAGCCAGTCGAGCACGAAGCTGGCCCGTTTGCCAAACGCCTGCACGACGACACCAAAACCATCCCACCCGGTCAGACGCGGATCACTGAGCACCATCTCGATCATGTCGAGTGACAGGCCCAATCGAAAGGCTTCTTCGGCATCAATATTCAGACCGATATTTGCGTCGCGCGCGGCACGCGCCAGTTCGCCTACGCGTTCGGCAAGTTCGGGAACGGCTTTTGCCTGCTGGCTCATCTCGTAACGAGGATAGAGAGCCGATAGCTTGATCGACAGACCCGGATTTTCCCGCAAATCATCAGAAGTGGCGACTTTTGCAATTTCCTTTATCGCTTCCGCATAAGCCTCGAAATAATCATCGGCTCCTTCCTGCGTAATAGCCGCCTCGCCCAGCATATCATAGGAATAGGTCGCACCCTTGGCCTTCCATTTTTCGGCCCTTTTCAAAGCGAGCTTCATGTCTTCGCCGAGCACAAACTGGTTGCCCAGCTCCTTCATAGCCTGCCGCACCGCAACCCGGATTACCGGCTCGCCCAGTCGCTTTATTGCGCCGCGCAGGGCATCCAGCGGCCCGCGGCTTGCCGGCTTGTTGATCACGCTACGCGTCATCTCCAGCGCGAAGGTCGAGGCATTGACGAGCGAACTTTCCGACTGGCCGATATGGTCGCGCCAGTTGGATGGTCCGATCTTGTCTTCGATCAGCGCATCAATGGTTTGATTGTCCGGCACGCGCAGCAACGCTTCCGCCAGCGTCATCAGGGCGAGGCCCTCATCCGTCGAAAGACCATATTCGCCCAGAAAGCTCTCGGTCAGGGTGGGGCCCGAGGTGCTGCGCACTTCCCTGACAACCTGGATCGCCCGTTCCTGGATACGCTTGCGCATCTGCTCATCCGGGCCGAAGTTCGATATCAAATATTCCAGAATCTCGGCTTCGTCGGTCCGGTGGTGCGTGCGGACTTTTTCCCGGAAATCAATCAGAGTGCTCATTAATCAAATGTATCCTACTAAGTTTGCCGACATATTTTCGATTTGTGGAAGCGAATATCCCGCTGCGACGGGAGAATGATCAATATAATAGTCATCTTGATCAGCCGACTGAAAAAACAAGACTATCGCATTTCCGACTTCAAACGCAACCTTTGTCACCTGCCGGGTCAAAATTGGCCGCCGCCTGCCGGAATTGGCCCGCCGCCTTAAAACCCGCAAACTCTCTGATGACGAAGGCACTGCCGTCCAAACCACATGCACTACCGCACCGGTTCAAACTGGCCCTTCAAGCGATAGCGACTGCCGGGATGCCACAGCTTGACCAGCGTAACCGGAATCTCGCCGTTCCAGGTCCGACGCTCCACAACCAGACAGGAGGCCCCTACATTGAGATCCAGAGCATCGGCTTCCCTGGTCGCTGCCGGAAGCGCCGATATCGTATGTTCTGCCTGACTCCAGGGGACGTTATTAACCAGCCAGGGCCCCGGTGGAGTCTGATCGAGCGACATCCTTAGGATTTCGGGCGCGGCATCCACATTGACCAGCCGCTCTTCCAGCTGGAAAGGAATGTCATCGGAAAGATGAAGGCAGCGCAACCACAGCAACGATGTTTCACGGCGGACGTTGAAAAGATCGCGTCTGGGGTCATCCTCAGGAACGATCAGCTGTTCCAGAAGCTGATACGAGTAGCGCTCGCCGCTGCGCTCGATAATCTCGCGCACATCCCATATCTCGAATGCCGGTCGTTCCTGTGCGCGGCTGGCAACGATGGTGCCGATCCGTCGATGGCGTTCAAGATGTCCCTCGCGGGCAAGACTCTGGATCGCCCGGTTGGTCGTCATGCGGGAAACGCCGAAATGCCTGGTAAGTTCGATTTCCGAAGGGATGCGCATGCCCGGAGTCCACGCACCGCTGGTGATCATGGCGGAGATTGCACGGCGGATTTGCAGCCAGATCGGACCTTCGTCATCGCAGCGCAGGCCATTCATCCCCACCGATTCTCTTGGATTGGCTTTGCGGCTCATTCAAGGATGCCCGGTAGATCGAGCTTCTTCTCCCGGGCGCAATCGAGCGCATCTTGGTAGCCGGCATCGGCGTGGCGCATCACGCCGGTGGCAGGATCGTTCCACAGCACGCGCTCCAGCCGTGTGGCGGCCTCGGGCGTGCCGTCGGCAACAATGACCATGCCGGCATGCTGAGAATAGCCCATGCCAACGCCGCCGCCATGGTGCAGCGAAACCCAGGTCGCACCGCTCGCCGTATTGAGCAGCGCATTGAGCAACGGCCAGTCGGAAACGGCGTCGGAGCCGTCCATCATTGCTTCGGTCTCGCGATTGGGACTGGCGACCGAACCGGAATCGAGATGGTCCCGGCCAATCACCACCGGCGCCTTGAGCTCGCCCGATGCCACCATCTCGTTGAAGGCCAGACCGAGCCGGTGACGATCACCAAGGCCCACCCAGCAGATCCGCGCCGGTAGTCCCTGGAACTGGATGCGTTCCCGCGCCATATCGAGCCAGCGATGGAGCGGCGCGTTGTCGGGCAGCAGTTCCTTCACCTTGGCGTCGGTCTTGTAGATATCTTCCGGATCCCCGGACAGTGCTACCCAGCGGAACGGCCCGATACCACGGCAAAACAGCGGGCGAATATAGGCTGGCACGAAGCCGGGGAAATCAAAGGCGTTCTTCACCCCCTCGTCAAAGGCAACCTGACGGATGTTGTTGCCGTAGTCGGTGGTCGGGACGCCCGCCGCCTGCATATCCAGCATCGCCTGCACATGGACCGCCATCGACTGCTTGGCGGCAGCGGCGACGGCCTGAGGATCGCGCTCGCGGCGCTCGACCCATTCGGCGACGGTCCAGCCGATCGGCAGATAGCCGTTGACCGGATCATGGGCGGAGGTCTGGTCGGTCAGCAGATCGGGATGGATGCCGCGCTTCACCATATCGGGCAGGATTTCGGCAGCGTTGCCGAGCAGACCGACCGAGACCGGCTTGCCTTGGGCTTTCGCTTTCTCCAGCATCGACAATGCTTGATCGAGCGTCGTCGCGGATTTATCGACATAGCCGGTGCGCAGCCGCATCTCGATACGGCTCGGCTGGCATTCGATCGCAATGCAAGACGCACCCGCCATCACCGCCGCCAGCGGCTGTGCGCCGCCCATCCCGCCAAGCCCGGCGGTCAGCAGCCACTTGCCCGTGAGGTCGCCCCCATGATGCTGGCGGCCCATTTCGACAAACGTCTCGTAAGTGCCCTGCACGATGCCCTGGGTACCGATATAGATCCACGAGCCGGCCGTCATCTGGCCGTACATCGCCAGCCCCTTGCGATCGAGTTCGTTGAAATGCTCCCAGTTCGCCCATTTGGGAACAAGGTTGGAATTGGCGATCAGCACCCGCGGTGCATTTTCGTGGGTGCGGAACACCCCGACCGGCTTGCCGGACTGGACCAGCAGGGTTTCATCCGCTTCCAGCCGCTTCAGCGTTTCCACAATCTTGTCATAGCTCTCCCAGTCGCGCGCAGCGCGGCCAATCCCGCCATAGACGACCAGCTCTTCCGGCCGTTCCGCAACGTCCGGGTGCAGGTTGTTCATCAGCATCCGCAGCGGCGCTTCGGTGAGCCAACTTTTTGCTGACAATATCGTTCCGGTGGCAGGGCGGATCACCCGGCTGTTGTCGAGACGAGTCATGGGCTAGTCCTTTTGCTGCTGAGCGAAGGCTATGCAGGCCTTCAGGATGTCGGAAAGGGTCGCGGAGATTGGTGCGGCGAAGGCGGGGTCGAAGGTGCCGGGCCAGCTTTCCGGCGTCAGCGCATCGGGTTCGGGATGGTAGCCGCGGATCGCCAGTTCCATCTGGATGGCATGGACGCCTTCTTGCGGCCTACCATAATGGCGCGTCGTCCAGCCGCCCTTGAAACGGCCGTTCAGGATATGGCTGCGGCCGCTCTCCCGGCAGATCAACTCTACCGCATCGGCCAGCGCCGGATCGCAGGTCTGGCCATCGTTGGTGCCGATATTAAATTGCGGCAGCTGACCCTCGAAAAGGCGGGGAACGTGACTGCGGATCGAATGGGCGTCGTACAGGACGATCCGCTCATGGGAGGCGCGCAACCGTTCTACCTCGTGGGTGATGGCAGCATGATAAGGCTTGAAATAGCGTACCCGCCGCCGGGCGATTTCGGCCTCGTCCGGGACAGGGCCGGCATAGAGCGGTTCGTTGTCGAAGGTCGTCGTCGGGCACAGTTCTGTTGTGGTCTGGCCAGGGTAAAGCGAGGCACCCGATGGATCGCGATTGCAATCGATCACGCTGCGCGAAAACGGCGTGCGCACCGTCGTCGCGCCAAGGTCGCGGGAGAAGGCGTACAAGCGGTCGATCCACCAGTCCGCATCCTTGCGGGCAAGCCAGGGCGAGACATAATCAGCCTCCAGCTCATCTGGAATCTCCGTGCCGGTGTGCGGGAAGCAAACGACCAGCGGCGCTTCCCCGCGATGAACTTCGAGCCATTCATTTTTGCCTGCGTCGTTCATCTCGCGTTCTCTCAATCCAGACCCGGCAGCGGATAGCTGGCAGCTTCAATGATCGCGCCGGATCGAACCAGCGCATTGGCTGCCTCCATATCCGGATGAAAATAACGGTCGTCGCCCAAAGCCGGAACATGTTCGCGCAGTGCGCCACGAACCGACTCCAGCGCATCACTGGTGGAAAGCGGCGCGTGAAAATCGACGCCTTGTGCGGCGGACAGAAGCTCGATGCCGATCACTGCTGTCGCGTTGGCCACCATATCGAGCAGGCGGCGTGCCCCATGCGCGGCCATCGAGACATGATCTTCCTGATTGGCCGAGGTCGGGATCGAATCGACGCTGGCCGGATAGGCCCGCTGCTTGTTCTCCGAAACCAGTGCCGCCGCCGTCACCTGCGGGATCATGAAACCGGAGTTGAGACCGGGTTTCGGGGTCAGGAAGGCGGGCAAGCCCGACAGCGCCGGATCGATCAGCATGGCAATCCGGCGTTCGGCGATCGAACCGATCTCGCAGATCGTGAGCGCGATCATGTCCGCTGCAAAAGCGACAGGCTCGGCGTGGAAATTGCCGCCCGATAGCGCTTCGTCGGTATCCGGGAAAATCAGCGGGTTGTCGGAAACCCCATTCGCCTCGGTCAGCAATGTGGTCGCGGCTTGACGCAACACGTCAAGCGCCGCGCCCATCACCTGCGGCTGGCAGCGCAGGCAATAAGGATCCTGCACCCTTATGTCATCGACGAGATGGCTGGCACGGATCGCCGAACCTTTCATCAGTCCGCGCAGCGCATCGGCGCTTTCGATCTGCCCGCGATGGCGTCTCAAAGCATGGATGCGGGAATCGAACGGCGTGTCCGAACCTTTGGCGGCTTCGGTGGACAGCGCGCCGGTCACCAGCGCGGACCGGAACAATATTTCCGTCTCGAACAGCCCGGCGAGCGCGTTGGCGGTCGAAAATTGCGTGCCGTTGAGCAGCGCCAGCCCTTCCTTCGGGCCAAGCGCGAGCGGGACGAGCCCGGCCGCCGTCAACGCTTCGGTTGCGGGCATGCGCACGTCATCCACAAATATCTCGCCGCCACCGATCATTGTCGTCGCCATATGCGCAAGCGGCGCAAGGTCTCCGCTGGCACCGACCGAGCCCTGACAGGGGATCACCGGAGTCAGGCCCTTGAGCAGCATCGCCTCGAGCAGTGCAACCGTCGCAGGTCTTACCCCGGAAGCGCCCTGCCCCAGGCTGGCCAGCTTCAGCGCCATCATCAGCCGCACGATATTGACCGGCGATGGCTCGCCGGTACCGGCGGAATGGCTCAGCACGATATTACGCTGCAGTGTCGCCAGATCGTCATCGCCGATGCGGACACTGGCGAGTTTTCCAAATCCGGTATTGATGCCGTAAACCGGCTTGTTCTTCGCCAGAATACGGGCAACAGCTGCCGCGCTCTCCGCAACGGGCTTCGCCGCAGAAGCGTCCAGTTTTGCCGGAGCGCCGCGATAGATTGCGCGCCAATCGGCCAACGGTATTTCGCCGGGAAGCAGGATGATTTCTTTCATCGCCCCCTCCAGTAACGGGCATGAAGAGGGTTGCTGCCCATGCGATAGACAAGTTCGGCGGGCTCTCCGACATTCCAGACGGCCAGATCGGCCCATTTGCCGGGGGCAAGTGTGCCGACGTCCGGTAACCCCAGAGCGCGCGCTGCGTTGCGGGTGGTTCCGGCCAGACATTCAGCAACCGTCAGGCGAAATAGCGTCGCCGCCATGTTCATCGCCAGTAACAAGGATGTAAGAGGACTGGTTCCGGGATTGCAGTCCGTTGCGATGGCTATCGGGACATCGGCTTTCCGCAATTCCGCGACCGGTGGCAGCTTTTGCTCCCGGGTAAAATAGAAGGCGCCGGGCAACAGGGTTGCCACGGTTCCGCTCTGTGCCATGGCGGCGATCCCGTCGGCATCGAGATATTCGAGATGATCTGCGGATAATGCATTATGCCGCGCCGCAAGCGCCGCACCATGCAGGTTCGACAGCTGCTCGGCATGCAGTTTTTTCGGCAGGCCAAGCCGTCCCGCAGCCTCGAAGACGCGCTCGGTTTGGTCCGGCGTAAATCCTATGCCTTCGCAAAAGGCATCTACAGCATCGACCAGACCTTCGGCAGCCAGTTGTGGCAGCATCTCTTCGATAACCAGGTCGATATAATCGTCAGCGCGTCCGGCATATTCGGGGGGTAGCGCATGGGCACCGAGGAATGTGGTGCGCACATTAACATCGCACGCTGTTCCAAGCGATCGAGCGACTTGCAGCATCCGCCGTTCGGTCGCCAGATCGAGACCATAGCCGGATTTAATCTCGACGGTGGTAACGCCTTCCGCGATCAGGGCATCCAGCCGCGGGCGGCTCTGTGCCATCAGTTCTGTCTCGCCGGCAGCGCGCGTCGCGTTCATGGTAGAGAGTATGCCGCCGCCGGCTCGTGCAATATCTTCATAGCTTGCGCCCGCCAGTCGGTTTTCCCACTCAACCGCGCGGCTTCCGGCATAGACGAGGTGGGTATGGCAATCGATCAGTCCGGGCGTCACCAGACGATCTTCGCAGTCAATCGTCTGTGAGGCATTTAGTTCGGGCGCATCACCCCGGGGTCCTGCATATACAATTCGACCAGCCTTGGCGGCGATCAAACCTCGCTCAATGATAAGGAGAGAATCAGCGTCACAGGCAAGCGTCATCAGACGCGCATTATCCCATATCGTATCGCAATCCATCGGATTGAGCATCAAAACCTCGCTAAATGATCACCTATCATTGCATCGACTTCGCTAATTGTATAGACAATTGTTTCCTGTCTCCGGTGTTGCAAAGGAAACATGCGATGCACGCATCTGTTGCCTCCCTTCATTTCTCCATGGCGATGCTGCCGCAGGGGTGGGCTCGCGATGTACGAATCACGGTTGGCGATGGCTGTATCACGGGCGTCGAGACCGGCGTTGAGGCGAGCGCCGACGACGAAATTCATGGTGCTGGCATTCCCGGACTGCCCAATCTGCATTCCCACGCCTTCCAGCGCGCAATGGCCGGGCTAGCCGAACGGCGAGGTTCCTCCAATGCTTCCGACAGCTTCTGGACATGGCGCGATATCATGTACCGGTTCGTCAGCCGACTGGGGCCAGCCGAGATCCAAGCCATCGCGGCGCTTGCCTATATGGAAATGCTTGAAAGTGGCTTCACCCGTGTTGGCGAGTTTCACTATCTGCATCATGCGGCGGACGGGACTCCCTATGAGGATCCGGCTGCAATGGCGGCAGCACTTGTCCAGGCGGCAGACGAAACCGGCATGGCGCTCACCCTCTTGCCGGTCTTCTACGCGCACTCCGGCTTCGGCGGGAAAGCCCCCAACGCAAGCCAACGTCGCTTTGTGAACAGCATTGATGCATATCACCAGCTGTGGGATGCGTCGGCCAATATCCTCAAAACATTGCCCGATGCGGTGCTGGGGATCGCCCCTCACTCGCTCCGTGCCTGCACACCTCATGAATTGTCGGTCTTGATTGACATGGCGGGGGACGAGGTGCCGATCCATATCCATATTGCGGAGCAGATCCAGGAAGTCGAAGACTGTATCGCCTGGTCAGGCTCGCGGCCAGTGGAATGGCTTCTCGATCACGCAGCGCTTTCCGATCGCTGGTGTCTGGTTCACGCAACGCACATGACGCATGCCGAAGCCGTTGCCCTGGCGCGCAGTGGAGCGGTGGCGGGACTCTGCCCGATTACGGAAGCCAATCTGGGAGACGGCTTGTTCCCTGCCGAGAGTTTCCTGAATGCAGCAGGCACCTATGGTATCGGTAGCGATTCAAACATATTGATCGACGCGGCGGAAGAGATGCGTCTGCTGGAATATGGCCAGCGGCTTCACCATCACCGCCGTAGCCGTCTCTCGACCAAAGCGGATGAGAGTAACGGTGGCGCGATTTTCCGCGCGGGCTTGACTGGCGGCGCTAAGGCGTTGGGAGCGAAGGCTGAATTGTCTGCAGGATGTTCCGCCGACATTGTAAGTTTGCAGGTCGATCACCCAAGTCTGGTTGGGCGGGAGGGCGACGCCTGGCTCGACGGCTGGATTTTCGCTAGCCGCCAAGATGCCATCGATTGTGTGTGGCGTCGTGGTCAGAAAATGGTCTCCAATGGCCGTCATATCGCCCGCGAAACGATCATCGCCCGCTATCGGACAGTCCTCACCGCGCTTCTTGCATAACCTTTGTTGGCACTGCCCCGTTAACTCGCAACGGGTCTGATGCGATGATATGTCGAAGTTCTTGCTATTGCCGTCCCGGTCCTGATGACAGGATATATGCCGCTCCCGGCAATGGTTTTGGCGACCACAGCCGGAACCGGACCTGGGATTGCCGACCTGCCGATAGCTCGGATAGCCGTTCAAACTATTGCAATATTTGGATCGACACTCCCGTAAAATCGATCGAGATTCCTGCGTCTAACACCGGGCCAATGCTGACCAGATGTCGCCCTCCATTGCCTCGACCGAACCCAACAATTCACCAGATTTCCTGAGATTATCGAGCATGCCAACAGCGCTCGCGCGTGCTCGACAGGCCTGTTGCGTCTGGCCAGCCCGGTCCGCGATAATCGCCAGCGCCTGGTAGGAACCGACAAGCTTGTTGGCCGTGGTTGCGCTCTTGTCTCGATGGTAAGCTGCAAGGTAATTCTCGATCACTTTCGATTGCGCCGTAATTGCTTGCGCGAAATAACCCTCTTCCGACATTTGCTGCGCCACAGCCTGCTGGACCGATGCAGCAAAACTACGCATGGCAGCATCATTGGGTTCAACCGCCAAAAGCCGGTCGACGCTATTGGTCGCTATGTTCAAAAATTTGCGCGCCTCGGATTGCCTGCCAGGCAAGCCATCCGCGGTGCCATGCCCAACATAAGCATTGTAAGCCCGCAAATATAGTAAATTGGGCTCGTTCGGCTGATCTTTGATGATGGCCGCCAAACGTCTGTCAGCTTCGCTGAAATGTTTCAGGCCTTCAATGAGTTCATCTGACAAATATCCGGCGAGGCCGAGATAATGCTCTGCCAATGCCTGATCCAGACGAACCTCGTAGTCGCGAGGCGAGACGTCGCGGTACTTTCGTGTTTCGCTCGACAAAGTAACGGCAAGATTGCGCAGCGCATCCGCATCTCCGGAAAGCATGGCAAGTTCGAGTTGGCCAAAACGCACATCACTGCGGGCTGACCGCCATTCGGCGCCACGCCGGTCTTCAGGTACGCCACCCAGCAAATCCAGAGCAGTCGCCACGCTGGCGCCGGCCTTGTCCAAATCGATATCGGCATGGGCTTCCAGCAACGCTCGCTTGGCCAGAATACGCGCGCTCAGAGTTTTGGCTTCGGCCGTTTCGATGCCGTCAAGAAGACGGATAGCATCTACGAGATCGCGGCGCGCGCCTGCCCGGTCGCCTTGGTTGGGCTGACCCGGTATGCCGCGGATCAGGGCCAGCTGGAGAAAGCCGCGAGCGGCTTCCAGACGCAGCGCCGGAGAGGATCCCGCGTTCTGCGCGAGCTTCGACAGATAGGTCTGCGCTCGCTTGGTCAGTGCCACGCGCGCTTCACCGGTTCCGACAACCCGCGAAAGCCGGTTCTCGAGATCAAAAATCATGAAGCCGGCCAGATCCCGGACTTCAGCAAAACGGGCCGCCTCTGCCTGCCGTGCCCGTTCAGCCCGCGAATAGGCGACCGTCGCCACAATCAACGCGCCGATGATTGCGAAGGCTGCTGCGCTGCCCAGCACCGTGCCCAGGCGATGGCGTTTGACAAAAAGGGCAGCGCGATAGCGCCATCCCCCCTGTCTCGCCGTGACCGGCATGTCGTCGATCCACGCGGACACATCGTCGCGCATCGCATCGACGGTGGCGTAGCGCTTGTCCATGTCTGTTGCGGTTGCTTTTTCGACTACCGCAGAAAGGTCGGTGTCGCGATCCGGTATGAGCGCTGCGAGAACCCTGCCCAGAGAATATGTGTCTGCGGCCGTCGTGACCCGCAAACTGGTCAGACGTTCCGGTGCGGCAAAGCCCAGCGTGAGGCTGAGACTTGCAATTGACGGTGAAGCGGGAGTTTCCGGCGTGTCATCGTCCCGAACATAGGCATCAGCGGGCTTGGCGATGCCAAAGTCGATCAGTTTGACGGTTCCGTCTGACGTAACCAGGATGTTGGAGGGCGTCAGATCGCGGTGAACCACCAGATGCCGGTGCGCAAAAGCCACCGCATTGCAGATGGTCACGAAAAGCGCAGCTCTGCCGCGGGGGTCCAGAGCCTTGCTCTTTGCCCAGTCGAGAACCGGTTCGCCATCGACATATTCCATGACGATGAAGGGAAGTCCTTCAGGGGTCTCGCCGCCATCGTACAGCTGGGCAATATTGGGATGGCGCAACTGCGCCAGTGTCTGCCGTTCCTTGCGCAGCCGATCCGTCAGCGACGTGGACAGCAATCCGGGTTTGACCAGTTTGATCGCTGCGACATGGTCGAAATCGCCCACGTCGCGTTCTCCGCGATATACCGATCCCATTCCGCCGCGGCCGATGAGGCTGACAATGCGATAGGCACCAATCCTTTCGGGGATCGGGTCATCGGTGACCGTTTCGGTGGCGGCTCCGGTGCGCAACATCGCGTTGCGGTCTGCTCGCCGCATCGCTTCGATACGCGTACGCAGAGGCCCGTTATCGGTTATCCGCTGCGTCAGCCACGCATCGCGATCGGCCTCGGCAATGTCGAGCATGGCCTCGAACAGCATTATGGCTTCGCGTTCAAGCTCGCCTTCGGTCACCCCTCGTTCCCGTCGATCGCCGTCATCAGCCAGGCTCGCGCGGTTTGCCAGCGCCGCTTGACTGTCGGCTCCGAAAGGCCGCTAACCTCGGCGATATCGGTTATCGTCATGCCGCCAAAATAGCGCATCTCTACAATCTCCATCAGTTGCGGGTCGATAGCTCCCAACCGAATCAGCGCAGAATCGAGCGATTCCAGATCAAATCTTTGTTCGCCGTCGATCCGGGTATTGAGTTCGACCTTCTGATGCCGGCGTTTGTCAGACAATTTTGCCCGGGCATGATCGGTCAGAATGTTGCGCATCAGACGCGACGACAGCGCCATGAAATGCGCCCGATCGGCGAGCGCAATCTTGTCGATCCGGATCAGCTTCAGAACGGCATCATTGATCAAATCGCCCGTAGACAGCGAACTTCCGCCTTCACCGCGCAGTCGCGCCGCCGCGATTTGCTTCAATTCGGGCAGCAGATGCTGGATCAGTCGATCACGGGCGGATGCGGCTCCATCGCGCCATTGCACGATCATCTGCTGCGTGTTGTCTGTCCCTCGTTTCAATGCCGGTCGCTCCATTCCCGAGACCGCTATCAAAACGAAAAACCAAGAAAAATCAATGGTTCACCCGAAATGAATCTCTGTGTCTTGTGGCGGGACTGAAGCAGGGCGATTGGCCAAGGCTGATGCCACCATCAATTTTCCAAATAATAATTTGATCTGCTTTCTCGATATTTTGCGCGGTGATTAGTGAGGCCGCAAAATTTTTTGGTTTTTACCCGTGGGGGAAATTATGATCGAACCAGTCCGTGCCAGCTGTCAGGATATCAGGCGTTCAGCGGCTTTTTCCATTCGAAACTCGGCAAGTATTGCCGCTCTGGCGACTGCGATTCTGTTCCTACCAAGTCCGGCGTCGGCGCAACAGGCTACTCCGGGATCGTCAAAATGTCCGATTGATGCCGATGGCGTGGTTACGTGTAGCGGCGACGTCCGCGCGGGCTTCCGTGCCAGCCTCGATCCCGCAATGCGCGAATTGCGGTTTCGCAACCTGACCCAGCCGATCGCGCCCGAGACGCTTTTCGCGGCCATCGACGTCCGCCCCGTCGGCGATTTGACGCTCGATCTGGACGCCAGTGTGATCATTAATTCTCGCTTGCCGCGCTCCTCGTTTACCTATGGCGCGGCAGGGCGGCCCGACGCCGCGATCACGCTCCTCTTTGACGAGGCCGTGCTGACAACCGCAGAGGTTACGAGCGCCGCCGCTGTCACCGTCGATGGCTTTGGCGATTCGCGCGATTTCAATATGGGCGCATTCCTGATCGCCGACGCTGATATTGTGAATTTCACCAATAGCGGCAGTATTTTGTCGAGAAATGAGACTGCGAGCCTCAATCGTCGATTGACGAGCGGTGTGCGGATCATCGGCGCAGACCAGATTGCGTTCCGCAACGACGGAACGATTAGCAATATTGGCATCCAGTCTACCGGCGTCTTTCTCGAAGGCCGTTCCGTCCAATTTATCAATACTGGCAACATAACGGCGACAGCTTTTGAGTCAGGTAGAAACGTGACCTTTCCGGCTCTGGGTATCGCAATCGCTACGCCGAGTGCGGCAGCAAATCTGGAGGTCCGCAACACAGGCACGCTCCAATCGACCGACGCCCCGCGTGCCGCCGAAAGCATCTTCGGATTTTATGGTCGGGGCACGATTGATGTCGACAATAGCGGAACCCTTGCTTCCTCGGGCCTCCAGATCAGTGCCGTTGCCCAGAATAGAACCGACGATCTGGTCGTTACCCTGAACAATAGCGGCCCCGTTTCGAACACAGAAATTGGCGTAACTACCCCTACATCCTTTGATCTCGCATTCGAAGGCCGCACTGCGATTTGGCCGGTGGATATGCCCCCGATCGGGGTTCGCTACCGCAACGCTGACATATCGTTCGTCAATAGCGGTCGCATAACGACGGCAACGCTTTTTGTTGCCGCCAATGCCGACAATGTTCGGATCGATCTGACGAATCGCGGTGCTTTCGACGGCCGTCTACCCGGTGCGTTGTTCGGAAGAGGTAGGGCCAACGATCCGACAAATCTTATCACGGCATCTGGCGTTGCACCCTTAACTGGTAACGCTCTCGTCCGCATCGTCAATGAAGGTACCATCACACCTGAGGGTAACGGCGAGGTGGGTCACTCAATTCTCAATGGCTTTTCCAGTCACGGTATCGAAGTGATCAACAGCGGGCGCATTGCCATCAATTTTCCGAGCGACACCAAAGATTTCTTCGTATTTGAAGTTACTCAGGGAGCAACGACAAGAACGGTTGGGGCCGAAGCGAGTTACGTTTTTGATGGGTTGGTAAACGTCGCCAATAGTGGCTCACTTGCCATCGACGTGATTACCGGATTTCAGGAATCCTCACTTATCGCGATCAGTGCCATTTCACGTATCGATTTGACCAACTCCGCGCCGATCACGCTGACCAATCGCTTCATTGAAGGGACCTACACCACTACGGGAGTCCGACTATACGGTCTAAGTGGCGCGACCTTTGACAATAGCGCAACCATTTCGGTCACCGCGCCAACCGGCAATGACGGCATCGGCATCGCCTTTTTGGAAACGTCGCTGAGCGAAGCTGATGGTGCCCGCTTGATTTCTGAGGGACGTCTGCGGGGCTATTCGCGAGCGGACGATATTGCCAGCGTCGTCACACTCAACCTCAATGGCGGCGATATCATGGTCGATGGACCTGGCAGCTACGGCATTTTTGGAATAATCGGTGACGTCACAGACGACCCCGATCATCTGCTTTCTTCGCGTACAACAAACAATAGCGCAACAGCAATCGGCAATGGTTCCGCCAGTGCGCGCATCAATATTGCCAATGGCGTCAGCGTGATCGGAGGCACCGGCCCCAGCGCGGCCATCGTTCTCGAGGGCGCGGGGCGAATGATACTGAACAACGCCGGATCCATCATCAGCCGGGACGACGCGACCGGCGGTGCTGTCGTGCTGGGCAATATCAGTACGCTGAGGACCACCTATGGCCGCATGGCGACGCCGGACGGGTTTACGTTGTCGCTGACTGACAGCGTGAACAGCGGCACGATCCGCGCGGATAACGGCCGGGGCATCTGGGTCCGCTCGGGCGGCGTCGCCAACTTCATCAACCGGGGCCTGATCTTGGGCGGAATTGCAGCGATCGATGTCCGCGACGTCGGTCAAATCGATAACCAAGCGGGCGGCATTATCGATGGTGCGATATTGCTGGCCGGTGCCGGTTCGACGTTGCGAAATTCCGGGCTGGTGCGAATGACTTCCGCTGCCGGCACAACCAGCACGATCAATGGCGACTATACGCAGCTGGCAGGGGGGGCGCTGACGCTGCGCGGCACCGATCGGTTCAATACGACCGGCAATTTCATCCTCGCCGGCAATCTCAATCTGGCGTTGGGAGCGCCGTCAACAGCTGCAATCATCGATGTCGGCGGTGATCTGTCGCTCGATGCTCGGCTGAACGTTACCGACGCGGGCGGTTTTGGCTCGGGTGTTTACCGGCTGTTCGATTATGGCGGCACTCTGTCTGGCAATGGATTGACACTGGGTGCGCTGCCAAATGGCGCGAGCGGCAGCATCCAGACCGCAATCGCACAGCAGATCAATCTCGTCGTCGGCACAAATCAGGTCCAGTTCTGGGACGGAGCCGACAGCGCCGCGGACGGCACCATCGATGGCGGCACGGGGACATGGAACAACAGCAGCACCAACTGGACTCGCTCGGACGCACTGACCAACGAAGCGTGGGGCGGCAAGTTTGCGGTGTTCCAGGGTATGCCAGGCACGGTAACGATCGCAACCGACGGGATTACCGCCACCGGCCTGCAATTCGCAGTCGATGGTTACCGGCTTGAAGGCGGCGATCTGGCGCTATCTGCGCCGGGCCTGATCCGCGTCGGTGACGGGACGGCAGCTTCCAGCGCCATGACAGCAACGATCGCATCGTCCATCACCGGCACCGGCGGGGTCGAAAAAACCGATTTCGGAACGCTGATCCTGGCCGGTGTCAACAGCTATTCAGGCGGCACTCGCGTTACCGGAGGCACACTGCGGATTGGTGCGGATACAGCGCTTGGCGGCGCAGCAGGGGGTGTCACGCTCGACGGCGGCACCCTTGGCCTGACCGAAGGCCTTGCCAGCGCGCGTGCGTTTACCATCGGGATGAACGGCGGCACAATCGATTTCGGGGGCGACAATGTGATGCTGTCTGGCCTGTTGGGCGGCAGCGGAAACCTCAGCTTGGCCGGATCGGGCGTGCTGTCCTATAGCGGCAATGGCAGCGGATATGGCGGCCTTGTCACTGTTGGCGGCGGCACATTGTCGCTCAATGGTTCGCTAGGCGGACGGGTGCGGGTCGACACCGGCGCGCGACTTGGCGGGAATGGAACGTTGGGATCGCTCAACGTCGGCGGTACGCTAGCGCCCGGCGGCAGCGGCTCAGCTAGCAATGATGCGCCAGCCACCGCTAATCTGGCCGTTGCCAATTTGGCGTCGGCACAAGGCACGATCGGCTCCAATGCCCCTCAACCACAACCGGCTGTAGCCGATCCATTACCGCTGCCACCACAATTGACCGGAGCAGCGCTGGCGCGGGCGCTGGCCGCTGGCGGGATGATCATCGGCGGAGAAAATGCGTCCTATACTGCTGGGGCATCGATGATCACCGGCGGCGAGAATGTCGCCTTCGATCTCGATATGATCATCGGCGGGGAAAATCTCGCTTTTGCTGATGCACTGATCCAGGGAGGCATCAACACACCCTTGGCCAGTGACATGATCACAGGCGGCGAGAATATCACCTTCGCCTCGGGCCAGAATATCGGCACGCTGACGATCAACGGCGACCTGAGTCTTGATGCGGGCAGCTTCTTCGAGGTCGAGGTCGACGATCAGGGCAATAGCGACCGCGTGGTCGTGCTCGGCTCGGTCAGCCTCGGCAATGCCACGTTGCGCGTGCTCGACTTGCTCGGCGGCGACTTTCTCGGTTCCAACCCTTTCAATTATTTGATCATCGACAATGACGCGATGGATGCAGTGAACGGCATCTTCGGTTCGGTCACCAATGAACTGGCCTTCCTGACGCCCACCGTGACTTACACCGCTGGCGACGGCAATGATGTGCAGCTGACGCTGACCCCGAATGGTGCGCCGCCACCACCGCCTCCCCCACCGCCGCCGCCGACACCGACGCCGGTACCAACACCGGTGCCGACACCCACACCGACGCCAACACCGACCGGGCCGCTGTTCCCGACCGTGGCCAAGACGTTCAACCAGACCAGCGCGGCGACCGCTCTCGACGGCTTTGGCCAGAGCGCAGGCAGCGACAGCCTGCTGGTCTACCGCAATGTCCTGTTCACCACGGTGGCGCAGGCGTTGCGCGCGTTCGACACCTCGTCAGGGGAAATCTATCCAACGCTGCTGGCGGACAGCCTTGATGCCGGCATGGCCAGAGCGGGCCGGCTCACCGCACGCTCGCATGAAGCCTTTGGTGATGGCTGGGGCATCTGGGGCGGGCTCACCGGCCGCACCGGCACGGTCGACGGCGACGGCAATGCCGCCAGCACCTCGCATGACAGCTACGGCTTTGATATGGGCATGGATTATCGCGGCCCCGACAACAGTTGGGCCATTGGCGCCAGTGTCGGCTATAGCAACAGCGATCTCGAGATTGCCGAACGGCAGTCCAGGGCCAGCGGCGATGCCTGGCATGTCGGCGCCTATGGCCGCTATGGCACCGGCGGCCAGGGCATTACCGCCACCGCCGCGGTCAGCTATAGCAATAGCGAGCATGATGTGACCCGCGGGATCAGCGTCAACGGCCTTGCGCGCACCGCAACCGGAAGCGTTGATATCGACACGATCGCGCTCGAAGGCGAGCTGAGATACGGGTTCGGAACGGTGAAAGGCTGGTCGATGGGACCGACGGTCTCCATCCAGCATGCGAGCAGCGATCTCGGCCGTTTTGCCGAGACCGGAGCGGATGCGCTCAACCTCTCGGGCAATGGCGCCACCGACAAGCGCACCCGGCTCGGCGGCGGTATCTTCGCCAACTGGCAAGGCACCAAAGGCGGCCTTGATGCGAGCGCGCAATATGTCGGCGGCAACAGCAATCTGGCGCAGGTCCAGCTGACCATGGCCGGCGCGCCCGGCATCACCGTGCCCATCCGCTCCGCCCGCACCGACGGCTCCGGCGGTCTGTTCACCGTCGCCGGTGAATATGATCTGGGCGGCGGCTGGACCATTGGCGGCAATATCCGCAGCTTCATCACCAAGGATGAGAAAAGTGCCTATGGCAGCGTGACGGTGGGGTGGCGGTTCTAGCAACAAGGAACCGCCATCATGATCCCGTCAGGCAGATTCCAATCATCGGGAAAGCAAAGCTTGACTAGCCCCCATCACAGAAGAATGATCGGATCGCGGCAAGGCCCAAGCATTTTATGTCGCAGCTGAAGTCAATGCCATGCCAGTCCGCTATTCAGTAAGGTGGATAGGAAGTGCGGTTGAATTCTTTATTTCCGAAAGAGCGATACTCGACGTTATTTCCTGTACACCGGGCAATCGGGAGAGTTTTTCGAAAAACAAGCTTTCGTAGGATTCTATATCCACCGTGATAACTCGTAGCAAGAAGTCAACAGTGCCCATCAACACGTAGCATTCTATCACTTCCGGTATGTCGGCAATGGCCGCTTCGAAATCGGCAAGATGAGCCCGGCCATGTGCCGATAATTTGACCTGCGCAAATACCTGAGCGCGCAACCCGACCTTTTTCCGGTCGACCAGCACGACGCGCTTGCGGATCACGCCTGATTCTTCGAGCATGTTCACACGGCGCCAGCATGGCGATTGCGAGAGGCCGACCTTGTCGGCCAGATCGCTACTCGAAATACGGGCATCTTCCTGGAGAATTTCCAGAATCTTTTTCTCATAACGGTCAAGCAGCATAATTTACTCCGTTTCTGCAATATAATCGCATATATTATGCTACTATAATCAATTTTGGTCAATATTGGACGGATAATATCGCTGAAAATGGTTTAATCAGGACTAGATTTTCCTACACACCGCTTTCAGGAGCTCAATGATGGTCAGCCACTGCAATCCGCTCGTTACCCACGAAGCCGTATATAATTTCCACGATGATGCGACAGGCGTAAAAGCGGTCATTGCCGTACATTCAACGACGCTGGGCCCGGCGGCTGGCGGATGCCGCGTGCTTCGCTACGACAATTACGCCAGCGCGGTCCGCGACGCGATGCGACTGTCCGAAGGCATGGCCTACAAGAACGCTCTCGCTGGCCTCCCCTTTGGCGGTGGCAAGGCCGTTATCATGTTACCGGAGAATGCTGATTCTCCCAATTTTGACCGCACTCTAATGTTCCAGACCTTCGGGCGATGGGTGGAAAGCCTGAAGGGTGCCTATGTGACGGCGGAAGATGTCGGTTGTTCCGTGCAGGATATGCAGGTGGTAGCCGGTGAAACAGCCTATGTAGCGGGCCTGCCCAACCGTCCCGGATTTGCCGGTGGCAACCCTGCGCCGTGGACAGCAAAAGGTGTCTTCGGTTCGATCCAGGCGCTGGTGCGGCATCGCTTTGATTCCGACCTGAAAGATGTCGTCGTCGGTGTGCAGGGTCTCGGCCAGGTCGGCTTTGCGCTTTGTGAAACATTGCATCAGGCGGGTGCCAAGCTTCTGGTCAGCGATATCAACGAACAAGGCCCTGCCCTCGCCGCACAGAGATTTGGTGCAGAAGTGGTGAAGCCGGACAAGATGCTAAGCGTATCGATGGAAGTATTTGCGCCATGCGCGCTGGGCAACATTCTGACCGAAGAGTCCATCCCGCAGCTCAAGTCTGCGATCATTTGCGGTGCCGCCAATAACCAGCTGGCAACCGCGATGCAGGGCCAGCAACTGGCCGATCGCGGCGTTCTTTACGCGCCGGACTATCTGGTCAACGCAGGCGGGATAATCAATGTCGCTGCCGAATATTTGCGCGAAACCACGGACTCGGTGGAAACCCGCGTGGCCCAGATACCGAACAGATTGATGCAGCTAGTCCGCCGGTCGGAAGCAGAAAATACCGCAACGAACATTCTCGCCGACCGGATGGCCCGCGACATCGTTGCCGCCGGGCAACCGGCAAAGGTGGCGTAACGACCGATCCGCTATCGCGAAGCCGCAGCGGCCTGCTCGGCTTCGCGCAGCACCCGCAGCAGATTTCCGCTGGAGAGTTTGCCGAGATTTTCATCGCTCCAGCCCCGGCGCATCAGTTCGGCGAACAGCGCGGGATATTTGTCAACCGCGTCAAGACCTTCTGGCGCATCCGGGATCCCGTCGAGATCGGCACCTATGCCGATATGGTCCGGCCCGGCCACCTTGAGTATATAATCGATATGATCCGCGACCATCGCGACGGTGGTTTTCGGCATCGGATGGGCCTTCTGCCATTCGGCCAATGCGGCGGCCGCCTTTTCAGGTTGTCCGATGTAAAGGCCGCCATAAGGTGGCGCGTTCAGCAGCGTTTTCTGTGCCGCCAGTTCCGAATCCCAGTGCCGCCGTGCCTCTGACACATAGCCGGGATAGAAATTGACCATCACGATCCCGCCATTCTTGCCCAGGGCCTTGAGCACATCATCTGGCACATTGCGCGGATGGTCGGCCACGCCACGGGCGCTGGAATGGGAGAAAATCACCGGCGCCCGGGCGATCGCCAGTGTGTCCCGCATCGTGTCAGGCGACACGTGACTCAGATCCACCAACATACCAAGCCGGTTCATTTCCCGCACGATCTGCTCGCCAAATGGCGTCAATCCGCCATGTTCCGGGGAATCTGTGGCCGAATCTGCCCACTCGGTATTGGAAGAATGGGTCAAGGTCATATAGCGCGCGCCAAGCGCGTACATCTGCCGCAAAACCGCGAGCGAACCGCCGATTTGATGTCCGCCCTCAATGCCGATCAGCGAGGCAACTTTGCCAACTTTTTCTATCCGCACCAGATCGTCGGCGGTCAAGGCAAGGGCAAGGCTGTCAGGATAAGCCGCGACCATTTGTTTGACGAGATCGATCTGCTCGACCGTCATTTCGACCGCTTCCGGCCCGGTCACCGAAACCGGAATCCACACCGACCAGAATTGTCCGCCGACATGACCCGCGCGCAAACGCGGGATGTCCGTCATCAGCGGAATGGCGTCCGGCGTTTTTTCCGGTGACGGTAACCCGGCGGTGTCGCTCGCAAGATCGACTTTGGTTAGATCGCTATCGAACCGGTCGCGCAATTCCCACGGCAGATCATTATGGCCGTCAATGACAGGATGCTCGCTCAGCAACCGTTCGACCCGGGCAGCAATCGCTGGGTCCTGAATCGCAGGCTGGGCTGCTGCAAGGGTCGGCGATAGCAGCAGGGCTGCGATCGTGCCTGAGAACTTTAAATCAAACACACTCATTCCTTTTTATCCGCGGGTACAAAGTTCAGATGGTGATAATCGAAACTGAAATCGGCTATTGGTGAAACCGCCTTTGCGGTGATCCCCGTCACTTCACCAGCCGCTCCGATTGCAAATGTCAGATAGGCAGGCTCGATTGACTCGTCGTCAAACTCTGTGACGAACGTATCATATTGCCAATGCTTTAAACGTCCAGTCATACCTGGTGTTGTGGCGAAATTTACATTCAGCTCGTTGGCTTTGCCCGTCACGATCAGTGTGCCGTACCAGGGATCCACATAGGTCCCAGCGTAGCGATCCAGCGCCAAGTCAATCTGAGCCAATAAAGGTATCGCCAATATGGCCAAGACCGATGCGATGATGGTTTGTCTGATTTTCATGCTAACTCTCCTCGGTTTGCGAAATCGCAACAAATGGACGCTGAAAGAAATGAGCGACGAGAGCGGAATTCCGGTATCGACCTTGTCGAAGGTCGAACATGACCGACTGACATTGACTTACGACAAGCTGTTGCAACTCAGCGATCGGCTCGGGATCCCGATCACCGAATTATTTGCCCAGCCGGAAAGCCCGGAACAACCGGTAACCGCCCGGCGCAGTATTGGAACACTCAACGATTCTGTGCGGGTGGAAACGCCCAATTATGATTATTACTATCTGTGCACCGAACTGCGTGACAAGCGGATCGTTCCGGTTGTCACACGGATCCGCGCGAAAAGCACCAAGGAATTCGAAAAACTCGTTTCGCACCCGGGCGAAGAATATATTTACGTACTGGAAGGGGCAATCGAGGTCCACACGGATTTCTTCGACCCGGTCATACTTTCCCAGGGCGAATCCATCTATATCGATTCAAACATGGGCCATGCCTATATCGCCACCGCTGGTTTCGACGAAGCGGTGGTTCTCGGAGTCATGTCGAGCGAAGACCGCAATCTTATCGACTCTCTGATGTCCCTTCATGACGATGAGAGAAATAGCTGATCAAATGCCGGGATCGGTTTTGCTAAGTGGCGATACGCAAAAGGGGCTGGTCATTTTTTCAGCATCCGGCCGCCAGATCATACGCAAGAACAATATCCGGCTGGACTGGCCCAGCCAGCGGATCATGTTCGGGTTCGCATAAGCTAGAAACTCAGGGGAAATTACCCCTCAAAATAATCTCTACGCCAAATCCATCCATCTGCATCTGGACTCCAATATTTGGGCCATAGAGATAATCTGCAAAAACTCAGCATATCCGCCGCTTCCAGAGCGTCTCTGGCACCCGAGCCATTGCACCAACGGCGCGCAACCCTCGGACATTGCACTACAATATCCAGGCACACCTCTGCATATAAGTAGTTGATTTAAAAGGATAAAAATGGTGGTGCTGCTAGAGAGAATTGAACTCTCGACCTCGTCATTACCAATGACGCGCTCTACCACTGAGCTACAGCAGCCGAACCATTTTGATGCGTCGACATTATCCGCCATGCAGCGCGATTTGTGCCAGACCGCGGGCCTAAGACCAAATGCTTGCGACCTTGTCAAGCGGAGTTGCATCTTTCACTGGATAATGCGATCAGATGCAATGCCCAAACCCCAGCCCAAATCCGAAAAAATCCGCAAGGAAGCCGAGAAAGCCGAGCGGCTTGCTGCACAATTGCGTGCCAATCTACGGCTGCGCAAGGCACAGGCGAAACAGCTGGTGCCAGGTAATGACGACAGGAAGCAGCAACCCTAAGGGCAGCCGCTAGACGTTTACGACCGTCCGTTCCGGCTTGATAATCTCGAAATCGCTGACCGCCTCGATAAATTTCGCCGAGACCGGCGTGACTTGATCGGTTGCCGGGTCAAACCAGACGTAGGTCAGCGTGACCACGTTGAGCAGTTCTTGCCCACGCAGGATATGCACCAGAAGCGTGTAGCTGGTCCGGCCAAAGCGGGTGATCCGCACCGCGATATCCAGGAGATCGTCCGCCTTTGCCGGTGCGCGATAGTCAACGTCAGCATGGAGCACCCAATTGTCGCCGCCGAAATGCCGCGTGAACGTGCCGAGCATATCTTCTTCGCCCCGCGGCCGGTCTGCCGCAATCAGCGCCCGCATATATTCCGTCATGCCGATATCCGCAAAGGCCAGATAATGGGCGTTGAAGACGATTCCCTGCAAATCGCACTCGGCATAGCGCACCCGCACTGGCGCAATCAGGCGAAATCCGTCGCGAGGATTTTTCTGTTCTGTCATGACGGCGGCTCTTTCCCCAGAGCCGCCAGCCTGTCAACCGGCTTTGCCCTGCACCTGTTCAGAGCGGCGCGATTTGTGCTTCCAACCATTCCAGCGCATCGCCGTCCAGCTGCGGCGCAATCACCGCATGCACCTTGGCATGATAGGCGTCGACCCACTGGCGCTGGTTCGGTGAAAGCATGTCGACATTGATCAGCTTGCGTTCGAGCGGCGCAAAGGTCAGAGTCTCGAAACCCAGCATGGTCTGTTCGCCGCCTTCGATCTCCCGCTCCTCGACGAGAAACAGATTCTCGATGCGGATGCCAAAATGACCAGCCTTGTAATAGCCAGGTTCGTTGGACAGGATCATCCCCGGTTTTAGCGCCTCGTTCAGGCCGCCAAAGCTGGCGATCCGCTGCGGTCCTTCGTGCACCGACAGATAGCTGCCGACGCCGTGTCCCGTGCCGTGGCCATAATCCACGCCGTCGGCCCAGAGATATTGCCGCGCCAATATGTCGAGCTGTCCGCCGGTCGTGCCCTTGGTGAACACGGCCTGGTCGAGCGCGATATGACCCTGCAGCACCTGGGTATAGCGCTTGCGCATTTCTGCGGTCGGTTCGCCGACCGCAACCACCCGCGTCACATCGGTGGTGCCGTCAAGATATTGCCCGCCGCTGTCGACCAGATAGAGCGAATTCATGGTGACGGGCTGATTGGTTTCCTCATTCACGCTATAATGGGGCAGTGCGCCATGATCACCGGCAGCAGAAATCGTGCGGAACGAAAGATCCTTCAATTCCGGATTTTCCTCGCGGAACTGGCGCAGCCGCGCTGCAGCTGACAGTTCATCCAACTCGCCCTTGGGCGCTTCGCTGGCCATCCAATGGAGGAATTTGGTCAGCGCGGCGCCATCGCGCTTCTGCGCCGCCTTGTGACCGGCAATTTCCGCCTGATTCTTGATTGCCTTGGCGAGAATTGTCGGATCGCGCTCCTTGACGACAGTCGCTCCGGCACTGTCGAGCGCCGCAAAAATGGCGGCCACAGAGCGCTCCGGGTCAACCGCAACGGTTTTGCCCTTCATGTCCGAGAGGGCATCGGCCAGTTCATCATAGTCGCGAATCTCGACATGATTGCCGAGATGTTCGCGGACCGCGTCGGTCAGCTTTTCCGGCGCGACAAACAGCGTCGCCGTCTCGTCGGCGCGCACGATTGCATAAGCCAGCGGCACCGGCGTGTTGGCGATATCCTTGCCGCGAACATTGAAGAACCAGGCAACCGAATCCAGCGCGGCGATAACGGTGGCATCATAGTCGTTATCGGTGAGCCAAGTCGCGACATCCGCCCGCTTGTCCCGCGCCGATTTACCGGCATATTGATCGCCATGCACCGCCAGCTTTTCCGGCGACCTTTGCGGCTGATCGTCCCAGACGGCATCAATCGGATTGCTGTCCACTGCAACCAGTTGCGCGCCGGATTTTTTCAGCGTCTTGCTCGCCGTTTCGACCCAGTCGCGGGTGTGCAGCCAGCTGTCATAGCCGATCCTGGCGCCGTCCGGCGCATGGGCGGCGATCCATTCATGCGGCTTCTGGTCCTTGATATTGACATATTCATAGAGATTGCCGTCGACCTGGTCCCGGACCTGCACGACATAGCGGCCGTCGATGAACATCGCCGCCTTGTCCTTCAGCACCACCGCGGAGCCCGCCGAACCGCCAAAGCCGGTCAGCCAAGCCAGCCGCTGCGCATATTCGCCGACATATTCGCTCATATGCTCGTCACAGATCGGCACGACAAAGCCGTCGAGACCGTCTTTTTGCAATTGTTCCCGCAGCGCCTTCAGACGGGCTTCGTAAGTGGACATCAACATCGCTGAGCAAACTCCTTGAATAAGCGTATAGTGCAACACATAGGGGTTCCGGGGCCCAATCGCCACCTAAATCCCGTTACAAAAGAGCCATGACCATGACAGAAAAGCTTACCCGTCCGCCATTTGCAGAGCAACGCGCCCATAGTTATGAACGGCATGGCTATCAGATGAGCGATCCCTGGCACTGGCTCAAGGACCCGCGCTATCCTGTCGTCGAGGACGAGGATGTGCTTGCCTATCTCAAGGCAGAGAACCAATGGTTCGAACAGAATATGGCCGGCCGCAAGCCGCTGACCGACGCCCTGTTCCGCGAGATGAAGGCGCGGATCAAGGAAGAGGACAGCTCGGTCCCGCAAAAGGATGGCGACTGGCTCTACTGGAGCAAGTTCGAAGAGGGCATGCAATATCGCCAGCATTGGCGCAAGGCGGTGTTGGGCGGGGAAGACCAGCTGATGCTGGACGAGAATATATTGGCCGAGGGCAAGGAATATTTCCGCCTCGGTGCGGCCTCCGTCTCTCCCGATGGTCACCTGCTCGCCTATGCCTATGACGACAACGGCTCTGAACGGTTCGAGGCGCGGATCAAGGATCTGACCACCGGCGAACTGCTACCCGATGTCATCCCCTGCACCCTGTCGAGCCTCGTCTGGTCCGCCGATTCGAAAATGCTTCTTTACGGTCTCGCCAATGAACAATGGCGCACCGACAATGCCCGCCTCCATGTGCTGGGCACCGATATTGCCGATGACGTCGAGCTCTATCACGAAGATGATGAAGGCTTCCGGGTCAGCATCGGCCTGACCCACTCGGAAAAATATATCGTCATTTCCACCGGTGATCACGAAACCAGCGAAGTGCGGCTGGTGCCCACCGACAATCCGCTGGCCGAGCCGATTTTAGTCTCTGCGCGTCAGGCCGGACGCGAATATGATGTCGAGGAGCATGATGATATGCTCTATATCCTGACCAACGACGATCATGTGAATTTCCGGCTGGCCACGGCTTCGGTCAGCGATCCGGAGAAGTGGACCACGCTGATCGCCGGATCGGACGACTTTTACCTGACCGACATCTGCACCTTCAAGAATTTCTACGTCACCGAAGGCCGCGAGAACGGCCTCGATCAGGTCGAAATCCGCTCCTATGACGATCCGTCCAGCGTCGAACGGATCGTCTTTCCGGAAGCCACCTACAGCGCCGGGCTCGACGACAATCCCGAATATGATGTGGACAAGCTGCGGCTTGGCTACGCATCGATGGTCATGCCGAACACGGTGTTCGACTATCACCTCGCCGACCGGTCGCTGGAAACGCTGAAGGTTCAGGAAATCCCATCCGGCTATGACGCCAGCCAATATGTCACCGAACGGCTGACGATCGAGGTCCGCGACGGCACTCCCGTGCCGGTGTCGCTGGTCTACCACAAAGACACGAAAATCGACGGCAGCGCGCCGCTCCATCTCTATTCCTACGGTGCCTATGGCTATGCCGTCCCGCCCAGCTTCTCGACAACCCGGCTCAGTCTGGTCGACCGGGGCTTCGTATATGCGATTGCCCATATCCGCGGTGGCGATGATCTCGGCCGTAACTGGTATCTTGATGGCAAGCTGACTAGGCGGACCAACACGTTCAATGATTTTGTCGATGTCGCCAAGGGTCTGATCGACCGGGGTTACACGAGCAGGGGCCGGATCACCGCCTCCGGCGGCTCGGCTGGCGGCGAACTGATGGGCGCGATCGTCAACAGCGATCCGGACCTCTGGGGCGCTGTGGTCGCCCATGTCCCCTTTGTCGACGTGCTCAACACAATGCAGGATGAAAGCCTGCCGCTCACTCCAGGCGAATGGCCGGAATGGGGCAATCCGATCACCGACAAGACCGCGTTCGAATATATCCGCAGCTATTCGCCCTATGACAATGTACAGGCACAGGCCTATCCGCCGATGATGATCACCGGCGGTCTCAACGACCCCCGCGTGACCTATTGGGAGCCGGCGAAATGGGCGGCGAAGCTGCGCGCGACCAAGACCGACGACAATATCCTGCTGCTCAAGACCAATATGGGTGCCGGCCATGGCGGCAAGTCGGGCCGCTGGAACGCACTGGAAGAGACGGCGGAGGAGTTCGCCTTCATCCTGTGGCAGATGGGAGTTGCCGCATGAGCGACGCACCTTCTCCGCAGGGAGTTGGTGAATCAGGCTACACTCTGTCGATCACCGCCCAACCATCTGACATCGACGAACTCGGCCATGTCAACAATGCGGTCTGGGTGCGCTGGATACAGGAACTGGCGACAGCGCACTGGAATGCGATAGCGCCGCAGGACGCCATTGATCGCTATATCTGGGTCGTGACCCGGCACGAGATTGACTATCGCGGAAATGTCGGCGTCGGTGATAGCGTTACCGGCCGCACCTGGATTTCCGAACCGCCCAAAGGCGCACGTTTCTGGCGCAATGTCAGTTTCACCGGGCCCGATGGCAAGATCAAGGTCGCCGCCAAAACCAACTGGGCGATTATCGACCGGACGATCGAGCGCCCGGTTCGGGTTCCCGCTGATCTGGCCGAACTGTTCCTGAAGAATTAGGGCGCAGGGATAGCGTTCGACGGAGCCAATGGCGAGGGTTGGTCCACCCTGTCGCCATCGGCGGTCCGCAATTGTTGTGGCTCCAGGATCGCCGCCGTTTCGATCACATCCAGCGCCCGCCGCGCTTCATTATAGCGCCGTGCCTTTTCCAGCCATTGCAAGGCGTCCTCGTCTTTTTCCACTCCGGCCAGCTTCTCGACTTCCGCAATGGCAGCATCAACATTCCCGGTTTCGACGTAGCGTTTGGCGCGAATCAGCCGCTGATGCGGCGCCGGCGATGGCGTGCCTTGACGCCGGATAACAAATAGTTCGGCCATTTCCCGCTGAAAGTCCGCCCAAAAGCCTTGGCCGCTTGACCCCGTCATCAGCGCCGGTCCGAGTTCATCCAGTCCAGCCGACAGCTCTTCCAGCGTCACCGGTTGGCGAGAGGCGTTGACAATCGTGGTCACCGCCTTTGGCTGCGCATCGCCAAAACGAAGCCGCAACTGCGGATCAATATATCCGAGCGGCGAGCCGCGATCCAGCGCACGGCGCGCAGCAAAGGCGATCAACAGGCCCTCTGCCCGGGCCGCATTGCCCGATGCTGCCTGCGCCTGCACATTGATTCGTGACAGACGGTCTTCCAGATCGGCCACGCGGACCGCGAGCGCGCGCTCCAGATCAGGTGTCAGCGTCGTCGTCTTCTCGGCATCGGTTGACTGTGTCGGCGCGGGCAAGACGCTGCCATCAGCGTCAATGCGGTTGGCAAGGGCTGTCACCGGATCAGGCTTCGTCCCTGCGCCATCGCCGGTGGCAACCGCAGTGGCTTCCGTATCGGAGGCGCTGTCAAAAGGATTGTAGCGCGACAATATCCATCCGGTCAGAATAACCCCACCGATGAAGGCGACGATCATCAAAATCAGGACATTGCGCGTCAAATTGCTCTTGCCAGTGGTTGGCGACAGCCTTTCATAATCACGGCTCATTCCGGTTTCCCTTCCCGGCCCGGCCATATGGCGAACCAAATATTCTCATTCGCTCTGGCATAGTCGGGTCGCCAGAGACAGTAAAGACTCGTCGTCCGGACGGTCGGCGATGTGGAGGCTTCTCCACCCCTGCCCAGCCGCTTCCGCCACTTTGGTGGAAAAAACCACCGCATGATGTCGGTTTAACCCAATTTTCAGGCGGTCCAGTTCCGACACCAGATGCCCCGCCGCGCGCGCCGAGTGGATCAGCACGACCGTTTCCGTTTGCAAGCAGGCAACCGCTTGCTCACCCAAAGCGACAGCCCGGGAGCGATACACCGGCACGATGTCCAGCTGCCGATCACCGGGATCAAGCACGCTATGCTGCTCGCCGGCGAGCCACAAGATACGGCGGTATCGATCCGCCTGCAACGCATTCAACAATTGTTGCCCACCGGATTCACCGGTCTCCGCCAATTCAAATCCGGCATGTTCTGCGGCTTCGGCTGTGGCGCGGCCCACCGCCAGAACAGGCAGGGATTTATAGGCATCCAGCTGCGCGCCGCCAAAGGTGACGGCATTGGCACTGGTCAGCAGCAAGGCATCAAAATCCTGCGCTGCCGGTGCAGACCACTGCATCGGCTCGACGGCGAATAGCGGGTCAACAATCGTCTGCAGCCCCAAGGCCTTGGCTCGCCGCTCGGTCTGCAGGGCGCCGTCAAGCGGCCGCAGGATCAACAGCGGGCGTATCATTTTCCAAATATGGCTTGCAGCTCTGCGCTGGCCTGGCCCAAAAGCTTGTCCGCCAATATGGCCGGCGCGGAAACATCACCGATGTCAAAATGGGAACTGCCCGCGACAAATTCCGACCCGTCCGGCAACAAAATTTCAGCCCGCAGACAGGCCTTCGCCCCGTCGATCGTCGCCAGTGCCGCAACCGGGCTATGGCAATCTGCGGTCAGTTGTTTCAAGAACAGTCGCTCGGCAATGACCGCCCGAAAGGTCTTTCCCGAGGAAATCGCGCGCATCAAATGGCGCATATGCCGGTCATCAGAGCGCGTCTCGATCCCGACCGCTCCTTGTGCTGGCGCAGGCAGCATGATCTCGTCGGATATTTCGCTGCCGACGTCATCCATCTCCAGCCGGTTAAGACCTGCCGCCGCGAGCAGCGTCGCGTCATACTCGCCGTCGGCGATTTTCTGCAGTCGAGTCTGTACATTGCCGCGAATCAGTCGGATATCGAGATCGCTTCGCTGCCGCAGAAGTTGCGCCTTGCGGCGGGGAGAGGCGGTGCCGACAATGGCGCGTTCGCTCAGTGCATCAATCGATTCCGCACCGATCAGCCGGTCATGGATATCGGCCCGCTCCAGCATCGCCGCCAGAATGAACTCTTCCGGCCGGATGGTTTCCACATCCTTCATGCTGTGCACCGAACAGTCGATCTCCCCCCCGCCCAGCGCGTGATCCAGTTCCTTGGTCCACAGCGCCTTGCCGCCGACATCGGCGAGCGCACGGTCGAGAATTTTGTCGCCGCTGGCGATCATTGGCACCAGTTCGACCTGCTCCGGCCGCCAGCCATGGGTGGATAACAGCGCATTCGCGGTCATTTCCGCCTGCGCCATCGCCAGCGGCGACTGGCGCGTACCGATACGCAACGGCCGGTCCAGCCCGGCGAGAATCTCTTTTTTGCTCTTTTCGCTCATGATAGCGCTTGTCCTAATGGCTTGAGCGCCTAAGTAAAAGCGTCATGAGCCTGATCTTGGGAATTGAATCCAGCTGCGATGAAACGGCGGCCGCGCTAGTCACGTCCGATCGGGAGATTCTGGCGCATAAACTGGCCGGTCAGGAAGCCGAACATGCCCCCTATGGCGGCGTGGTTCCCGAAATTGCCGCTCGCGCCCATGCCGAAATTCTGACGCCGTTGATCGCTGCGGCCCTCACCGAAGCGGACAAGTCACTGGATGATGTCGATGCCATTGCCGCCACCGCGGGCCCCGGCCTGATCGGCGGGGTAATGGTCGGTCTGGTTACCGGCAAGGCGCTGGCAATGGCTGCCGGCAAGCCCTTGATCGCCGTCAATCACCTCGAAGGCCACGCGCTGTCGCCGCGACTGGTCAATCCGGATCTGGCCTTTCCCTATTTGCTGATGCTTGTATCCGGCGGTCATTGCCAGATTTTGCGAGTCGAAGGGGTGGGCCAATACCGGCGACTCGCCACCACGATCGACGACGCCGCCGGTGAGGCGTTCGACAAGACCGCGAAAATCCTGGGGCTCGGCTATCCAGGTGGACCCAAAGTAGAAGCCTTTGCCAAACAGGGCGATCCCGGTGCGGTTCCCCTGCCCCGCCCCCTCATCCGATCAGCCGAGCCGCATTTTTCCTTCGCCGGACTGAAGAGCGCCGTGGTGCGCGCCCAGCAAAGCGGCACATACAAGCCCGAAGATATCGCCGCCTCCTTCCAGCAGGCGGTGGTCGACTGTCTGCGCGACCGGCTGGAAAAGGCGATTGGGGAACAGGCAAGCTGCGCGCATCTGGTGGTCGCTGGCGGAGTCGCCGCCAATGGACCGATTCGCGCCATGCTGGAACAGGTCGCGGAGCAAAATGATATGGCCTTCACCGCGCCGCCACAGTGGCTATGCACCGACAATGCTGCAATGATTGCCTGGGCGGGCGCAGAGCGCTTTGCTGCGGGTTTCACCGATCCGCTCGATTTTGTCGCCCGGCCGCGCTGGCCGCTCGACCCGACCGCTGAAAAAGCGCGCGGCGCGGGTGTGAAAGCATGATCCGCGCAGATGCAAAAATTGGCGTGATCGGCGCGGGAGCCTGGGGCACGGCGCTGGCCCAGGTTTTGTCCGAAGGACAGGAAGAACTCCTGCTATGGGCCCGCGAAACCGAAGTTGTCGACCAGATCAACCAGAACCGGGAAAATCAGTCCTTTCTGTCCGGCCATCGGCTGCGCGACAATATCCGTGCGACCCAGGATTGGGACTTGATTGCAGCTTGCGATGTGCTGCTGCTGGTAACGCCGGCCCAACATCTGCGCGCCAGCCTCGAGGCTCTTCCCAATTCTGACGCAGCCCTGATCCTGTGCTGCAAGGGCATCGAAGCGCAAACGCAAATGCTGTTGAGCGACGTCGCCAAGCAAGTGCGACCGAACAATCCCCTCGCGATATTGTCCGGACCGACCTTCGCGCGCGAAGTCGCACAAGGCCTGCCAACCGCCCTGACCTTGGCGTGCGAAAACGAAGCCTTGTGGGAGCGGCTCAATCCGGTGATCGCGAAACCGAGTTTCCGGCCCTATTTTTCCGACGACATCATCGGCGCGGAGATTGGTGGCGCGGTCAAGAACGTGCTCGCGATCGGCTGCGGCGTGGTCGACGGAGCCGGTCTCGGCCAAAATGCCAGAGCATCGCTGATCGGTCGCGGCTTTGCGGAAATGCTCCGCTATGGAGAGACCCGCGGCGCCAAGGCGGAGACCCTGTCCGGGCTCTGCGGTCTCGGCGATCTGGTGCTCACCTGCTCTTCGACGAGCTCGCGCAATTTTTCACTCGGCAGGGGTCTGGGAGAAGGCCAGTCGGCGGTATCGCTTTTGTCCGACCGGACAACGGTTGCCGAGGGAGCGTCTACCGCACCGGTCCTCCAGCAGGACGCAAGGGCGCGTCAGGTCGACATGCCGATTGTCGATGCGGTCTGCGCTTTGCTGGCCGGCGAGGCGGATGTTCAGTCTGTGGTCACCCAGCTCATGAAAAGGCCTCTGGTTTCCGAACGCCGGTAGGCCAAAGGCTTGATGATGACAAATTTGCGAAACTGCTATAGACTGCTTCCTTTGGAGCGGACCAGCCGGAGAGCATTTTGAACAGTCCTGAACCATCAGGCGCGGCTGGGGCGGTGCCATTGGATGGCACAACACCCAAGGACGAAAGCAAGGATGATATTGCCGCGCTGGCCAAAGGCGGACGGACCAATATTTTCGGTTTTCTTCTGCGTCTGGCTGCACGGCTGCCGTTTCTGTTCATCGCCGGGCGCATCTATGGGGCAGATGCGCTGGGGCGTTTTGCCTATGCGATATTGGTTGTTGAATTTGCCGCCCAGCTTGCGACTCTCGGGCTGAAACGCGGGCTGGCCGCTCAGCTCAGCAAGACTGACAGGCCCCATGTGCATGTCGTCTGGGACGGTCTGCTGGTCAGTTTTCTCGCCTCTGCAGTCGCTGCAGCGATACTGATCAGCTTTCCCTTCATCATGTTTCCGAATAGCACGATCAACGGTCTCGACCGGTTCTTGCCGCTGGTGATATTCACCGTTGTTGGCGCGGATATTGCGCTCGCCGCCCTCGCCTATCGCTATGATATCGCCGCAACCGTGCGCGCCCGGTCGGTCGTCGAGCCCTGGACGATCAGCATCGCTGCCTTTCTCTTCTCTTATTATTCGCTCCGCGACGGCCTGATCCTGTCCTATGTCGTATCGATGATCGCGGCGCTGGTTGCGTCGCTCTGGCCACTGTTCAAAAGCTACGGCCTGCCATGGGGCTGGCATCCCGAACCGGTAAAAATCGCAAAAATCGCCCGGCGGAATATGCCGCTGGCGGCTGCCGATGCCGCCGAATGGGGCTCGCGCCGTCTGGATCTGGCGATCCTCGGCCTGTTCGCCTCGCCCGCGATAGTCGGCGTCTATTATATCGCCCAGCAGGTCGCGAGCCTGCCGCAAAAGCTGAAAACCAGCTTTGATCCCATCCTTGGCCCCGTCATCACCCGCAATCTGGCGGACGGCAATATGAAAGCCATCGCCAGCCAGGTCAGTCAGGTCGGCTACTGGATCATTGCAGCACAGATCGGTATTGCTCTCGCCTTGGCGATTCCGGGAGAAGCGGTGATGGGACTGGTCGGTCCGAATTTCGTCGGCGGAACCGCGGCCCTCGCCTTCCTGCTCGCAGCCGAAGCGGTCGCGGCGACCGCGGTGGTCAGCGAATCGGCTCTGGTCTATATCGCGCGCCATCGCAACCTGCTGATCTCGCTGTCGATGCTGTTGCTGCAGGCCGCGCTGAGTGTCGCGTTCATCCAGATTTGCATCTATCTCGGCTGGGGGCCCCTGTACCAGGCGGCGGCGGTCGCAGCGGCGCTGATGGTGGCGCTCGCTTATGCCTCGGTGGTCAAAGCAATCTTCCTGTCAAAACTACTCGATGCGCCGGTCAACGGCTGGCGATGGACGTTGTTGATCGCCATCGCAGTCGCAAGCGCAGTCGGTTATCTGGTCACCTATCTCCCGGAATGGGCGGAGTTGATCGCCGGTATCCCGCTGATCCTGGGCAGCTATGCCTGGATCATCTGGAAATGGGGCTTTGGTCCGGAAGACCGGAAATTGTTCAAAATGAAAGGCTGATCAGCCGAGCCGGGCTTTGACCAGTTCCTTCAGATCCGCTTCCGGACGCGCGCCATAGTGGGAAATCACTTCCGCTGCCGCGACCGCGCCCATGGTAAGGCAATCTTCCATCGAGCGCTTTTCGACATAGCCGCTGAGGAATCCCGCTGCGAACAGGTCGCCGGCACCGGTCGTATCGACGATATGATCGACGGGTTCCGCTGCGACAGAGGTGGTTTTGCCGTCGCGAACTGCGATCGCGCCTTTTTCGCTGCGCGTCACCACCAGCGTTTCAACCTTGGCAGCCGTTTCGGCCACCGCGGCGTCAAAATCCTCGGTCTCGCCCAGCATCATGATTTCTGCTTCGTTGGCGAACAGGATATCAATCTTTCCGCCGTCGATCAGTTCGCGAAATTCCGCCCGGTGCCGGTCGACACAAAAAGTGTCGGACAGGGTGAAGGCGACTTTCCGCCCGTTCTTTTTCGCGATTTCGATGCCCAGAGCCATCGCCGCCTTGGGTTCATCCGCGTCCCACAAATAGCCTTCCAGATAGAGGATCGCGCCGCTGGCGATCAAATCTGCATCAACCGCAGCAGGCGGCAAGAACTGGGAGGCGCCGAGGAAGGTGTTCATCGTCCGCTGTGCATCCTGCGTCACAAAAATCAAACAGCGCGCGGTCGGCGGCTGCTTGCCGAGGGGGGGAACATCAAAGTCGATGCCGGTCGCGCGAATGTCATGGGCAAAAACTTCGCCCAGCTGATCGTCGGCCACTTGCGCGATCAACGCGCATTGACGACCGAGTGTCGAGGCTCCGGCCAGCGTGTTCGCGCCGGAACCGCCACTGATTTCCCGTGCCGGGCCCATGTCACGATAAAGCGCCTGCGCCCGGTCGGCGTCGATCAGCGCCATGCTGCCCTTGACCAGCTGCTCCTCTTCGAGAAATTCGTCGGTGGCTTGCGAGATGACGTCGACAATCGCATTGCCGATAGCGACAATATCATAACGGGCTTCGGTGCTCATAAAAATCCTCTTGGGGCAAGTTCCATAGTTGCGGGTGCGTTAGGGCTTTGCCAACGCACCATCAAGCAGAATTGACGCTGGCATGCCAATCGTGACATGAGGCGCAAATGATCCAGGCCTTCACCCGCTCGCTTGCGCAGCTCACCGACCGGTCGATATTGACGATTCTGTTGAAGGTCATCCTGCTTACCATCCTGCTGTTCCTGTTATTCGGGGTCGCGGCCTATTTCGGACTGGTGTGGCTGTTCGCCTGGCTCGACTGGGCAGGCGGCGGATTTGCTGCCGCAACGGCTGCGGCCATCATCGCTATAATCACCGGGCTTTTATTATTCCGGATTGTTGCGATTTTTGTGCTCAATATTTTCTCGGACGATATCGTCGATGCGGTCGAGCGGCGCTATTATCCGCAGCGGGCGGAAACCGCAAAGCCGCCGGGCTATGCCGTCGGCATGAAAATGGGGCTGGCCTCCACCGGCCGCGCCCTGGGCTACAATATTCTCGCAGCGCCGCTCTATGTCCTGCTGCTGGTGACCGGCATCGGCGTTCCGATCGCCTTTTTCGTGGTCAATGGCCTGTTGCTGGGCCGGGACTTGCAGGACATGGTCGCATCCCGGCACGTCACCGATCATCGCAACCTCGCTGCGGAATGGAGCCTTCCCAAAGTCCAGCGCTTTATCCTCGGCCTGATCGCCGCGCTGTTGCTGGCCATACCCTTCGTCAATTTTCTTGCGCCGGTTTTGGCAGCCGCTATGGCTACCCATCTGGTGCATGGAAGAAGGAAGACGTGAGACCATGAAGGCCAAATTTCTTATATTGCTCTGTCTGCCGGCGCTTGCCGCCTGCGCCTCGACCGCGGCGACAAGAGGTGTCAGTCTGCCGGCGGTTTCGGATTCACCGCTCAGTTCTGTGGCTGGCCTCGATATTGTCATGGGCAAGACCGCCAGCCAACTCACGCGCCTGTTCGGCGATCCGCAGCTCAATATCTCTGAGCCACCGGCGCGGAAACTGCAATTTGCCAGCGGCGCTTGCATCCTGGATGCCTATCTCTATCCGCCGGAAGCCGGCGGCGAACAGCGCGTCACCCATATCGATACGCGGCGCAGCGACGGCGCAGAGGTTGATCGGGTTAGTTGCGTGAACGCCCTACGGCGCCGCTGATCCCAGCTGGTCCAGCGCCCAGACGGCCGCTTCCCGCACCACTGCATCGCCATCGTTCAACAGGGCCTGAACCGGTGCGATCAATGCACGGTCGCCACTATTGCCGGCCGCGATCAGTGCATTGCGGACCATCCGGTCGCGGCCGCTCCGCTTGATCGGCGATCCTGAAAACACCTGCCGGAAACCGGCATCATCGAGCGCCAGCAGATCCACCAGAGCCGGGGCTGCCAGTTCCGCGCGCGGCAGAAAGGCCTTGTTCGCCGCCCCAGCTTGCGCGAACTTGTTCCACGGGCAAACCGCCAGGCAATCATCGCAACCATAGATATGATTGCCGATCGCCTTGCGATATTTAAGCGGAATCGGCCCCTTGTGCTCAATCGTCAGATAGGAAATGCAGGCCCGCGCATCGAGCTGATAGGGCGCAGGGAACGCTCCGGTCGGGCAAATGTCCTGACATGCGCTGCAACTGCCGCAGCTGTCCTTTCCGGGCTTCGACGTTTCCAGATCGAGCGTGGTGTAAATCGCGCCCAGAAACAGCCAGCTGCCATGATCCCGGCTGACGACATTGGTGTGCTTGCCCTGCCAGCCCAAGCCAGCGGCTTCGGCCAGCGGTTTTTCCATCACCGGTGCGGTATCGACAAACACCTTCACCTCACATTCTGCTTGTCCGACCAGCCAGCCAGCGGTTCGCTTGAGCGCACCTTTCACGACATCATGATAATCCTTGCCCTGTGCATAGACGGAGATGCGCCCGTGATCGGCGACGCCTTCCAGCGCAAACGGGTCTGCGCTGGGCGCATAGCTCATGCCCAGCATGATGACCGTCCGCACATCGGGCCACAGCGTCTGCGGATCGGACCGCTCGTCCGCCCGGTTGGCCATCCAGATCATATCGCCCTGACGACCCTCACCCAGCCATTGCTCCAGGCGTTGTCGCGTCTGGGGCGCCAATCTGGCCGGGGCGATGCCGACAGCAGCAAACCCCTCTTCCATCGCCTTTTTTTCGAGCGCTTTGGCCAATCTTAACTTGTCATCCGGCATAGGCTGTCCCTATCAAACACTACCGTCAGATATGAAAGCCGTAAATGCACGCGCCCCATACCGAATTTGCCATCGAGGCCCGCAATATTGTCAAACGATTTGACGGCGAGGCAGCTGTTGACGGCATTGATCTGGCGATCAAAAAAGGC
>PFJE01000042.1 GCA_002783865.1 Sphingomonadales bacterium CG_4_10_14_3_um_filter_58_15
CGTGTATCGCCGGATGGGCGTTTAGCAGCGACTTTGCCGCTTTGCCAATCAAATATTTGGCCGATTGCGGAGCCGCGCCTAGTCCTCGTCCTGATCCTTGCGGATTTTCTCGATCTTCTGGAATTTGCCAAGCCCGCAGGCACCGCGGGTGTCCAGCCGGCCCGCCGTCTGATCGAGCACATGGATGATATCGACGCTGCACAGCTGGCTGGTCGATGTCTTGTAGGAGAACGCTTCCTCAAAGCCGAGACCGCTGCATTTGTTGGGCAGCGTGTTGCGGTAGATATCGCCGTTGTTCATCCTGAAATCGATCGTCTGGTCGTCGATCACATCGGTGGACCGGATGCTGGAGCGCCGGATGCAGCTTTGCGGTTCGCCTACGGTCTTGATTTCATATCGCTCGTCCTTTGGTGCCTTGGCAGCAGCCAGCGCGCTGCCGCCGACCGCCAGAGCGGATGCGAGGATGATCGTGGTGGAAAAGCGCATGTTCGTCTCCTGTGGATGCCCGTTGATTATTGCCATCTTGGCGGGCAATTTACAGCCGGTCACATTTCCCAAAGCTGAATATCGCCGGTCAAGCGGCTGTTCGAGGCCCCTGATCCGGTGCCGGCGTCTTCTTCTTGAACCGGCACAGATCGGCGACCGGGCAGCGCCAGCATTCGGGCCTCCGCGCCTTGCAGATATAGCGGCCGTGCAGGATCAGCCAGTGATGAGCATGAACGCGGAACGGGGCCGGCGTCTGCGTCTCGAGCTTCTTCTCCACCGCAAGCACCGTCTTGCCCGGCGCCAGTCCGGTGCGGTTGCCGACCCGGAAAATATGCGTGTCGACCGCAAAGGTCTCGGCGCCAAAGGCACAGTTCATCACGACATTGGCGGTCTTGCGCCCGACCCCGGGCAGTTTTACCAGTTCATCGCGATCCGCCGGCACCTCCCCACCAAAATCGGCGATCAGCATCTCGGAGAGCGCGATCACATTCTTCGCCTTGGTGTTGTAGAGGCCGATCGTCTTGATATGCTCCTTCAACTCGTCGAGGCCGAGATCGACCATCTGCTGCGGCGTCTTGACCTGTTCGAACAGCCGCCGCGTCGCCTTGTTGACGCCGATATCGGTCGACTGCGCCGACAGCGCCACCGCGACCACCAGTTGATAGGTGTTGCCGTAATTGAGCTCGGTCTCGGGCGCCGGATTATCGGCGGCGAGGCGGGCGTAGAATTCGAAGATATCGGCTTTTTTCATTTGTCCGGTCATGGCCGTTCGCCGCTAAAAATACAATCGCCCGGACCATTTCACCCGTCAGGGCCATGCGCCGGTTTCCCCCGCTGGCCCGTATTGTGGGCAAAAAAACGGGGCGCAAAGCCCCGTTTTCAAATCTCTATTGTAAGTAAGCTCAGGGGCTTACAGGATCTTGCGATTCAGCGATCAGGAAGAAGCCGCCGATTACAGCTGCCGATGCCAACAGACCGATCAGGATGCCGTTTTCGCCTTCAAGTTTCGAAGAGTCGTTGCTGCTCGCCGATACGCGCTCGACCTGCGATGCCACTGGCTTTGCAACGCTCTGCTGCGATTGAGCCAATGCTGGTGCGGCTACCAAAGACGTTGCAGCAATGCAGGCTGCCAATTTACCAAATTTCATTTCCGTATTCTCCGAATTTTTGCATTTAAATCTTGTGTACTGCTTCAAGGGCCGTTGAAACCAATATTCAATCGCAATGTCAACAAAAATTACGGATATCATCACGATAGCTAAATTGTGTCACAATATAGTGACAGTTTCGAACGAAACCAGTCCTTGTCCGGACCATTTTCGCTGTGGCAGCAAGCCCCGCGCGGTGGCAGCAGCATTTGCGGTGACTCGGCAGAGCGCACTGGCCCGGATATTTCCTGCCCCCGGGAACCGCTCCCAGAGCGCCGCGTAGTTCGCTTATGGGCAATAGAATAAAGACACCGACGGAGATATTTTCCCACGCAGTGATTGCCGTTTCGCTCGCCTGTATGGCGGGACTGGGGATGGGGCACGCCACCGAACAGTCGATGCACGCTCGCCTATCCGCCAACCCGCCCGCCGACCCGGTCGAACGCTACGCGCTCGGCCAGAACGCATATAAGACCAGCAACGCCCCTATCAAAATGGCACCAGCGCCGGCTCCCGAATATACAGATGCTAGCTATGAAATTGGCAGATATGCAAACGGCGCCCGCATCCTCACCCCGGAAGAATCCGCCCGCAAGATCGACCGGCTGCGCATGGAACGGTTGCAGGCCTGGAACGAGCAGAATTTTGGCGGAGATAGCGGCGTGGACAACGAGGGTTCCGAATACGCCGAGAGGGACGATTACGCGCCCATCGATGTCGGAGCCGTAATGGCTGCCCCCGAGTCAGCGGCGCGGCCCGCCGTCCAGCAACTCGCGATGAACAGCAGCGGCGCATAAACCGGTCGAGCGGTTTGAAGGCCGGCCATACCAAAATCGTCATCCCAGCGAAGGCTGGGATCCAAACCGATCGATCGTGCGAAGAGCATAGCCGGGTTAGGCCCCAGCCTGCGCTGGGGTGACCGAGTGTTTGAATGGAATTGAATAGTCGCACTGTCGCAACCGGGCGCTCCTTCTCCCATAAGGCAGAAGGATACGAAGCCTTGCCACCGAAGCGCAGCGCAGGCGGTTAGGCGCAGTTGGATGAGGGTGCACCGATGGAGGGTTGCAGTGCCACCGACCGTTGGCAATTGAATTCTCCCTGAAAGTGTGTATATATACACATAAAAACTTAGACGTTCAAGGGAGACGATGCGGAGCAGGGAGGTCTTGAAACGCCTGAAGCGGTCTGGCTGGCAAGAGGTGAGGCAGAGTGGTAGCCACAAGCATTTGAGGCATCCTGATCATCCGGGCACGGTAACGGTTCCGCATCCGAAAGCCGACCTTCCCATCGGCACCTTGAAAAGCATCGAGCGCCAAAGCGGCGTGGATTTGAGAAATTGAAATGAAGGAACCAAGATTGGCCAGCGTCTACTATCCCGCCATACTCGAGCGCGCGACTGATGGCTTCGCGGTGTTCTTCCCCGATCTGCCGGGCTGCACCTCCTTTGGTGCCACCGAGCAGGAGGCGGCGGAAAATGCGGAGGAAGCGCTGACCGGCCATTTGGTCGTGTCCGCCGAATATGGCGACACATTCGCCGCTCCCTCTCCGCTCGACTCGATTCCGCATGATCCGGATGTCGAGGAAGCGGCGCGCATCCTGGTGCGGGCCGAACGGCCGGGCAAGGCGGTGCGGATCAATATCACCCTCGACGAAGGCCTGGTCGCCGCGATCGACAAGGTGGCCAAGAACCGGTCGGGATTTCTGGCCGATGCCGCGCGGTCGGCGTTGCGGGAGAAAAGATTGGGGTGAGGCTGTTCGCGTAAAGCCACCCCCGTCATCCCAGCGCAGGCTGGGATCCAAACCAATCTCTGCGGTGCAGACTATAGCCGGGTTAGGCCCCAGCCTGCGCTGGGGCGACAGAGTAGTTTGGATGGCCTAGAAATAGTGGACTATCACCGTGTTTCCTCACTGGGCTGATATTTTTCGAATTTTGATATCGGGCGCTTTGATGTGTCAGCGATTTCAAGAAACCACCTAATATCGTCATCTGATAAAGATAGTCGACGAATCCATGCCGGTTGATGCATACCATTGGAGCCGTCAACCCACCGCTCAGGCCAATTTTCTATCAACTTCAGCCGCCAACTATCATTGCCGTGTTTAAGATAATTTGCAGTATACCAAAGTGAGTTAATGTCGTGATGCATGTTAATTCCATGCTTCGTTGCGTCTTTATGTAGTTTCGGGTGTCTGCGGTTAGGTGATTCTGAATCATTTGGAATGCTTTTCTCCCAATGATGATAAAGGGTGATGATCGTCGCAGCACGTAGTTCGATGATGGAATCATCGATTGTAAGTTGTTCCAGTCTATAATTACTTTCTTGGTCCCAAAGGAGGTTTCCATCTTCCCATTCACCAATCGGTTCACCGCCTTCATCTAAAAACGATTGATATTGTTCAATTGATTTGTCCAAGTCAGATCGCTGTTGGAGTAGTGAATTTTTTGCAGCCTCGTACATCAGGCCGATTGCTTTGATACCTTGTGAATATGTGTAAGCCCCCATGTCAAAGATGTGATTGGATGCCACAACTCAAAACCCCAAAACCCCATCCATCCCATAACGCCCAGCCCGCTGCCCAACCAACCACCCAGCCGCCTTCACCGCACCGCGCGCAAAGATCATCCGGTTCTCCGCCCGATGGGTCAGCTCGATCCGTTCCTCGTCGCTCGCAAAAATCACCATGTGATCGCCCGCGACCGACCCGCCGCGCAAAGCCGCGAAGCCGATCGCGCCCTTGGCCCGCGCACCGGTAATCCCGTCCCGCCCGCTTTCGCTATGCGCCGCCAAGTCAATCCCGCGCCCCCGCGCCGCCGCTTCGCCCAGCAATTTCGCCGTGCCGCTCGGCGCGTCGACCTTGTGCCGGTGGTGCATTTCGACAATTTCGATATCCCAGTCATCG
>PFJE01000100.1 GCA_002783865.1 Sphingomonadales bacterium CG_4_10_14_3_um_filter_58_15
CAATCCGGACAATCAGGCGCTACTCGAAAAGATGTTGTCGGCGATCGGGTGCGATTCGGAGCAATCTTATCTGACGACGATCGCCGTCTCGGCATCGGTAGACGGCAGGATTGATGAGCAACATTGGCCATCCCTGAAAAACCGGCTCCTTCATCATATCGGACTGGTCCGTCCGAAGCGGGTAATTTGCTTTGGCGACCTGGCTGCGAAAATCATTTTCGACCAGGATATGCTGACAGCGCGCAAAAATAAGCAATTTATTAACCATAGTTCATCAAAAACAGAGGCGATCGTGACATTTCACCCGCGGATCCTGATCGAGCGGCCATTGTTCAAGGCCAAAGCCTGGAAGGATTTGCAAATGCTGACAAGGATTACTGCCCCGTGAAACTGAAATTTGCACTGACCGCCACCCTTCTCCCGCTGATCGCCACGCCGGCATTCGCCGATGATGGCGCCGTGCTCTACAATAGCGCCTCGATCGCCAAATATGTCCCGTCTCAGCTGAAGGGACAACAGTCCGACCATTATCGCGCCCTGTTTTCAGCGATGAGCGCCAATCAATGGGACACGGCGAAAAACCTGATCGACACCGCACCGACCGGCCCGCTAAAATCGATCGCACAGGCAGAATATTTTCTCGCCGCCAATAGTCCACGAGCGGAACTGGGCCCGTTGCTGACGTTGGTCAATGAAGCGCCGCAGATACCACAAGCGGCTCAGCTGGGCCGGCTGGCCCAGAAGCGCGGGGCGCAATTACTGCCAGATCTGCCCCAGCGCAGAAATTTGTCGTGGGTGCCCGGTTCGCCGATCCGATCCAAACCGAAAGACGTGGATTCGGATAGCACTGTCAATGGTGTGCGCGGCCAGATCATTCAATTTATCAAGACCGATAATCCGATGGGTGCCGAAGAACTGCTCAATTCAAACGCGATGCAGATGTCACCGGAAGGTCGGACCGAGCTGGAGCAGCGGATCGCATGGTCCTATTATATTGAGAATGACGACGCCTCGGCCCTCCGCCTGGCGCGTCAGGCACAAAATGGCGCCGGCGAATGGGTCGGACATGCCGACTGGGTTGCCGGGCTGGCGGCTTGGCGACTGAATGATTGCCGGTCGGCGAGCAGCGCATTTGAGAAAGTCGGAAGATCGGCCGCGAACGTCGACCTGAAAGCTGCGGGCCTCTACTGGAGTGCGCGTGCCGATTTGAGATGCGGTCAGCCAACAAAGGTGCAAGGGAAACTGCAGGCAGCGGCGCGTCTCGATGACAGCTTTTATGGCATGCTGGCAGCGCAGACCTTGGGCATGGCACCGGACGAGGCAAAAACAGCTGAAATCTTCGAAAAATCTGACTGGCGGGCGCTGGAGCGGCACGAAAATGTCCGCGCCGCCATTGCGCTGGTGGAGATTGGCGAAGAACGATTGGCGGACGAAGCGCTTCGCCATCAGGCAACTATCGGCCCAGACAGCGACCACCCTGCCCTGATTAAATTGGCCCGAGAACTGGATTTGCCGCGCACCCAGATCTGGCTGGCTCATAATGCGCCGCGCGGCATGAAGCCTGATGTTCTGGCCGGATTTCCGGCACCAAAATGGAAGCCAGACGGCGGCTGGCGCGTTGATCCAGCTTTAATCTATGCTCATACCTTGCAAGAATCGGCGTTCCGCAGTCAGGTCGTGAGCCCGGCCAATGCCATTGGCTTGATGCAGGTGCGTCCCGGCACCGCCGGTGATATCGCCAAAGCGAATGGCCTGAATTTCGCTGAATCCGATCTGTATCGGCCTTCGACCAATCTGGAATATGGCCAATCATATCTCGAATATCTCGGAAAATCCTCGATCACCGGTGGCAAGCTGCCCAAAATCGCGGCCGCCTATAATGCCGGACCCGGCGCTGTCCAGCGCTGGAACAGCGAAATCCGGGACAATGACGACCCGTTGCTGTTCATGGAGAGCATCCCTTACGTCGAGACGCGGGGATATGTCTCGATCATCTTGCGCAACTACTGGATGTACGAGAAACAGGCCGGCATCCAGTCGGTCAGTGCCCGGGCGCTTTCACAAAATTTGTGGCCGCAATTTCCCGGCCATCCGGATGGCCGCAAAACCCAGTTCACGTCGCGCTAAATGTAAAAAGCCGGACAATGCGTTTTGCACTGCCCGGCTTTTGATTCCGAAATATCGGTTAACCTAGTAGCGGTAATGGTCCGGTTTGAACGGGCCTTCCGTCGGCACGCCGATATAATCCGCCTGTTCCTGGCTTAGCTTGTCCAACTTCACGCCGAGCTTCGCCAGATGCAGTTCGGCGACTTTCTCGTCGAGATGCTTTGGCAGCACGTAGACATCATTTTCATATTGCTCGGGACGCAACCACAGTTCGATCTGCGCCAGCACCTGATTGGTGAAGCTTGCTGACATCACGAAGCTTGGGTGACCGGTGGCGCAGCCAAGATTGACCAGGCGACCTTGCGCGAGCACGATCAGCTTCTTCCCATCCGGGAATTTCACTTCATCGACCTGCGGCTTGATCTCGGTCCACTGCATGTTTTTCAGTGCGCCGATCTGGATTTCACTGTCAAAGTGACCGATGTTACAAACGATCGCACGATCCTTCATGGCGCGCATATGATCAACGGTGATCACATCCTTGTTGCCGGTCGTGGTCACGAAGATGTCACCGCGCTTGGTGCCTTCGTCCATGGTCACGACTTCAAAGCCTTCCATGGCGGCCTGAAGCGCGCAGATCGGGTCGATTTCGGTGACCAGCACGCGAGCGCCGCCATTGCGCAGCGACTGTGCCGAACCCTTGCCGACATCGCCGAAACCGGCGACAACCGCAACCTTGCCAGCGAGCATGACGTCGGTGGCGCGACGGATCGCGTCAACCAGCGACTCTTTGCAGCCGTAGAGATTGTCGAACTTGGACTTGGTCACGCTGTCGTTGACGTTGATCGCCGGGAAAGGAAGCTTGCCGATCTTGGCCAGTTCATACAGACGATGCACGCCGGTGGTGGTTTCTTCCGAAACGCCCTTGATGGCTGCAACGGTCTTGGTCAGGTAACCAGGCCGCTCTGCCAAAAAGCGAGTCAGAGTGGCAACGAATACTTCTTCTTCTTCATTCTCGGGCTTGAACAATTCTTCACCGGCTTCAACCCGCGCACCCCAGAGAGCGAACATGGTGGCATCGCCGCCATCGTCCAAAATCAGGTTGCAGGTCTCGTCGGTGCCCCAGTCAAAAATACGCTCAACATAAGCCCAATATTCTTCCAGCGTTTCGCCCTTGATTGCGAATACCGGGGTGCCACCAGCTGCGATAGCTGCAGCGGCATGGTCTTGTGTCGAGAAAATATTGCAAGATGCCCAACGGACGTCGGCGCCGAGGTCGAGCAAGGTTTCAATCAAAACCGCGGTCTGAATGGTCATGTGCAGCGAACCGGTGATCCGTGCACCTTTCAAAGGCTTCTCTGCGCCAAATTCTTCGCGCAGAGCCATCAGGCCCGGCATTTCGGTTTCGGCAATTTCAATCTCTCTCCGGCCAAAATCGGCGAGTGAAATATCCTTGACGATATAATCTTGGGTTGCGGTGTCCGCTGCGGTTGCCACGTCTTATCTCCTTGGAAAACGAAATGCCGCACGGGCAATCCGGTGCGGCAACATTCGTTTTCAATAGCGGCTTGTCGCCTCAGAAGCAAATATAAAGATGTCTTTATATTTGAAATTTTGTGAGTCTGCCGCGACGCTCGTCGTAACAATCAATGGCTCAGGCGCTGCCAAATCCGCTGGACAGCTTGGTTGGATCAATGCCCAGGGCCTGCCAAGCCATCAGCCATTTGTCGCCGGACTCGGTTTCGTACAACCAGTCAGCATCCCCTTTGGCGATGGTCCAGCCATTCTGGGTCAGCTCGCTTTCAAGCTGTCCTTCGCCCCATCCGGCATAACCAAGCGCGATCGTCCAATTTTCCGGCCCGCGACCCTTGGCAATGGCGTTGAGCATGTCGACCGAACTGCTGAGCCCCCAGGAGTCACCCACCTGCAGCGTATCCAGCATGTTGATATCGAGACTGTGAAGAATGAACCCGCGCTGGGTTTCCATCGGACCGCCGAGAAATACATCGCAGTCTGGTGCTTCCGTCGTATCGATATCGAACTGCTTGAGAATATCGTGAAAGCTGATCCCTTCGACGGTTTCACCGATATTGATGCCCAAGGCGCCATTTTCATCGTGCGAGCATATCGCGACCACCGATCGCGCAAAGCGCGGGTCAGCCATGCCAGGCGTCGCGAGAAGGAATTGTCCGGAAAAGAAGATGCTGTCATTCATTGGTCACAGCATAGCGAGGCAACTATCCGCTGCCCATGGCAAAATTTGCAAACACCGTGTTTCACAGCTTTGCCGGCTTGCAATTTCACACACCCGTCACCACTATCCCCTACAGAGGCAAGCGTTCACGGCCCAATCAAAAACAGGAGCAGACTATGATTAACAAAGGCGACAAGATTCCCGAAGTGAAACTGGTCAAGGCGACGGCAGAAGGTCCCCAGCAAATCAGTTCGAGCGACTATTTCGCTGGCAAGAAAGTGGCGCTGTTTTCGGTTCCCGGCGCGTTCACGCCGACCTGTTCCGCCAAACATCTTCCCGGCTATGTCGAAAAGGCTGCGGACCTGAAAGCCAAAGGCGTGGACGAGATTGCCTGCACCGCCGTCAACGACGCATTCGTCATGGGTGCCTGGAATGGTGCCGCAGGATCGGACGATATTACCATGCTGGCTGACGGCAATGGCGATTTTGCCAAGGCTGTTGGTCTCGAAATGGACGGCTCCGGTTTCGGTATGGGCACGCGCGGACAGCGCTTCTCGATGATCGTCAATGACGGTGTCGTCGAGGAACTGAATGTCGAAGCGCCTGGCGATTTCAAGGTCAGTGCTGCGGAATATATGCTCGATCAGCTTTAATTCGAATTCGACAGATTAAAAAACCGGCGGGAACCCATGTCCCCGCCGGTTTTTTATGGCCTACCATCCGCAGGATTTGCCCTTATTCTCTTCCTTCAGCCAATCCATCAGCGGCGCAAAATAGCTGATCATCGCCGAGCCATCCATTTCACGCGTGCCGGTGAAGGCTTCGAGCGCCTCCGGCCACGGCTTGGAGGCACCCATCTCGAGCATGGCGTTGAGCTTTGCGCCAACCTGCTTGTTGCCATAAAAGGAACAGCGGTGCAGCGGCCCTTTCCATCCGGCGGCATCGCAGGCGGCCTTGTAGAACTGGAACTGCAAGATCCGTGCGAGGAAATAGCGCGAGTAAGGCGTGTTGCCCGGAATATGATATTTGGCGCCCGGGTCGAAGGCATCGGCGGGCCGTTCCACCGGCGGGGTGATACCCTGATATTCTAGCTTCAGGTCATGCCAGGCGGTCGTGTAATCGGCGGGCTGAATATCGCCTTTGAAAACACCCCAGCGCCATTTGTCGACCAGCAGGCCAAACGGCAGGAACGCGACCTTGTCCATCGCCTGACGCAGCAAAAGCCCAATATCCTTGTCGGCACTCGGGACCTTTTTGGCGTCGAGCAGGCCGACCTGAACCAGATATTCCGGCGTGATCGACAGGGCGACCGCGTCGCCTATCGCTTCGTGGAAACCGTCATTGGCGCCGTCCAGATGCAGATAGCTATTCTTGTTATAGGCGCGCTGATAATAATTGTGACCCAGTTCATGGTGGATGGTGGTGAAATCATCGCCATTCACCTTGATGCACATCTTGATCCGCACATCATCCTTGTTGTCGATATCCCAGGCGCTGGCGTGGCAGACCACTTCGCGATCGGCCGGCTTGGTGAACAGCGATCTTTGCCAGAAGGTTTCCGGAAGCGGGTCGAAGCCAAGCGAGGAGAAAAACCCTTCGCCGGCCTTGACCATCTTCATGGCATCATAATCTTTTGCTTTCAGCAGTTCGGTCGTATCAAAGCCAATGTCGCCTGCCCCCTCCGGTGCGACGATATCGTAGATATTGCCCCATTCCTGCGCCCACATATTGCCGAGCAGATCGGCGCGAATCGGGCCGGTTTCCGGCTGGACTTCGTCGCCATATTTCTCGTTGAGTTTCTCGCGGGTGTAGCAGTGCAGCTGGTCATAGAGCGGCTTGACCTGGGCCCATAATTTGTCGGTCAGCCTGGCGAAATCGTCGGCCGGCATGTCATAGCCGGAACGCCACATCGCGCCGACATCGGCAAAGCCGAGCTCCTGAGCGCCTTCATTGGCGATTTCGACCATGCGGGCATAATCATCCTTCATCGGCGCGCCGACATTGGTATGCCAGCTTGCCCACATTTCTGCGAGTTCGTCCGGGTTGCGGTTCGTGCCCATCTCGGCTTCAATGTCGGAGCCGTTGATTTCCTTGCCATTGAGCGTGCCCTTGCCTTTGCCATAGGCGGAGTTCAGCTTTGTCGCGATCTCGTTCAATTCGGTTGAAGCGCCGTCCGTGGTCGGCGCCGGAAGCACGATCCCGCCGCGCAACTTGTCCAATTTTCGCCGAGTGACGGCATCGAGGCCGCTGACATCGTTGAACCTGGCCGCCTCAATCGCTGCCTGCACCGACATCGTCGTTCCCTCTGCTCCGACCTTGGCAGCCAAAGCATCCGTATCATCGGTGATGTAGGTCGAGTTGATCCAGTAAATTCGCCCGGCGTCGATTGAATAGTCGAACAATTTCTGCTCGGTTTCTTCGACAAATTGCTTTGCATCCGCCGCAGTTGGCGCTGCCGTTTCTGCCATATCATCCTTTTCATGATGCTTGGCCAATGCCGGTGTTGTCATAGCCATGGTCGCGATTGCGACGATTGAAGCGGCGGTTTTCATAGGGTCATCCTCTGTTGATGCGATTTTGGTTAGAATTGAAACTTTATCATCTACCGGTCAAGCGCGAGTTTCGCCCCAGCGCCAGACCAAGGCGACGATCATGGCAAAAGTGCCGGCGATCCACGCGATAATTTTCACTGGTCGGGCGAGCGCTGCGGCACCAGCCAATATGTCACTGCCCTGCTCGCTGAGCAGCTGGATCAGCTGACAGACGGTTTCGAGATAGTCGGACAGGCCGAAGATAAAATAGGCGAGAACGCAGAGCAGACCGAGTTTCTTCAATGTGGGAGACTTGGCCCGCTGCCAGATCAGCCGGCCGCCGATGATCCCGCCGGACATATAGAGGGTGATGAAAACAAGATCCGCGATCATGCCCCACCGGGCGAGATCCAGCACGCCTGCATCGGTCCAGCTTTGCTGAATGGCATTCACGCGCTCCGCTGTCGCGGCGCTTTGATGGTCGAGGATGCCACCGGGAGCGACCATGGTCTCGAGCGCCCCGCCCGATAGTATCAGATAGAGAAATAGCGCCAGGCCGCCACCCCAGAATATCCAGAAATTCCGCCAGCTATACAGATTTGACATGATCCCTCCTATCCGACCAGAAAGCGCACCATTTCCTGGCCCAATTCCGCCTTGGTCACACTGCTCATATGGGTTCCGGGGATGGCGACATAATGGCCGTTGAGCAAGATCGCCGCCAGTTCTTCCGGATCCCCGTTATCGTCATCCTCGCTGCCGCACAGGACCAAGGTTTCTGTCTCTATGCTGGCGGCCTCGGCCGGGTCCATATCGGAAAAAGTCGCGAGCAATAATCTCGCCGCGACCGGATCGATTTTCTGGCTTTTCATAAACTGGATCGCCAGCCAGTGCGGATCACCGCGCTTGGCAGTGTCTCTCGTATCAATGGCCTCGAAAAAGAAATCCCGCCGCCGCGCCCAGCCCGCCAGACCTTGCAGTCCCATGCCGGCGATAATCGCCTTGCGGGGATTGGTGCCGGTCGCCAGCAATTTGGCTGTGGTGCGCGCGCCGAGAGAGAATCCGCCCAGATCAAAGTCGGTCAAGCCGAGATGGGCGATCAGAGCCCGTATGTCCTTCACCAGCACGTCAGCAGGATAAGCGGCCGGATCATGCGGCGCCGCGCTGTCGCCGTGGGCGCGCAGGTCGGGCATGATCACCCGGAACCCGGCGTCAACCATCGCCTGCGCATGACCGAATTTGATCCAGTTGGTGTCGGCGTTCGAGAATAGGCCATGGAGCAGGATCACCGAACGGTTTCCTTCACCGGCCTCGCCCATTTCGTGGATTTTGAGATTTACTCCGTCAAAGGATGAAAAGTCCCAGTTTTTTGCGGTCATGTATCGGCTCTCATAATCCAAAGTTCGTCAAAGTTCGGGCCAATGACGCAATTTTGGCGCAGTCCATTGGCACTGCCTTTTTCGGTTTCATAGGGGTCGGCCTTGATCGGGATTGAAGGCAGGCCATGCGTCCAGCCTAGGAGTTTGAACGTCTGTAGGAAAGCCCTCTGTAATGCTCACGGGTCGGGAGCCAGAATTTCAAACCACCCTTCCGGACTATCGGGCTGTGTCTCCAGTACCGGCACGCCGTCGGGTATGACGATCCATGGCTGCTTGCTGGACACCCAAAAATGGGCTTGCGGGCTCATGTCTTTGCTAGTGTCGAGCGTGCCGCACCGAAGACTGGCGGCACCAGGGCGGGCATCGTTGGTGGCGTATATTCTGGAGCGACATTTTGCGCAGCCGATTATCCTGCTTTTTGCGCCGCTCGGCTGAACAAAATAGCCCTCATCCAGTTGGCCTGATATTTCCAGATCCTTTTCCATGATCCCCATATGGCTGCTGAACGCCGTCCCCGTACGCCTTTGGCAATCGGTACAGTGGCAGGCATATGGTTTCATTCTAAAACCGGGTTTCAGCGTGTAGCGAACCGCGCCGCACAGGCAGCCACCGGTCAGCGGTTCGTTCATGTTTTCACCCGATCAACTGCCATGTCATCCACAGCAGAATAGCCCCTGACCCGATTTCAGGAAAGGATTTTCTGGCGCTCAGCGCTCGGCCAGCCCCTTCTGCTTCATCCGCCAGACCGCGAGGTCGATCCGGTCCTGGCCAAAAAACGGCTCGCCGTCGAAGACCAGCGTGGGCACACCCCAGTGGCCTGCCGCTTCGAGCGCCGCCTGATTGTCGGCGATCTCCGCATCCAGTTCTTCCGGCTGCGCTTCCGCTTCTGCCTTCAGCTCGGCAAAATCCAGACCAGCCCGCTCCGCTGCCTTTTCCAGATGATCGCCTTCGTTCCAGCCAGCGGTCCCGCCCCAGATCATCTGCGAGACTTCATTGGCAAATTCCAGCCCCTTGCCGCGACGTGAGGCCGCCTGCCCCATCCGGGTCAGTTCGAAAATATAGGGCTGTTCGGCGGCGATCTTGCGGGTTGCGATATCCTGCACGATCGGATCGGGATTGGGCGGTGCCATTGGGATGCCCATATGCTGCGCGACGCGGAACATATCGCGGAAGGTGTAGCCGAGCCAGTTGGGGTGATTTTTCTCGAAAAAGTCCGGTTCCCGGATCGCCAGCGGATAGACGAAGCGCTGGTTGATCTTCAGATCATATTCTTGCGTCAGCGCGACATATCGCCGCGTCGCCAGATAGCTGTAGGGAGAGCGAAAGGACCAGTAAACGTCTGCTTTTAATGTCATGTGTTCATCGTAACTCAGATTGCAATCTTCGCAAGCACATAAAGTTTGTGATTAGTAAGCATTGCTATTATATATTCACTTATGAGTGAAGCCATCGGATTTTTGATACACGACACGGCGCGGCTGTTCCGCCGGGAACTGAACGAGCGCATGCGGCACAGCGGCGTCACCGCGCTGCAATGGCGACTGCTCGCCTATCTGGCCCGCAACGAGGGCACCAACCAGATCAAGCTGGCGGAATTTCTTGAAGTCGAGCCGATAACTCTTTCGCGAATGATCGACAGGCTGGCCGATGCAGGCATGCTCAGTCGGCAGCGCGATCCCGACGACCGCCGGGCCTGGTGCCTCTATCTCGAAGCAAAATCCTTGCCGTTGATCGATGAACTGCGGGCCGCTTCGGCGAATCTTACCGAGACGGCACAAGATGGGCTGAGTGCGGATGAACGCGAGCAACTGGCAGAACTGGTTGAACGCATGCGGCAGAATTTGTCGCGCAAGGCGGCTGATGTAAAACAACCGGAACGGGCGGCCTGATGGACATGTTGAAATCTGAAGACCTGTCGGAACAATATGATTCATCAAGCGCCCCGCCCGAGGAGGATCAGGACATGACCGTCACCGATGGCAATCCGTCCGACAAACCCAAGCGTCGCTGGGGCCGCTGGGCCGTCATGGCGATTGTGCCGCTGGCCTTGATCGCCGTTGGCGGATATTTCTGGCTGACCAGCGGGCAGAGCGTGTCGACCGACAATGCCTATGTCCAGCAGGACCGGGTTTCGGTGGCTGCGGAAGTCGGTGGCCGGATTATCGAGGTCAATGTCGGTGCCAATGACATGGTACAGGAAGGCGACATCCTGTTCCGGATTGATCCCGCTCCGTTTAAAATTGCGCTGGCGCAGGCAAATGCCGCGATTGCGGCGGCGGAAGTGCAGGTTCAGGCTTTACGAACCACCGCCGCCGGGAGCAGCGTCGATATATCGGCCGCCCGCGAGGATATCGCATTTGCCCAGGCCACATTCGAACGGCAACGGGCGCTGATGCAGCGCGGTTTCACCACCAAAGCCGACTTTGACGCGGGCCAGCATGCCGTTGAACAGGCGCGTGAGAGATTGCGTCAGGCGCAGGCCGATGCCGCAGAGTCGCAAAGTTTCGCCGCCAATGCGCGGTCGATGCCGGGCGAAAATCCGGCGATCGCTGCGGCCAAGGTACAGCGGGATCAGGCGCAGTTGAATCTGTCGCGGACGATCGTGCGGGCTCCGTCTTCCGGACGGGTGGCCCAGGCAGATCGTCTGCAGATCGGTCAGATGATGGTCAGCGGCCTCCCTGCTCTGACCATTGTGGCCGACAAGAAAAGCTGGGTGGAGGCCAATTTCAAGGAAACCGATCTGGCGGAAATGAACGTCGGCCAGAAGGCGGACCTTTCTTTTGACGCTTATCCGGATATCAAGCTGAACGGCCATGTCGAGAGCATTGGCGCCGGGACCGGCAGCGAGTTTTCGGTATTGCCGGCGCAGAATGCAACCGGCAACTGGGTCAAGGTCACCCAGCGGGTGCCAGTGCGCATTGCGATTGACGAGGAGTCGCCGCGACCGCTGATTGCCGGCCTGTCGAGTGAAGTGACCGTCGATATCCGCTCCAAAGGCAAATAGTGGCGACCGTCGCGGCTGCCGCCGGTTCCTCACCGGAGATATCCATCACGCCGTTAAACCGCGCTTTATTGACGGTGGCTGTAATGGGTGCGTCGATCATCCAGATCCTCGACTCGACCATCGCCAACGTTGCATTGCCGCACATGCAGACCAGTCTGGGTGCATCGCTGGACAGCGTGACCTGGGTCCTGACCAGCTATATCATCGCCTCTGCCATGGCGATGCCGATCACCGGCTGGCTGGCCGACCGGATCGGAGGGCGTCAGCTGTTTCTGATTTCGGTGACCGGGTTCGTGCTGGCTTCGATGCTCTGCGGACTGGCGACCAGTCTGGAGGAAATGGTTGCCTTCCGGGTTTTGCAGGGCATCAGCGGCGCCTTTATTGCGCCGCTCGCCCAGACCGTGATGCTCGATATCAACCCGCCCGAGCGCCACGCCCGGGCGATGGCGATATGGGGCATGGGGATCATGATCGGGCCGATCATGGGGCCGATTATTGGCGGCTGGCTGACCGAAAATTACAGCTGGCGCTGGTGTTTTTACGTCAATGTTCCGATCGGTATCGCGACGATCACCGCCCTGTGGGTGTTGCTGCCGCACAAGCCGGTGTTCCGGCGAAAATTCGATCATCTGGGCTTCTGGGCGCTTGCGGTCGGACTGGGGAGCTTGCAGCTGCTGCTCGATCGCGGCACCCAGCTGGACTGGTTTGACAGCTGGGAAATCCGCATTGAAGCGGGGATTGCCATCGCGGCATTCTGGATTTTCGTCGTGCAAATGGCCACCGCGAAAAATGCCTTGTTCGCACGGGAAATGCTGGCCAACCGGAGTTTTGCGACGAGCCTGTTCTTCATGATCGTGATCGGCATCGTGATGTTCGCCAACATGGCCTTGCTGCCACCAATGATGCAGAACCTCTATGGCTATCCGGTGATCGACACCGGCCTGCTGCTGGCGCCGCGCGGCGTCGGCATCCTGCTCAGTATGGCGGTGGCCGGCAGGCTGGTCGGGAAAGTCGACGCTCGGATTCTGGTCGGGGCCGGTTTTTCGATCGCCGCCTTTTCGATGTGGCAGATGAGCCAATGGTCGATGGAGATGGACTGGCGGCCGTTTGTCGTCAGCGGGCTGGTTCAAGGACTGGGCATGGGACTGGTTTTCATTCCCCTGAACACACTGGCTTTCGCTTCCTTGCCCCCGCATCTGCGAACCGATGGCTCAAGCCTGCTCAACCTGTTTCGCAGTATCGGCGCGTCGGTCGGCATCTCGATTGCTTCGGCGCTGCTCGGTCGTAATATCCAGACCAGCCATAGCGATCTGGCGTCCCACATCACCAGCTCGACGATCAACAATATGGATGCCAGCACCGCAGACCGGTTTCAGGGGCTAGGAGATCAGGCGATGATGATGGCCGACGCACTGATCAACAAGCAGGCCGCGATGATCGCCTATCTGGACGATTATTGGGCGATGATGTGGATCACCATCGCGGTTATCCCGCTGGTGCTGCTGTTGCAGAAACCCAAGCCGGGCGCACAAGCGGGTCCCTTGATGGAGTGACTAGCCCTTCTGCAAATGCTTCCGGCCAAGCAGTTCCGCTATCTGCACAGCATTGAGGGCTGCGCCCTTGCGCAGATTGTCGCTGACACACCAGATATTCAGGCCGTTCTCGACCGTCGGATCCTCGCGCACGCGGCTGATGAAGGTGGCGCCGTCGCCGACGCATTCGACCGGGGTGACATAGCCTTCGTCCTCGCGCTTATCGATCAGCATGATGCCGGGCGCGTCACGCAGGATTTTCTGGGCATCCGAGGCGGACAGTTCGTTTTCGAACTCGATATTGATCGATTCGCTGTGGCCGACGAAGACCGGGACGCGGACGCAGGTTGCGGTGACCTTGATCTTGGAATCGAGGATTTTCTTGGTCTCGACGACCATCTTCCATTCTTCCTTGGTCGAGCCATCGTCGAGAAACACGTCGATATGCGGGATCACGTTGAACGCGATCTGCTTGGTGAAGACGTGGTTTTCCTTGGGATCGCCGACGAAGATCGCGCGCGACTGTTCGAACAGCTCGTCCATGCCGCCCTTGCCGGCGCCGGAAACCGACTGGTAGGTCGAGACGACAACGCGCTTGATCGTCGCGGCATCGTGCAGCGGCTTCAGCGCCACCACCATCTGCGCGGTCGAGCAGTTGGGATTGGCGATGATGTTGCGCTTCTTGTAGCCATCGATGGCTTCGGGGTTCACTTCCGGCACGATCAGCGGCACGTCGGGGTCCATGCGGTAAAGCGAGCTGTTGTCGATCACCACACAACCGGCAGCCGCAGCTTTGGGGGCGTAGATCTTGGTCGCGGCGGAACCGGCGGCGAACAAGGCCATGTCCCAGCCAGCAAAATCGAAATGCTCGATATTCTGGACCTTGAGCATCTTGCCGGTGTCACCGATCTCGATCTCGCTGCCGTGCGAGCGCGAGGAGGCGACGGCGGCAATCTCGTCATAGGGAAATTCGCGCTCTGCCAAGACGTTGAGCATTTCGCGCCCGACATTGCCCGTCGCACCGACAACTACAATTTTGTAACCCATGAAACTTTTCCTGTGGCTGATAGGAAAACAGCCGGTTTTCCTTTGGGGGAGAACCGGCTGCCTGAAACTGTTATGAAGCGTGTCTTATTTTGCTTCGGTGCCTTTCGTGGGCTGGTTCAAGCGGCGTTCCGCAATACGGGCCCGCTTACCAGTACGGCCGCGCAGATAGTAAAGTTTCGCACGACGCACGATACCGCGGCGAACCACGGTGATGCTGTCAATATTGGGGGAGTAGAGCGGGAACACACGCTCGACGCCTTCGCCGAACGACATTTTGCGGACGGTGAAGTTGGAGCCCATGCCGCGGTTGGTCCGGGCAATGCACACACCCTCGAAATTCTGGGTACGAACGCGCTCGCCTTCGACGACGCGGACACCGACGCGCAGCGTATCACCAGCGCGAAATTCGGGGATTTCCTTGGACGCGATAAAGGCGTCGACGGCTTCTTTTTCCAATGTTTGAATCAGGTTCATGACCTATTCCTTATCTTTATCTTTTTCCTGCGCACCAGAGGGCGACTGATCCGGATTGTCCCTGTGACGCTCCCATAAATCCGGCCGCCTTAGCCGTGTATCTTCCTCTGCTTTTTGTTTCCGCCAAGCAGCTATTTTCGCATGATCCCCCGATCGCAAGACTTCAGGGATGATGCGCCCTTCCCATATTTGAGGTCGGGTATATTGCGGATATTCCAGAATAACGTTCTCGAAACTCTCGTCATCTCCGCTAGAAGACGCGCCCATTACCCCGGGAAGCAGCCGAATGCAAGCGTCTAAAAGCACCAGAGCGCCCATTTCTCCGCCGGACAGGATATAGTCGCCGATCGACACTTCTTCGATGGCGCGGGCCTCGAACAGGCGCTCGTCAAATCCTTCGAAACGACCGCAGATTATGGTAACGCCGGGACCCGATGCGATTTCGCGGACGCGGGCCTGGGTGAGCGGTTTTCCGCGCGGTGTCATGGCGAGGATGGGGGCTGTTGGCGGGGTATCCGTTAGTGGTGAGCCTGTCGAACCACGCTTCTCTGACGGGAGGCGCCGTTCACCTGCGGTGGCCTTCGGCTCGACAGGCTCAGGGCTAACGGAATTGGGCTCACCGCTAACGGCATCGGGCTCACCACTAACGGTTGCCAACGACCCGTCCCCGTTCGTGTCGAGCGAAGTCGAGACATCGCTCGCGGCCAAACCGTCTCTCGACTGCGCTCGAGACGAACGGACCTTCTCGGCCATCCGCGCCACCGCATGGTCAACCGCCGCCGCCATGATATCGGCCCGCAGCACCATGCCGGCCCCGCCACCCGCCGGCGTGTCGTCGACGCTGCGGTGCTTGTCGGTGGTAAAATCGCGCGGGTTGATGGTGTCGCAAGCCCACTTTCCCTCGGCCAGCGCCCTGCCCGCCAGCGATGTGCCGAGCGGTCCGGGAAACATCTCCGGGTAAAGGGTGAGGATCTGGGCGGTGAAGGTCATTTCTTTCGGAATCCAAGAGCTAAATGTGCTGTCAGCCATGCTAGCGGAAACCCAATAGGAATAGCGAGAATCAGCAGGTTCCACCTTATTGTAGCAACAGGAAAAGCACAAATGGTCGAACCTGTGCCTCCTCTATTCAGGCATTGTTGAAGCTCGGCTAGTTCGATCAGAAACAATGCAAAATAGGGGATCATCGCAAAGCAACTCCCAATCAACTTGATAAACCGAGTGGATCGATTTGCGAATTTTAGGCTAACCCATGCGGCCACTCCAGCAGCGATCAGCATCGAATTTAAGACAGTGAATAGCACGATCAAGATATCTTCAAGATAGAGATAGAACATCAATCGAAGTGCTCCATCTGGGCGGTGAATGTCATTTCCTGTTGCGCCAGTTGATCCACAATATGGACGTGGTCATGCTGACGAAGAAGCTGCCGAAGACGCCGACGGCCGCGCCAACAGACATTGCCGAAATCCCGCCGCTGTTGCAGATTTGGACATCGGCACAATGGTCCGATTGTATCCACCAGAGGCTGAACAGCCAGTAGATCACAAATAGTCCCGGGACCGGAAGGCTTGCCAGGAAGGGCAGCCAGGCGAGGTTTGTGTCGGGGTTCCGCCGTCTGGCAATCTCGATGATCGCAATCGTCAGGCCGGCTATGAACAGGATGGTGAGGATGAGCATCATTGCGCTGATTTGGTCATGCCGCAACCGTCCAGTTTTCGGTCTTCAGCCCGGGGACATCGGCGAAATGCTTTTCATTGTGGGTGACCATGATCAAATCATGCGACAACGCGTGCGCCGCAATCAGCCGGTCGAAGCTTCCGCGTTTAAAGGGCAGAGAGGCATAAGCCAGAGCCGCCTTGTAATCGAAATCCAGCACGGGCACTTCTTCAACAAACGCTCTCAACTGCTCGATAACGGGCGGCTGTTCGTTCAAGGAGCCAAAGGCCACCTCGGCATAGGCGACTGCAGATGTCACGAGATCCCCCTCGTCGCACTCTGCGGCTCGCAGCACTACATATTCATTCGCATTCATGGTCAAATAGACGATGATATTGCTGTCGAGCATATATTTCATGCTTGGCGATCCGGCCAGTCGAGCGAACGCTCTTCGAACCGTCGGGAGTCATCGCTGATCAGCTTCAGGCTCGATGCCGATCCGGCGACCTTGGCAATGTTGAACTTGCGCTTCGGCTTGTCGACTGGCTCCAGCGACAGATACTCGCCATCTTCCACGGTCAAGTCCATCTCCATACCCGCTTCCAGTTTGGTCCCCGCCGGGATACGCACGGCGATCGAATTGCCGGACTGAAAGACCCTGGTGCGAAAATGTTCCTTTTTGCGCACCTGCATCCACGGGACGGAGCCTATAATGCGCTTAAACCGGGGATTGTCGCCCAATTTTGGTTTGCCTGTTTCACTCGCCATGTGAACCTCCGTATATACACCATGTATATACGCACATCGTCGATGACCGTCAATCAGACCGGCTCGACAAAATCGGCCTGCACGATTGCCGGATCATTCCGCATATCGATCGCGATCACTGGCACCATGAACTTCTTGCCGTTAGCCCGTTCGATTTCGATGACATCGCCGGCGCCAAATTCGTAGATGGCGAAGATTGTGCCCAATTCCTCGCCTGCATCCGAGACGCAGCGCAGGCCGATGATGTCGATATGGTAGAATTCGTCCTCGTCCAGCTCCGGGAGGGCGGAGCGGGGGACGGTGAGTTCGGTGCCGCGCGCGGCTTCGGCGCCGTTGCGGTCGGTGATTTCGGCAAGGCGCGCGATGGCGCCCATTTTGTGGGGCTTGACCGATTTCAGGGTCAATTTTCCGTCGTTGAAGCTTTTGTGCACGGTCAGGCTGTCGATACTGTCGCAGAACAGCTTGAGCCGGACTTCGCCAGCGATCCCGTGAGCCCCGATAATCACGGCGAGCGGGACTGGTTTTTCGGGCGTGGACGTCATAAGCCCCTCCTCTTCAGAGGAGGGGTTGGGGTGGTGGCGATATGTGAGTATCGCTCGCATAGCGAAGCATTGGCTTCGCCAAATCCCACCCCAACCCCTCCCTTAAAAGGGAGGGGCTTAGACATTAGCCTTCAGCCTTTTCAGCGTCAGCAGCAGGAGCCTCGTCAGCCTTGGCTTCCTCAGCAGGCTTTTCTTCTGCCTTTGCTTCTTCCGCAGGAGCGGCTTCAGCGGCTGGTGCTTCTTCAGCGGCAGCCTCTGGAGCAGCGGCTTCTTCAGCTGGTGCTTCTTCTACCGGTGCAGGAGCCGCAGCGGCTTCCTTGGCCGCTTCTTCAGCAGCAGCGGCCTTTTCGGCTTTCTCTTCCACGCGCTCGGTAGCCTTTTCACCGGGCTTGCCCTTGTTCGGGTTGTTGCGCGCTTCGCGTTTCAGCAAACCGGCGGCATCGAGGAAACGGGCAACGCGATCCGAAGGCTTTGCGCCCTGGTCGAGCCAGTGTTTCGCACGTTCGGTGTCGAGCACTACGCGCTTCTCGTCATCCTTTGCGAGCAGCGGGTTGTAGCTGCCGACCCGTTCGATGAACTTGCCATCGCGTGGCGCACGGACGTCGGCAACGACGATTTTATAATAAGGGCGTTTCTTGGATCCGCCGCGTGACATTCTGATTGCTACTGCCATTGTAATAAACCTTTCAAAAAAAACTAAAATTCAAATTGTTGCGATTATTTCTTCTTGTTCAATAAATTTGCCAGGTCCGGGGGAAGTCCGCCGGGGGACATATCGGGAAGCCCTGGCATGCCGGACATGCCGCCGCCCTGCCCGCCCATGCCGGCACCAGCGGCTCCGCCGCCGCCACCGAACATCGACATCAGCCCCTTGATTCCACCCATCTTCTTGATGCGCTTCATCGCCTTGGCCATTTCCTGATGCATTTTGAGCAGCTTGTTGACGTCCTGCACGGTCGTACCGGAGCCGATCGCGACCCGCCGCTTGCGCTTGGCG
>PFJE01000006.1 GCA_002783865.1 Sphingomonadales bacterium CG_4_10_14_3_um_filter_58_15
CGAAGCCCTGCCCACCGGGAGCTGGGCAGCGGCCCCCGCCAGGATCGGCAAGCTGCTGAACAGGACGATAGTGGTCAGGTCGAGCCCGATGCGTTCGGCATAGACCGGCGCCAGCGCGCCAAAGCCGCCATTGGAAATCCCGATCATCAGCACCGCAAACACCGCCACCGGCGAGTTCTGCCAGAGCTGCAATAGCTTGAGCTTGACCTCGAACAGCGGTGCCGGCGCGCGGCGTGTGCTGATCGCCGTCGGGATCAGCGCCAGGCAATAGAAGATCGCGCCGAGCATGAAATACCAGGCGGTCGACACATCCGCCCCGATCAACAGCAATTGTCCGCCGGTGGACCCTGCCAGGTTGATCATCGTATAGGTGCCGAACACCTGCCCCCGGATCGAGGAATCGACCTCCTCGTTGAGCCAGCTTTCGACGATCATCGCCGCGCCCGCAAAGCAGAAGCCGGATATGCCGCGCAGCGGTATCCAGACCCACGGGCTCGGGAACATGGCCGACAGCAGGATCACGATCGCCGCCGTCGCGGCCAGCACGCTGAACACCCGGATATGCCCGGCGCCCGCAACCAGAACCGGCGTGTAGACGCAGCCCAGCACATAGCCGGCGGCCCAGCCGGTGCCGAGCAGACCAAGGGAAAAGGCGCTGAAACCCTCGCTCAATCCGCGGATCGGGAGAATCAGGCCGTTGATTCCACCAGCGATCAGCAGGAACAGGGAACCGAGCAGCAGCGCGCTGAGAGGAAAGAGTCTGCGGGTCATGTCCTGTTGTGCTATACCCGCCAGCCGTGCTGCTGTCGAACACCGCCTGCCCTCTACAGGCTCTGTCTGCATCAGAAAAGAGACGCTTCGACGGGCTCGGAACCCGCGGCGAACCGCAAGCGGTCGATTTCCGGTTCAGACCGGTGGTTAGGCCCGCTCCGTCCCATTCGGCAAAACCCGATAATCAATCGGCTTGAACGTCCCGCCATTCGACGCATAGGCCGAACAGGCAGTCAGGCCGATTACCAGATCCATCTCCGCCTGCAGCCTGAGACGGTCACCAGACTTGCTGGTCGGCGGCAATACTTCCAGCTTTCCGCTTTTCTGATCCACCGGCACATTCATGAACACATTGAACGCGCACGGAATGGCGTCCTTTTCGACGCCAAACGGTGCGAGCGCCTCCGCCAGATTGCCGAAACATCCACGGTGCACCGGCTTGTCGGGATAGAAATGCCGGAACGTGTCCTCGCTGCACGGGGTCAGCAGAAAGTCATGCGATCCAACCGTGTCTTCAACGATAGTCAGCATCGGATTCGAGCGGTTCGACCATAGACGATTACCGGTGCTCAGCCGGATCGTTTCTTCATAATCGAAGGTCCGGCCGTTCGACAGGACTTCCCTGACATCGGTGGCATTATAGGCGAGCAAGTCGGAAACTTGGCCGCCGTCCGGGTCGATCACCTCGAGATACTCGCCCTGCCTAAGCCGGAAGGCCACGCCGGAGCGCGGCGGAATGCGCCATTGGCTCATGAACTGCGCCGGTCCTGAAAAGGGCATTGCCAGTCATCGTCGACCTGTCGACCGCTATATTGCCGCGCTTCGCTGGACTCGCCATATTTCGACAGCATCGGGTTGATGTCTCCGGCCAGCTTCTCGTCACGCGCAAGGATGGTCTCGCGCATCTTCTCATAGGTGCCATGTTCCCGCAGCCGTTCGAACTGGTCGTGCAGATTGAATACCAGCATCGGGCGGGAAAAGCGGCGAGCCGGGCGGGAGGCGTTGGGATGCAAGCCGATCACGAAAAAGGCTTCACCGCCAAAGCTTAGCGAGAAATGCGGGTCACCGGGATCAGCGCTGACCCTTTTATCGTAGGGCTGCCCCAGCCAGGCGTCCTTGTCCGCCAGCGACTGAATACGGGTCCACAGCAATTCTTCAAACGCGGCCTCGGACAGATCCAGGGGTCCGTCAAATATCACGGCCAGACTGCGCAGGCCGTCGCTTGATCCGCGATATTCTTTCGCCCAGGCGAGCAGTTCGCGATGGATTTCCAGATCGTCCCAGCTGCTTTCCAGACTATGTCCGGCGATCACCTTGAGATTGTCGCGGGCCAGCGCCGATTTCGCGCCAACGCACGGGAATTGCGGCTGCGAAATCATCGACCCAATAGCGGATTGAAGCTCTTCCAAATGCTCGGCTTTGCCGTTCTGGTCCAGCAGTTTTGAATGTTCCATGCCGGTGCTAACGCTCAAATTCGAATAGCGTTCCCACGCTTGATGCGCCCGAACAAAATCCGGACATTGTGCCAGCGTAATTCAATCCCCCAACACCAGCTGCGGCCCCGGTCCTTTCAACCCGGCCCGATCCTCGGGATTGTAAAGCGCGCATTTTTTCAGGCTGAGACAACCACAGCCGATGCAGCCGTCCAGCCGGTCGCGGGTCCGTTCCAGCTCCGCAATCCGCCCGTCGATCACCTCGCGCATCGCCTTGCTGATCCGGGTCCAGTCAGCCTGCGTCGGGGTGCGGCCATGCGGCAGCTTCGCCAGCTGGCGCTCTATTTCGCCGATGCTCAGCCCCAGTTGCTGGGCGATCAGGACAAAGCTGAGCCGCCGGATATCCGAGCGCAGGAAGCGCCGCTGGCCGCCGCTGGAACGGAACGGTTCGACCAGACCCTTTTCCTCGTAAAAGCGGATCGCGGAGACCGACAGGCCGGTGCGAGCGGCGAGCGCGCCAATGGTCAGGGCTTTGGTTTCGAGCATTTTTCAAGTCTCCCTTTGCGTGCGCTCCGCCTTCACGATGTGCTCCGCACTTGATGCGGAGCCCTATCGGCGTTCACCTCCCAACCTCCAGAGCTCCGCATCAAGTGCGGAGCACGACTGTCTTGTTCGTCATTGCGAGGAGCGACAGCGACGAAGCAATCCAGAGCCGCGAGCGACGCCCTGGATTGCTTCGCTGCGCTCGCAATGACAGCGCGCAAAATAATATCTTGACCTCAACTTAGCTTGAGGTTGTACGAATCGCAAGCATGGAGAACTGGCAGCCCCAACCGGTCCCGCGCCCCGGGGCAAAACATGCTTCCAGTTCTTCCATTGAACCGATGCCAAGCAATCAAGGATGAAGGAAATGAAGAATGACCAAGGGCAAACTGGAGCACGTCAATATCACGGTCAGCGACCCGCAGAGGAGCGCCGCCCTGCTGCGCGATCTGTTTGGCTGGCATATCCGGTGGGAGGGGCCATCAATGTCGGCTGGCCACACAATCCATATCGGAACGGATGACAGCTATATCGCGCTCTATACCAACCCGGACGTCCAGGCAGCCGACCCGACATTCAACAAGGGCGAACCGATGAACCATATCGGTGTGACGGTCGATAATCTGGATGCGGTAGAAGCCAAGGTGGTCGGAGCGGGGCTGAAACCGTTCGGCCATGATGACTATGAACCGGGTCGCCGCTTCTATTTCCTCGACTGGAACGGCATTGAATTCGAGGTGGTGAGCTATGGATAATAACCTTCTCCCTTGAGGGAGAAGGATACGAAGGCTTATCCGTCAGGATTAGCCGCAGTTGGATGAGGGTGCACCCAGCCCGATTGATCGGTCGCCAACCACCCCGCCCCGCGCCATCACAAAGCAACCGCCCCTCTTCTGGCCGAAGAGGGGCGCTCATATTCTACATTGTGCAGAGACGCACGAGGTCCTGAAACAAGTTCAGGATGACGACGTCGATGCCGTGATGTTCTAAAGGCTAGGATTAACCAGCACCTTCTCGCCCGTCGCCTTCTTCTCGTAACCCTTGGCAGTCTCCGGATCGATCATGTCCATAAGGCTGATCTCGCTGGAATAGTCGCTGTTGAAAATGCCGTTGCGCTCTTCGACGGTATACATGCGCATTTCCATCATCCGCTCCATGCCGACCTTTTCGAGATGCGGGGTCAGCAGCCAGCCGCCGACGCCCCAGTAGAGGCCGAGGCCGCCGCCGAGGATGGTTTCGCCGGTGTCGAGACGGCCATAGATATAGACCTGCTTGTTGACGGTCGAGCCGTAGACGCTGAATTCCGCGCCGCGCACCGCCGCCGCCTTTTCCATCGCGGTCAGGATATAGCTGGCCATCTTGCCGCCGCCGATCGCGTCAAAGCCGAGGGTCGCGCCGGTTTCGGCGAGCGCGGCGATCAGCTTGTCCATGAAATCGTCCTTGCTGCTGTCGATGACATGGGTCAGGCCGATATCGGTCAGGATCTTCTTCTGCGCATCGCTGCGCACGATGGCGACCAGGTCGACGCCTTCCTTGAGGCACAGCTTGGCCAGCATCT
>PFJE01000018.1 GCA_002783865.1 Sphingomonadales bacterium CG_4_10_14_3_um_filter_58_15
GATACCGAAGATTACTGAATCAGGAGCTTAAGCCGGATGCAAGCAGAGTTTTTCAACAGAATACACCCATCAGCGGTCAGCTATAAAGAGTGAAGCTAGAGTCCGCTTTCAGGAACAACCGATCTCAAGCTCAATTCTGGAATGTACAAGCTACAAAACAAATCAGCTGTTACCTAGCTCGTTACCTTTCGATTGTTTCATGATCAGCGTCAATTTCTCAATGTGCCATAAATATCTGATAAACATGGATAAAAATGGTGAGCCCTGCTGGGTTCGAACCAGCGACCTACTGATTAAAAGTCAGTTGCTCTACCGACTGAGCTAAGGGCCCCTCAACCGGCTGGTGCAGTGCACAAAGCCTCCGGGAAGCGCCTCCCTAGGGACGCTTTGGGGCAGGGTCAAGCGGCTTTGGCGCTTTTTTCCGGTGGTTTTTTGGGGCGCTGATTGCGGGCGTGCAATTGGGCGATCGTTCGCCCGGTGAGCGGATCGCGCCAATCTCCCGCAATTTCTGCGGCGGGCCCCAGAACAAAGCTGCGCTCGCGCATCAGCGGATGGGGGATGGTGAGGTCCGGGTCGGCGCTGACAAAAGCGCCGCCGCTCCACAGGATGATGTCAAGATCGAGCACCCGGCGAGACCAGGCCTGTCCCGTGCGGCGACCAAATTCTGATTCGATACGCTTGAGCAGTTCGAGCAACGCCGGCGGCGGCAATGGCGTCTTGATGATCGCGACGGCATTGGCATAGCTGCGCTGGGACGGTCCGACCGGTCGCGATGCGATGATGCCCGATTTGGTCACGATGGTCACGCTCTCCCCGGCCAACCTTTCCCATGCCGCCGCAATGATTGCGCGCGGCAGGCCAAGGCGCTGGTGGCGCTGGTTCGAACCCGAGGCAATCAGATAGAACATAAGCGGATATCGGCTCCCGTGCTTCTTGGAGGGGGCGGGATTAGAACAAATGGTTCCAAGCGGGCGGATCGGCTGCTATCATGCAATCAATCTCAAGGAAATCAAGGAGAAGCTTCGTGCGTCAGCATCATTTCACTCTACCGGGCGCGGTCCTGTTGTCCCTCATCGCTGCCGGTTGCAGCCCGCAAGGGGAATCGCCCGGCGAAGTCAGCGGCAATGTCGCCCGTGCCGCTCTGGTCGGTGCCGATCAGACGCAATATGGCGAAGTAATCGTCGCGCAGGGCGATGATGGCCTGATCGTCAATATCAAGGCGCAGGGGATGTCACCCGGCCCGCACGGCGTCCATATTCACCAGACCGGTAAATGCGAAGGTCCGGATTTCAAATCTGCCGGAGGTCACTGGAACCCCCAGTCCAAGCAGCATGGCTTTGACAATCCCCAGGGCGCACACGCCGGCGATTTTTTCAATCTGGATATTGGCGCGGATGGGACCGGGGCGCTGGAAGCAAAGATTCCCGGTGCATCGCTCAGCGACGGGGACAACGCCCTGCTCGATGCCGATGGCGCGGCCTTTGTGGTGCACGAAGGCGCGGATGATCTGAAGACCGATCCGTCCGGAGACAGCGGCGGACGATTGGCGTGCGGCGTCTTTGTCGGCGGCCGCTGACTGGATCAGCGGGTCTGGCGATCATTAGAATATATCCATGAGCCATTCCGTTCTGTTTGTTTGTCTTGGCAATATTTGCCGTTCGCCGCTGGCTGAAGCGGCGTTGCGGCTGGAATGTGCCAGCTCCGAACTGAATGTGGTGATCGATTCTGCCGGCACCGGCGACTGGCATGTCGGTCAGCCGCCCGACGAACGGGCGCAAGCGGCGGCGATTCGGAACGGCGTCGAGATCGGACATTTTCGAGCCCGCCAGGTAACGGCCGCTGACTTTCACGATTTCGATCATATCATCGCCCTGGATAACCAGAATTTGCGCGATTTGACGGCGATGCGTCCGGCGAAGGCGGCGGCGAAGCTATCGCTGCTCTTTGACCATGTTGCGGGCAGGACGGGCGAGGATGTTGCCGATCCCTATTATGGCGGAGAGGATGATTTTGACCAGACCTGGGCGGAAGTGACGGAGGCTGCAAGAATGATCCGGCAACGGCTCGAGGCGAGCTAGGGATACCCGCTTGCCGTATCGCCGATTGGAAGGGCCACCATAGCCGCCGCTCGCTCCCTATCGGCGTGTCAATCCATGTCCACCCAGCGCAGTAGGCGATCTATCGTTCTTTACCGAGAATTTATCCAATAATTCAGTAGCCAATAGATTTTGTCTATCGGATCCATCGGTAATATTTTGGTGCGCCAACCCGGTTTCCCTTGAAAAACATGCGCTATTACCCGATATTAAGACCAATCGAGCCTGTTTTGTCGGCTCGCTAAATTGAGGAGTATGGATATTATGGCTTGGCAAGATCCAAGAACAACCTTTGGGCAGCCCCCTGTGGGCACTGCAGAGCAGACGCAGGTCGCGTTTGACGCGGGCCTGCGCACCTACATGCTCAAAGTCTATAACTATATGGCCAGCGGCGTTCTGCTTACCGGCGTTGTTGCGATGTTGTTCGCCAGTTCCGGACTCGCCCAGGATATCATGTTCGGCGGCGGTCCGTTGAAATGGCTGATCATCCTCTCGCCGCTCGCGATCGTATTTGCGATGAGCTTTGGTCAGAATAAATTTTCGACCTTCACGATCCAGGCGATGTTCTGGGCCTTTGCGGCCTTGATGGGCATGTCGATGTCGACCATCTTTCTCGTCTATACGGGCGCATCGATTGCACAGACATTTTTCGCCACCGCAGCCGCTTTCCTCGGCCTGAGTCTCTATGGTTATACCACCAAGAAGGACCTGTCCGGTATGGGCACCTTTCTGGTCATGGGCGTGATCGGTTTGCTGGTCGCGATGGTCATTAACATTTTCCTGCAATCCACAATGATGCAACTGGTCATCAGCGCGATTGGGGTTCTGATCTTTGCCGGTCTTACCGCCTATGACACGCAGCGGATCAAGAGCATGTATGCTTATGTTGCGGGCACCGATATGGTGGGCAAGACCGTCGTATTGAGCGCGCTCAGCCTGTATCTGGACTTTATCAACATGTTCCAGTTCCTGCTCTATTTCATGGGCAATCAGGATTAGGCTCGACCTCTCCAAGTTTATCGAAAAAGCCCGGCAGGAAACTGTCGGGCTTTTTCTTTTGGCAATTGGTCGAGAATTGATCGCAAATGCTGGACAATTGTTAGCGTGAATCATAAAGCAACGGCTGTTGTTTTAGGAGAGTGTTGCGATGCCGCGTTTGAAGGATTTGCGTCTATTATTGGTTGCTGGCGGTTTGGCCACGTTGGCCGCTTGTCAAACGGCACCACCACCACCGCCACCCGCTCCGGTTGTGCAGCAGCAATATACCCCGCGCGCTCCGACGCCGCCCTTTGGTGCCAGCACGCTGACGATTGTGCCGATGCTGCGGGCTGACGGACTGCGCGAGACGATCAACCGTGATATCGGACCACTCGAGACCTTGTGGCACGTACGGGCGGCATTGAATGTCGCGGCGCTCAGCTGCACCGACCCGCTCTACGAACGCCTGGTTGATGATTATAATGCGTTTATCAGCAACAATAGCGCGTCGCTAAGCAACGCGAACAATGCGATTATCAGGAAATTCCAGCGGGAAACCGGTGCCGGCTACAAGACCGAGCACGATCGTCATCAGACGCAGTTATATAATTACTGGTCCTTCTCGCCGCTGCGCCGGCCCTTTTGTGATCAGGCGGTGCAGATAAGCCAGCGCGCGATCGTGACCAAGTCTGCGGATCTCAATGCTTTTGCCGAGCAAGCATTGCCGGAACTGGAGAAGCCCTTTACGGATTTCTATCTCGCTTACGAGGAATATCAGCGCGACCTGCAAGCCTGGCGCGTTCAATATGGGGACCCGGTTACGGGGTCTGCACAGCCAGCGGTAGCCGCTGAGCAGCCAGCCCTTGACTATGAGCAACCCGCTACCGGCGAATAAATTGTCTTTAATGGTTTAGAAAAAGGCCAGATGGGATGACCATCTGGCCTTTTTTATGGTGCGCGCCAATCGATCAGCTGTTGGCGGCAATCAACGCGTCATCGACTGCTTTCGCTGCCTGATAGGCCTCACGCTCGGTTACCCGTTTGCCATAAGCAACAAACGATTCCCGCTCGGGCAGGGTGCCAAATTGCGTGCCCCAGACGATTTGTGCGCCGACATAGACATCGGCCATCGTAAAGCGCTCGCCACACACATAGTCATCCGCCTGAAACTTGGTATCCAGCACCTCGACAACCCGGTCGTAATTGCCGTAACCGGCCATCCTTTCCTGGTCCGTTGATACGGAAAAGCCCATCGAACGGTTGGTTATCGCCGCTTCGACAGGGCCAGCGGCAAAGAATAGCCAGCGGTAATAATCTGCCCGTTCATCAGGAGCGGGTGCGAGGCCGGCATCCGGAAAGGCTTCGGCCAGATAGGCACATATTGCCGCGCCTTCGGTGACGATCTGGCCGTCATGATCGATTGCCGGAACCTTGCCCATCGGGT
>PFJE01000164.1 GCA_002783865.1 Sphingomonadales bacterium CG_4_10_14_3_um_filter_58_15
GTTGCGGTGCCAGCCGCAACCGCGCGCCATTGGCTCCGCCGCGCATATCGGTGCCACGGAAAGTCGAAGCCGAAGCCCATGCGGTCCGCACCAGTTCGGGCGTTATCAAACCGGACGCCAGGATTTTCGACTTGAGCTGCGCTACATCCGAGTCGCTGACCAAGGCATGATCGGCTCCGGGCAGAGGGTCTTGCCAGATGAAGCTCTGGCTCGGCGCGTCTGCACCAACATAGCGGGCCGACGGTCCGAGATCGCGATGGGTCAGCTTGAACCAGGCGCGAGCGAAGGAGGCCGCGAACTCATCGGGATTCTTATGCCAGCGTTCTGCGATCTTGCGGAATCCGGGATCTTCCGTGACCGCAATATCGGTGGTGAACATGATCGGCGCATGGGTCTTGCCCGGAATATGGGCGTCGGGGACCATATTCGCAGCATTTGGGTCACTTGGAATCCACTGGGTCGCACCGGCCGGGCTCTTGACCTTGACCCATTCGAAACCGAACAGATTGTCGAGATACTGGTTGGTGAAAGCGATCGGATTGGCCGACCATGCGCCTTCAAGACCGCTGGTGATGGTGTCTTCGGCATTACCCTTGCCGCACTTGTTTTCCCAGCCCATGCCCTGCTTCTCGATGCCCGCAGCCGACGGCTCTGCGCCCATGCATTCTTCAGGCTTGTGCGCACCGTGCGCCTTGCCGAACGTGTGACCGCCAGCGATCAGCGCCAGAGTTTCCTCGTCGTTCATCGCCATATTGCCAAAGGCGCGGCGGATATCAGCCGCAGCAGAAATCGGATCATGATTGCCATTGGGGCCTTCGGGGTTGACGTAGATCAAACCCATTTGCGTGGCGGCTAGCGGCCCCGTGAGATTGCCTTTGCCGTCACGGCGATTGTCGGCCAGCATCTTCGCTTCAGGACCCCAGAACACGAGATCCGGCTGGAAGGCATCAACACGACCGCCAGCAAAGCCGATGGTCTTGAACCCCATATCCTCAAGCGAGACGTTTCCGGTCAGCACCATCAGGTCGCCCCAAGAGAGCTTGCGGCCATATTTCTGCTTGATCGGCCAGACCAGACGGCGCGCCTTGTCGAGGCTGACATTGTCGGGCCAGGAGTTGAGCGGTTCGAAGCGCTGCTCCCCGCCATCCGAGCCGCCGCGGCCATCGCCGACGCGGTAGGTGCCGGCGCTGTGCCAGGCCATACGAATGAAGAACGGGCCATAATGACCGTAATCGGCTGGCCACCAATCCTGCGATGTGGTCAGCACCTTGCGAATGTCTTCCTTGACGGCGTCGAGGTCGAGCGTCGCAAATTCTGCGGCATAGTCGTAGTCGGGTCCATAGGGATTGGACTGCGCCTCGTGCTGGCGCAGCGCCGCCAGATCGAGGCTCTGCGGCCACCAGTCCTTGTTGGACATAGCGCCCGGCGGGTCTTGAACGACGGTTTTCTGTGCCTGTGCCGGGCTAGCCATCACCAACGGTGTCATCGATGCCGCGAGCAAAGCGAAAAGCGAAACTTGTGATTTGAACATATTTCTCTCCTGTTGATTTTCCTGAATATTGTGCTGAGCAAAACGTTAGGCTCACAAATATAGATGGCGAAATCAGTATATTTCCTGAGAGTAATCGAACAGGTCGATTAACCGGGGAATAGCAGAGTCTTACGGGGAAGATGTCGGAGCAATTACGTCTCGGCAACCAGACAGGTGGCACCCTTATCCGACAAAGTCACTGGCCGGGACGGCATGACTCGATACTGAAGCCTGCACAATAGAAAACAAAAGAAGCCCGACGGCCGGGTCGCAATAACCGTCGAGCTTCTCCTGAATGCCCGCAAATGGGCTTGGTGCGGCATCGGTTTTGTATCGATTGAAATGCTTCATCTGATCGATACCGCAGGACCTTGTTAACCGCGTATTTTTCTCGGCCCTGTGACGGCCATCACTGGTCAATCAAAAAAAAGAGCTGCGATTATTCAACCGGCTCAAACGGTACGTTTCGACCGGTCCTTCTGGTTCTGGCCCTGAATCGCATCCTTGGCGGCATTCCATTCATCGTCGCCCCAGGCCAGCAACTGCGAAAAATTGCCGCCGCCGGCGAGATAGCCGCCGCCGTCGATGGCGATGGTCTGGCCGGTGAGATATTCCACGCCGGGGCCGAGCAGGAAGGTAGCGAGATTGGCAAGCTCGTGCATTTCGCCGGGCCGGTTGATCGGCGCGCCGCTGCGCTTGCGGTCCTCGTCGCTGCCGGTAGGATTGAGGCGGCTGGACATGCCCTCGGTCGGAAACAGGCCCGGCGCAATGGCGTTAAGACGGATATTGTAGCGCGCCCATTCGACGGCCAGGCTCTGGGTCATGACGTTGATCCCGGCCTTGGACATGGCGCTCGGCACGGTAAAGGCGCTGCCGTTCCACACCCAGGTGGTCAGGATCGATACGACATTGCCGCGGGTCTTGCCCTCGATCCAGCGTTTGCCGATATCGTGGGTCATGTAGAAGGTGCCGCGAAAAACGATGTTGGCAATCGCGTCGAAACCGCGGATCGACAGGTCCTCGGTGCGTGAGATGAAATTGCCTGCGGCGTTGTTGATCAGGCCGGTCAGCGGGCCGTGTTGCTGCCAGATGATATCGTTCATCTCCGTGATCATCTCCGCATTGCGAATATCGCAGGGATGCGGAACGACCTTGCCGCCATGTTTCTCCACCAGCTCTTCCGCCGTTGCCTTGCACACGTCGCCCCGCCTTCCGCAAATATGAACCTCTGCGCCTAGCTTGAGCAGGCCTTCGGCCATTTCCTTGCCGAGACCGGTGCCGCCGCCGGTGATGAGTATGCGTTCGCCCTTCATCAAGTCGTCGCGGAACATGAGTTTGCTGGTATCCATATCATCCTGTCCTGTTTTTTGTTTGCGCCGACCATGCTTTATGCGTCGCCACATTCAAACTAGCAGTAATGATGCACTGGGAAAGGGGGCCGTTGGGACAGGCTGTAGCGCAGAAATCGGGCGAGACTGTCGCCCGATATCGCGGCTGCAATGCAACGAAAAACGGGAGCTTATCCGAAGATAAGCTCCCGCTGCGCCTCTGTTGGGGCTGCCTTCGTCTTGCGATTCCGGCTTCCGCTTGTTCGGCGTCCGGTTTCCGGGCCAAATGCGTTAATGGTCAGTGGTTGTCCACGAGTCCGCTTGCACTTCGTCGCTTCGGTTTCCAACCCGCACTTGGTCCAGTCACCTGATGGTCTTCCTCCGTCTGATCCGGTCGGGCTTGCGCCGTCCCTTTTCAATCGGTGTCCGATCATCGATCCAGAGATCAATTTCCTTTTCTTGCGAAAAACAAACCGGTCGTCTCGACCATCTTCCGGGTCCGGGGCTGTCCTGCGGGTCATTGCTGACTGGTCGCTGGTTCGTCCGTTTCCCTTCCGATGACTTATATATGACTCTTCATCCCGAGTCGCTCCTAGTGGAAAAGAACAAGTTATCCACAGGCAGTCCAGTTAGCGGTGGAAAACTGCTGCTGATATGGTGGATAATATAAGAATTTGGGATTTGATCGAGATTTGCGGAAGGATGTCCGCTGGTCCAGCCGTCCTTTTTGGGAGGGGATGGAGGACGACCGGACCTTTGGACCAGCCCCGGCGCCGCTATCGGGAGGAGCATGCGGCAACCGGGACTGTAACGATTTGCCTTAGACCTGAACCGTCGAGAGCAGAATTACACTGCTAACGGACAGGGCGGCGACAATATTGAAAAGCGTTCTCATGGATTTTTTCCTTATTCCAACGCCAGTCAAACATCTCTTTTCCTGCGTAACTTACAGGGCGCAAATGGTCGCAAGACAAGTGAGTTTCAATTGAAAACGGAGGCCTATCAGTTGCGCGTTTTGCAACTGGAAAACCGGTATCGCCACAAAGAGGCCTGGCGATTAATCGCTTGCACCGCCCGCATTGCCGGGCGCATCCCAATCCGGCTTGAACCTAACAGATCCTACCCGCTTGCGGGGAGGTGACAGGCGCCGTAGCCTTGGCGAAGGCGGCTGACGGAGGGGGCTCTAGCCCGGGCGCTGCGCTCAGACGCACTCCCCCTCCACCACGCTCCGCGCGGTCCCCCTCCCCGCAGGCGGGGAGGATTATTGTTCGAGAAAGGTTCGGGGCGAACGGAAGGCTGCCCCACACGCCGCCCTGGATCACTTCATCTATTTGTTTTCGGAAAACTCCAGCACGCCTTTGGATTGCTGGGCAGAGATTTCTGTCAGGGCGAGCGAGAAGGCATCGCCTTCATTGGTCTTGCCCGACAGGTTGCTGCCATCCCGGGCCACTGCAAAATCCTTGCCGGTCAATTGCGTTGCATACCAGTCGGCCAGCTTGTCGGTGCCGGCGGGAGCCTTGAAACTGATCTGGACCTTGCCGCCCT
>PFJE01000009.1 GCA_002783865.1 Sphingomonadales bacterium CG_4_10_14_3_um_filter_58_15
TCAACTTTGGCCCCGATATCGAAACGCTGCGCGCCAATTGTCTGGCCGAAACCGGGCTGCCGGCGCCGGTTCAGCCCGGCAGCATCGCCGCCTGAAGCGCGCCGCGCTATTCAAAGTGCGGTTTGTGACGCCACCGGCAAGGCCCTAGTCTTCCCCCTGAATGATAAGCGGGAGAGGCACCATGGTCGACAGCGAGACGGATGTTCTGATCATCGGTGCGGGGGCAGCAGGCCTTGCCGCCGCACTCGCCGCCCACGAATCCGGCGCGTCGGTCCGGCTGATCGAAAAGCAGGACCGGCTGGGCGGCACCGCGGCAATCTCCGGCGGCGTGGTCTGGCTGCCCGATCATGAGCAGATGGCAGCGCAGGGCAAGGACGACAGCGCCGCCGACGCGCTGGCCTATTTCCTGTCACTCGACCATGGCGAAATGGATGAAGAGGTGCTTGGTGCCTTCGTCACCGAAGCGCGGCAGATGCATTCGTTCCTGACCGGGATCGATGCGATCGGGCTGACGATGATGCCGGATTATCCGGATTATTACGAGGATCGACCCGGCGCGAAAACGGGTGGCCGCTCGCTCGACAATGACCTGTTTGATTTTACCGCGCTCGGAGAATGGAAAGACCGGGTCTTCCAGAATGGTCCATCACCAAGAATGATGCTGCGCGAGACGCCGCTGGGCGGCGGCAGCGGCATGGTCGATCCGGCGGAATTGCAACAGCGTGCCGACCGGGATCTGCGCGGCTGGGGGCAGGCGCTGGTTGGAAGGCTGCTCAAGGCCTGTCTGGACCGTGGCATCGAGCCAGAGCTGGAATGCGGCGGTTACCGGCTGTGCGCCGAAGAGGGCCGGGTGACCGGCGCGATTGTCGAGCGCGACGGCAGGCAGGAGTTCATGACGGCGCGGCAGGGCGTGATCCTCGCCACCGGCGGCTTTGAATGGAACGAGGCGCTGAAACATGCCTTTCTGCGCGGGCCGCTCGATGCGCCGGCGTCCCCGCCAACCAATGTTGGCGATGGCCTGAAGATGGCGATGGCCGCAGGCGCGAGCCTCGGCAACATGACCAGCGCCTGGTGGGTGCCGACGCTAGCGGTACCGGAGACGGAGTGGCAGAGCGGCGAGGTCCGCAATATGCCGGTGCTGATCGAGCGGACCTTGCCGCACGGCATATTGGTCAACCGCGAGGGCAAGCGCTTCTGCAACGAAGCCGCCAATTATTCGGCGCTCGCCGGGGCCTTTCATCGATTCGAACCGGCAACCTATGACTTTCCCAACATGCCTGCCTATCTGGTTTTCGATTCGCACTATCGCGAACGCTATCCGCTGGCGTCGTTCATGCCGGGTACGCCGCTGCCGGATTGGGTGGCCAAGGCGGATACGCTGGACGAACTGGCAAATAAAACCGGTATCGATGCCGGGAACCTCCCGGCCACGGTAAGCCGGTTCAACGATCTGGCCGAGCGGCTGGACGATCAGGATTTTGGCCGTGGCAAGACCGACTATGACCGCTTCTACGGCGACCGCTCCCGCGACGGCGCGGCGGCGACTCTGGGTGCGCTGACCAAGCCACCCTTCTACGCCGTGGAAATCAAAATGGGCGCGCTCGGCACCAATGGCGGCCCGCAGACCAATGCACAGGCACAGATTCTCGATGTCGATGGCCAGCCGATTGCCGGACTGTTCGGGGCCGGCAATGTGATCAGCGCCCCGACCGGCAGCGTCTATGCCGGAGCGGGCGGCACTTTGGGGCCAGCGCTGACCTTCGGCTATATCGCGGGGCGCGCAGCAGCGAAGCGGGTCAACCAGTGACCGGACGGAACAAGGGGAAAAAATAATGGCCATATTGGATCAATTCAAACTCGACGGCCAAGTCGCGGTCGTGACCGGTGCCGGCAAGGGCATCGGGAGAGCGATTGCGCTTGGACTGGCCGAGGCAGGTGCCGATGTTGCGGTAGCCGCCCGCTCTGCCGAGGATCTGGAAAAAGTGGCCGGGGAGATACGCGCCATGGGTCGCCGCGCGATCGCGGTCCCCACCGATGTAACCAGCCGCGCCGCTCTGGAAAATCTCGCCAACCGCGCGGTCGAGGAACTCGGTCGGCTGAGCATCTGGGTCAGCAATGCCGGCGGTCTGCCCGACGGTACGCCGCGCTATCTGACGCGCACGCCGGAAGAAAGCTGGGATGCCCAGATCGAGCTGAACCTGAAAAGTGTCTGGATGGGCGCGGTCGCGGCGGCGGCGCATATGGGCGGCGAGGGCGGCGCGATCATCAATATTTCCTCCCGCGCGGCGCTCGGAGGCCAGGTCAAGAATGGTCCCTATGGCGCGTCCAAGGCGGCGGTAAACAGCCTGACCGCCAGCCTGTCGCTCGAACTGGCGCCGAAAATCCGCGTCAATGCTGTCGCCCCCGGCCCGATCCCGACCGAGAATTTCGACGAATCCATGGGCATCGATTCCGAGGAAAAACGCGAAGCCTTGCTCAAGCAATTCCAGATCCCGCTGGCCCGCTTTGGCCGGGAAGAGGATATTGCCGCGGCGGTGGTCTATATGGCATCGCCAGCCTCAAGCTGGGTCACCGGGCAATGCCTCTATGTCACCGGCGGCAAGTGACCGGAGAGGTTAGCAACCCTGGGACTGCATCCGCTTCATCCACACCCACACCCGCCAATAGTGGAAACCGGCCCACAGATTGAACAGGGCAAGGATCATCAGCGCCTTCTGCAATGCGCTGGCTTCCAGTTCGCGGCTACCACCGGCGAAATAGTCCGACAGGCCGCCGACGAAAACCGGGCCAATGCCCAATCCGATCAGACCGGCCAGCATCAGATATATCGCCACCGCCATCGCCCTTGTCCGGTCGCTGGCCAATATTTGTACCGCGGCAAAGCTGGGGCCAAAATAGAAGGTCGCGGCAAAAGTGGGGAAACCGAGCAGGACAATCGCGAGATTGGCATTGCCGGCATAGATGGCCGCAACCATTCCGGGCGCCGCGATCACCAGCACCATGCCGCTGACCAGCAGCGGCAATAGCGGATCCCGCTTGCCGATAATATCCCCGACCTTGCCGCCAAACCAGGCGCCGAAACCCCCGGTTAGCCCGACCATTACGCCAAGTTTCCAGCCGAGCTCGCCATAGTCCATGCCGTGCACCCGGACAAACAGACCGCCGTAAAAGCTGGCGAGCCCATAGGATATGAATTGCACCAGAATACCGGCGGCAACGAGATGCCAATAGGCGGGCTTGCGCGAAAGCTCGGCCAGGGCGGAGCGCAAGGTCGCCTCGCCCGCGACCGGCTTCAGCGCTTTGGCCAGACTGACCTTGCCGCGCGGATCGGGCACGGTGAACCAGATCACCAGAGCAATGATTAATCCCGGCAGTCCGGCCAGCATGAACGCGGCACGCCAGCTGAACATTTCGGTGATATAGCCGCCACCGGCATAAGCGATAAACGCGCCGACCGGTACCGCTGCGCCCATGATCCCGAGCGCTCCGGCCCGGCGTTCGGGGGGAAACAGATCGGCGATCAGACTGTGCGACGCCGGCGCAGAACCGGCTTCGCCAATGCCGACTCCGACACGGGCCAGAAACAGCTGAACGAAATTGCCCGCCAGCCCGCACAGGACCGTCATCAGCGACCATACCGCGATGGAAATGCCGATGATCCGGCTCCGGTTCCAGCGATCCGCCAGCGCCGCGAGCGGAATCGCCAGCGTCGTGTAGAAAACAGCAAAGGACAGGCCGGTCATCAGGCCGAGCTGGGTGTCGGAAAGGCCGAGATCGCGCTTAATCGGTTCGGCGACGATCGAGATCACCTGACGATCGAGAAAATTGAGCATGGTAACGATGAACAATACGGCCAGCACATAATTGGCTCGCCGTCGCGAAGCAGATTCAGAATCTGCCGAAATCTCAATGCCCGCGTTGGGGCGAATGTCCTCTACCATGGACAGGCTATGACAGGTTTATTTTAGACCCGGCACCCTTTGTTTAAATAGGGGCGCGATCCACCGTCAGAGCGATTGTCCGTCGTCGACGATGATATCCGATCCCGTCACCATGCGCGACGCGTCGGAGGAGAAATAGAGCATCATCGGATCCAACGATTCGATGTCCTGCAGGCGGCGACGGTGGAAGCCGGCGATCTGCGCTTCGCCACCCGGGGTCTGGTACCAGTCGCCCTGGATTTCGGTCGGGATATAGCCTGGGTGGATAGTGTTCACGTTGACGCCCTGACGGACCCATTCGCGCGCCAGATTGCGGCCAAGATGAGTGACGCCGGCCTTGCTGGCGGCATAGGCGCTGTCGCCTTCGCCGGTCAGGCGCGAGGTGATCGAGCCGATGATCACGATCCGGCCATTTTCCTTTTCCTTG
>PFJE01000140.1:0-9818 GCA_002783865.1 Sphingomonadales bacterium CG_4_10_14_3_um_filter_58_15
GGACCTGCGAGGGGCAAATGGCCTGCTCCACCTGTCATGTGATTGTCGAAGCTGCAGATTTCGCCAAATTGCCCGAGGCCACCGAAATGGAAGAAGATATGCTCGATCTGGCTGCCGGAGCCCGCAAGACAAGCCGTCTGGCCTGCCAGATCACGCTCACCGCCGCACTCGATGGTCTGACCGTCCATTTGCCGATTGAAAGCCACAATATGCAGAACCTTTAGCGGGCCGGCGCGCCTCATCTAACGGCTTGCATTTTTGCCGGACTGCACCCATATGCGCAGCGGGAGTCGGGTGGACGCAGTCATCGCCAACCCGGTCAGGTCCGGAAGGAAGCAGCCGCAACGATTTTTCTGCGGGTCGCCCGGCTCCTACTATCAGATACCGCGCAGACTTGTCCGCGGTTCAAAACCTTCCCCTTTCAGAAATCAGTCAACCAGAGATTCTTCCGATCCTCTGACCGCTATCTTGTCGCCGACTCTGAGCGGGATGACCGCCCGCCCAAACCAGACGAATTTTTTGGTCGGCTGTTTCAGGGTGTTGTCATAGGCATCGATAGCCATCGATTCGTCATAGCCCATCCAGGCCAGAGTCGACGGGAAAATCTGGCTGGCGCTATATCCGGACTCCGATTTTTGCGGAAAACCCTCGGCCACCGCGGAGGGTAAAAATGCCAGCAGCGGGACGGCGAACTCGGCCTTATCGGGATGGGTCGAGCAATGCGGCATAACGCCCTGCTGTACGTTCTGGCCGTGATCCGAGGTATAGATGATCGCAACTTTCTCGCGATCAATGTCGGCCAGCAGCGTAGGAAAGAACGCCTGCTTTGAGTAAGCAATGGCTGCTTCATATTGTGCTGACAGGCCCCCATTTTGATCGACCGAGCCATCGGGATAATGGTCCGAATATTGAAAATGGACACCGCGCAGCACCGCATAGACAAACTCCTTGTCGTCTGTCCTCAGGCGGGCATTGAGGTCCTTTGCGATAGCCAGGTCGGTCTGGATTCCGGACGCAACCGCCTGGATGTCGTCGATCTTGCCGGCCTCCGGCGCCAGCAGCAGATTCTGCGGCGGTCCCGAAACCTGCCCGTCGATCAACGTGGTTTTATAGCCGGCCTTGCTGGCATATCCCCAGATCGACGGCGTTTGGCGCAGATCGGTGTCTCCATCCACATTGATAACGTCGACGCCCGACCGCAACGCAACGTGCGCTGGTGCGCTACAATTTGCCAGCGCTGCCGCTTTGCCAAAATCGATCGGGGTAAAGGATGCAAGCTCGGGCCGCACAAGTTTGGCGAACGCGTCATAGCCAACGCTTTCGTCGACGATCCAGACAATCTTCTCGATCGCTCTACTGGCGTCCGGAGCGGCGATGCTCACCGCGCGCCTTTGCGGAGGCGGTGGAATGGTGAGTTTTTCGTACGCGAAATTGTAGATATTGCGCTCCGCCGCCATCGCCCCGGGAGCGCCAAGGCCGAAGACAAAGGACGGCAGGGTGACCAGCAATAGCGCACAGATCACGGCTGGGCCGGAGTTGAGCAACGGACCCTGCTTCGGCAGGGCCGCCCTGAACAATTTGCGACAAGCGATAAAGAGCCCGCACGCCAGCACCGTCTTCGCCAAGCCCGTCGCAACAGGGGTGATGAATTTTCCCGCCGCATTGCCGGCATGCCGTGTTTCCGAGAGCAGCCAGTCGAACTTCGCAAGATCAATGGTATCGTGGAGAATCTGCCCGAAGATCACATTGACCGCAGCCGACAAGCCGGTCAGGATCAGGACCATCCAGAAAAACCATTTCGACAGGACGATCAGACCGGTCAACAACGCAGCTGCCTGCAGCGCCATTGCGGCGAAGGCGATCGACGCACTGTGATAGTCGTTGGCTGCGGCGCGATAGAGAATGGACTGCACCAGGATATGCTGATTGATCAGCAAATATCCGATGCAGAAAAATATAAACCCGAGAAGGCAATGGAATATGGGTCTAGGCAAGCCTGATTGTCTCCTTACGGGCTGTGTTCTAACGAATTTTTCTTTATTTTTGGTTAGACTCCAGATTGGTGGCGAATAGCCTTCGACAAGCAGGGGCCTCTCGCCTAAACTCCGCCTTCATGTCCGATTCACACGATATATTCGCCGCCACTGGCGTTGATGCCCCGACGCAGCCCGCGCCCGGCGCAGCGCAGCCCTATCGGGTACTGGCGCGCAAATATCGGCCGTCGAAATTTTCCGAACTGATCGGTCAGGACGCGATGGTCCAGACACTGGGCAATGCGATCAAGCGAGACCGGCTTGCCCATGCCTTCCTGATGACGGGTGTGCGCGGCGTCGGCAAAACCTCTACTGCTAGACTGATTGCGAAAGCGCTCAACTGTATCGGCGAGGACGGGCAGGGCGGCCCGACGATTGATCCGTGCGGCGTCTGTGAACCGTGCCGGAGCATTGCCGAGGGCAGCTTTATCGATGTCATCGAGATGGATGCCGCCAGCCATACCGGCGTCGACGATGTCCGCGAGATTATCGAGGCGGTGCGCTATTCATCGGTTTCTGCCCGCTATAAAATATATATTATCGACGAAGTGCATATGCTGTCGAAAAATGCCTTCAACGCGTTGCTGAAGACGCTGGAAGAGCCGCCACCGCACGTGAAGTTCATTTTTGCGACGACGGAAGTGCACAAGGTCCCGATCACCGTGCTTTCCCGCTGCCAGCGCTTTGACCTGAAGCGGATCAGCGCCGACCAGCTATCCGAACATTTCGGGATGATTGTCGGCAAGGAAGGGGTGACCGCAGAGCAGGAAGCGCTGGATCTGATCGCGCAGGCGGCAGAAGGGTCGGTGCGCGACGGTCTGTCGATCCTCGACCAGGCGATCGCCCATGCCGATATGGATGGCGATGGTCAGGTAAAAGCCGCCCAGATCAGGGATATGCTCGGGCTTTCGGATCGCGGCGCGGTCCGGCGGCTGTTTGGGAAATTGCTGGAAGGCGATTCGGCGGCGCTTCTCGATGCGATTGCAGAACAATATAAGATCGGAGTTGAGCCCTTGTCGTTAATGAACGGGCTGCTGTCGCTGTCGCATCAGGTAACCCTGTTCAAGGTCGGCAAAGCCAGCGATCCGACCTTGTCGGAAGACGCCAGGCAGCAATTGTCCGACTGGTCCGGGCAATTATCCTACCCAGTGCTGCACCGGCTGTGGCAGTTATTGCTCAAGGGCTATCAGGAAGTCCAGCAAGCCCATTTGCCGCGCGAAGCCTGCGAAATGGCATTGCTCCGGGTGCTCTGCGCTGCCGACATGCCCGATCCCGGAAAACTGGCAAAAATGCTGGAGCAAGGTGTTCCACCATCCGCCAGCCCTACTGACACACCAAGAGCGCCGCAGTCCGCACACGAGCCGGTGGCGCAAGCCGCGCCTGCGCCCGTTGCTGCGCCGGAACCGCAGACCAGCGGATTGCCAAAACAATTTGCCGAGGCCGTGAAAGCGGTTGGTCGGGTCTCCGCCGTACTGGAAAGTATATTGATGGCCGATATGCGGGTGGTCTCGTTTGAGGCACCGGACATAGTCTATCAGCCGGCGCGTCCGATAGCGGTTGCAGACATCCGGAAAATTGCGGATGCGCTGAAACAGGAAACCGGTATTGAATGGACCATCGCAGAAGGTCCGGGAGAGGCGAAGCCGAGTCTGGTCGAGCAGGAACAGCAAGCGAGAGACGCAGAGCGGCAGGCGATTCTGGATGCGCCACTGGTCAAGGCCGCCTTTGAAGCCTTCCCGGATGCCCAATTGCTGGAAAATGATGATCCACGCCCACAAGAATCAAGGAGCGCCTAGCTATGAAGTCGATGGAAGAAATGATGAAGGCCGCGCAGGAAGCCGCGCAACAGGTCCAGACCCAGATGGAGGAAGCGCAGAAGAAGCTCGATAGTCTCGAAGTCGAAGGCCAGGCCGGTGGCGGGCTGGTCAAGGTCAAGGCGACCGCCAAGGGCCGCGTGCTGGCGGTGACGATCGACGACAGCCTGATGAAGCAAGACGAAAAACAGATATTGGAAGATCTGGTCGCAGCCGCATTCAATGACGCGCGCAACCGGGCCGACGCTGTGAGCAGCGAGGAAATGGGCAAGATGACCAGCGGCATGCAGTTACCCCCAGGTTTTAAACTGCCATTTTAAGCCGTTCTCCTGATCGGACGCATTGCGCTTGAAGTGTTTCCAACAGGCACCATATAGTGGATAGAAGCGCTGTTGCAGCGCAACATGTTGGAGTAAAAATGTCCGAGTCCGAAGCCAATCCTACGCCCGAATCGAAGTCGCTGCCTTTGTTGCCTCTGCGCGATATCGTGGTGTTTCCGAATATGATCGTGCCGCTGTTTGTCGGCCGCGACAAATCTGTTGTCGCGCTTGAAAAGGCGATGGACTCAGACAAGGAAATCTTCCTCGTCGCACAGCTCGATCCGGCGGAAGATGATCCGGTTCGCGATCAGCTCTATGATCTCGGCGTGGTTGCCACCGTGTTGCAACTGCTCAAATTGCCCGACGGCACCGTCCGTGTCCTGGTCGAAGGCAAGCAGCGCGCCAGACATATTTCTCTCGACAACAAGGACGACGGCTATGTGCTGGCGGCGGTCGACCTGCTCGACGAGCAAGTTGCCGAAAGCGCTGAAACATCCGCCCTGATGCGCTCGGTCGTTGACCAGTTTGAAAATTACTCGAAACTCAACAAGAAAATGCCAGCGGAAACCGTTGTGCAATTGGGTGAGATCGACGACGCCTCGCGCCTCGCGGATGCGGTGGCAGCCAATATCAATGTCAAAGTCGCCGACAAGCAGAGCCTGCTGATGGAAAACGATCCGGTCAAGCGGCTCGAAATGGTCTTTGCCTTCATGGAAGGCGAGCTCGGCGTGTTGCAGGTCGAGAAGAAAATTCGCGGCCGCGTCAAGCGCCAGATGGAGAAGACCCAGCGCGAATATTATCTCAACGAACAGATGAAGGCGATCCAGAAGGAACTGGGTGACGGCGAAGACGGCGAGGGCGACGAACTTGCCGAACTGAGCAAGAAGATCAAGGAGCTGAAGCTCTCCAAGGAAGCCAAAACCAAGGCGACCGCCGAGCTGAAAAAGCTCAAGGGCATGCAGCCGATGTCGGCCGAGGCGACGGTGACGCGCAATTATCTCGACGTGCTGCTCGGACTGCCCTGGGGCAAGAAGTCGCGGCTCAAGAAGGATCTGAAACATGCAGAGAAGGTGCTGGATGACGACCATTTTGCGCTCGAGAAAGTCAAGGAACGGATTCTTGAATATCTCGCGGTGCAGACTCGCACCAACAAGCTGAAAGGCCCGATCCTTTGTCTGGTTGGCCCTCCCGGTGTCGGCAAGACCTCGCTAGGTCGCTCGATCGCCCGGGCTACCGGTCGTGAATTTGTTCGCCAGTCACTGGGCGGCGTGCGCGACGAAGCGGAAATCCGCGGCCATCGCCGGACCTATATCGGATCGCTCCCCGGCAAGATTGTCTCCAATTTGAAGAAGGCCGGAACGTCCAATCCCTTGTTCCTGCTCGATGAAATCGACAAGCTGGGACAGGATTTCCGTGGCGATCCGGCATCGGCACTGCTCGAAGTGCTGGACCCGGAACAGAATGACAAGTTCCAGGACCATTATCTCGAAATCGACATCGATCTGTCCGACGTGATGTTCGTGACCACCGCCAACTCGCTCAATCTGCCGCAGCCGCTGCTCGACCGGATGGAGATCATCCGTCTCGAAGGTTATACCGAAGACGAGAAGGTCGAAATTGCGAAACGCCATCTGATTGAAAAGCAGATTGAAGCGCACGGTTTGAAAGAGGGCGAGTTTGTCCTGCGGGAAGATGCGCTGCGCGACCTGATCCGCTATTATACTCGGGAAGCCGGCGTGCGGACGCTGGAACGCGAAATTGCCAAGCTGGCGCGCAAAGCGCTGCGGCGGATTCTTGAAGGCGAGTATAAGAGCGTGGAAATCACGCCCGACAATCTCGCCGAATATGCCGGCGTAAAGAAGTTTCGCCATGGTATCGGTGAAGAAGAAAATCAGGTTGGTGCTGTTACCGGTCTGGCCTGGACCGAAGTGGGAGGCGAATTGCTCACCATTGAATCGGTGACGGTGTCCGGCAAGGGGAATATCAAGACCACGGGCAAGCTGGGTGACGTAATGAATGAATCCATTCAGACCGCGCTCTCCTTCGTCAAGGCAAGGGCGCCTTCTTATGGCATCAAGCCCAGCTTCTTCAGCCGCCGGGATATTCATATCCATTTGCCCGAAGGCGCGGTGCCAAAGGATGGTCCGTCCGCCGGTGTTGGCATTGTCACCGCCATTGTTTCTACCCTGACCGGCATTCCGGTACGCCGTGATGTCGCGATGACGGGCGAAGTCACATTGCGTGGCCGGATCTTGCCGATTGGCGGACTCAAGGAAAAATTGCTGGCTGCGCTGCGCGGCGGTATCACCACGGTGTTGATCCCGGCAGACAATGAAAAGGATCTTGTCGAGATTCCGGAAAACATCACCTCGAAACTGAAGATCATTCCGCTGAGCCATGTCGATGAAGTGCTCGCCGAAGCGTTGACGGAAAAGGTCGAGCCGATCGAGTGGAGCGATGCCGACGAACTCGCCAGCCATGCGACGGCACCGGTTACCGATGAAACGGGTTCGGTGGCGCGCCACTGATCGTGTTTCTCGATCGAGTCGCTGATCTGAAACAAAGCTGAAATGCCGTGGTAAAATAATCGAAACAGCCAAAGCTTCGCCACGGTTCGTCCCATTTCCTGTCATTTGGCGCAAAAAATGGGCCTTTGGCGCAGAAAACAGCGGTTTTTCTTTGACTCATCCAGATAATTTCGCATTACTGCCGACAGACAAAAGCGTGATTCAAAACGAATTGCCACCAGAGAAGGGGGGATACCCATAATGAATAAACAGGATCTTATCAGTAACGTTGCGGATCATAGCGGCCTCAGCAAGAGCGATGCCGGCAAAGCGGTAGATGCCGTATTTGATTCCATCACCAGCGCACTGTCCAGCGGCGGCGAAGTTCGTCTCGTTGGCTTCGGCACATTCTCGACTTCCAAACGTAAAGCTTCAACCGGTCGCAACCCGCGCACCGGTGAACCGATGCAGATTCCAGCATCCACACAGGCGAAATTCAAAGCCGGCAAGGGCTTGAAAGACTCCGTCAACAAATAACCAATCCGGGGAGCAGAGTTTCGCTCCCCATTTTTTTCACGCTTTGTTCTAGAAATATCAGGCGGGACCTCAAAAGAGGCCCGCCTTTTTCTTTGCGCGAACGCAGCGCGCCATCATCTTGTATTCTGGGCCTTGATACTTACATTCAATCCCTCACAACTTTGAGAATATGGGAATTCTATATGGCTGGCGGTTGGGCGCGCGATGGCGCGGTACAGGATCAGATTGACGATACGATTGCCGACGCAGTCAAGCGTGCGCGCGCCGATATGCCGACCGGCGAAGCGGCAAAATATTGCGCGGAATGCGGCGAAGAAATTCCGGAAGCGCGCCGCCGGGCATTACCCGGCACAAGGACCTGCGTTGTGTGCCAGTCGGCCCGCGATGCGAACCGCGCGAGTGCGGGCATCAACCGGCGCGGCAGCAAGGATAGCCAGCTGCGCTAGGCGCGCCTCAGCGATATACGCCCGGATTTTCTAACCCGGTGCAGCAATGTCAGGCGGAAATTCAACAGGAAATATGCCTTGCTTCACGGGTGTAATGAGGGCGGGTTCATGGTAAAATCCCTAAAAGCGGACTTTCCCGACCTGGCCATTTGCCAAAATCATTGAGGCTCGACCGCTTGATTTTCCAGCAATCTTGATGGTTGAAGCAATGCGATGGATATTTTCCGCCAACTTTAATTGCTAATGCAAATGATTATCAATAGAAGAGGGGCTCAACAGGAGGCCCCATGATTCTTACACGCAATATTTCCCTATTGATGCTCCTCGGTGCAGCATCGCCACTCGCAGCTCAGGACAACAGGGAGGCCAGCGATAAGGATGACGATATTGTCGTTATCGGCCGGGCTGAACGGCTTTATCGGGTCGAGAAGACGACATCGGGGAAGCTGCCGACCGATCCGCTCGCGTCCAGCCAGTCGATCACGGTCATCACCGACGACCTGATCCGGGATCAGGGTGCACGCGATGCGCAGGATCTCTACCGCAATATCTCTGGCGTCACGGTGTTCAGCTATGCCGGCGTGACAGCGCGCGGATTCCGGCAGGAAGAGAATTTTTTCGACGGTCTGCGCGGCGATCCCTATTCCGGCTTTTCGGTGCCTCAGACCTTCAATATCGAACGGCTGGAGTTTCTCAAGGGTCCGGCGGGGATGCTCTATGGGCAGTCTGCACCCGGCGGGCTGTTCAACTATATTTCCAAAAAGCCCTCGTTCGACACCTCGATTGAAGCGCGCGCCATTGCCGGTACGCGCAATCGCTTTGGTGGTTCGGTGGAAGCCACTGGTCAGCTTTCCGGGAAACTGGCGGGCCGAGTCGCCGTCTTCTATGAGAATAGTGACGATTTCCGCTGGAATGCCGACAATGAAACGCTGATCCTTGACGCCGGGCTGACAACAGAGTTCGATTTCGGGACGCTGACGCTGCAGGCGACGCGTTACGATATTGATCTTGGCGGCAATCGCCTGCGCGGTGTGCCGACCGACGACGAGGGCAATTTCCTGGCTGACCGGCGCTGGAACCACAATGAAGCCAGCGACTTTCTGTCGCTGAAATCGAATGTGGCGCAGGCGCTGCTCGCCCTTGAGCCGACGGACAATCTGAAGCTGGATTTCGGGCTGCGCTACATCGATGCTACCGAAAGCCAGGAATATCACGAACCGCGCGGGCTGTTCGATTCGGATGGCGATGGCGAAGTCGATTCCAGCATTCGCGAGTTCCGCGACCAGTTCCGGACTTATGAAAGCTGGTCGTTCGGCGCGAACGCGATCTGGTCGGCGGACCTCGGTGCGATCGACAACCGTATCCTGGCGGGGATGGACTATTATCAGGAAGACGGCACGCTCAACTATTATCGTGCGCGGGGTAGGACAACCGCGGTCGCCGGCCTGCCGACGCCGCTTGGCCTAAACAATCCGCAATATGGCGTGACCGATCCTGCCAATTATGATCTCACGCTGATCTATCCCGATGACCGCCCGACGAGCGCGAGCCGCTCGGGATTCTATCTGCTCGAGGAAGCGACCATAGGCCCGGTGATTGCGGTCGTGGGTGCTCGTTACGACGATTACCGGGACGAACTGCAGGGCAGTTCCTATAGCGACAATGCCTTCACCTGGCGCGCCGGACTAACCTGGCGTGTCCGGGATGACCTGTCGCTGTTCGGCCAATATGCGACCAGCTTCGAACCGCAAGGCATTGCCCAGCAGGATGTGTTGGCCGGCGGCCCCTTTTCGCCGCTGAAGGGCGATATGATCGAAGGGGGTATCAAAACCGCTCTGTTCGGCGGCCGGGTGCAATCGAGCCTCTCGCTATACCAGATCCGGCGGACCAATGTCCTGCAGGCCGATCCCGCCGGTGATCCGGGCGGCGACGGAGTCGATGATTTCATCTCGTTCGGCGAGGTCACCAGCAAGGGGTTTGACCTCGACTTTGCCGCCGATATCACCCCGGACTGGGTGCTGACGGTCAATTACGGCTATAATGATACCAAGATCACCAAGGACAATGGCGGCAGCGGCTTTAGCCTGAATATCGGGGATCGCTTTCCCAACGCGCCGAAGCACCAGCTCGGGTTCTGGACTCGCTACCAGATCCGGCCGGT
>PFJE01000140.1:9867-17625 GCA_002783865.1 Sphingomonadales bacterium CG_4_10_14_3_um_filter_58_15
ATCAGCGACCAGCGGGTAAAGCCCTATTTCGTGTTCGACGGTTCGATCATCTATGAAACCGGTCCTTGGAAAGCGATGCTGCGGATCGACAATATTTTCGACAAGACCTATGCGACCTCCGGTTTCATCGACCGGACCGGGCATTTCCCCGGCGAGCCACGGTGCGCTTTCGTTGAGGTGACGCGGAAATTTTGATGGACCGGCAGCTTCCGACGGCAAGGTCTCGCCAGGAGCGGATCAAGCCGGCCCGGCTGTGGTGGCTGGTCCACCAATGGGCCGGACTGAAGCTTGCCATTCTGCTGACGTTTGTCTTCGCGACCGGCACGCTGGCGGTGCTGTCGCACGAGATCGACTGGCTGCTGCAGCCGGATCTCAGGGTATCGCCAGCCACGGTCAGCGGTGAGCCGCGGTGGGACGATATTGCCACCGCCGCTGCAGCGCATCCGGCTACTGCTTCGATCCGCTCGATTGATGCCCCGGTTGCCAGCGCCTTTGCAGCACAGGTGCAGATTATAAAACCCGACGGTAGCCGGGCCTTTCTCTATGCCCATCCGGAAACAGGGCTCATCCAGGGGGTCGGGCCGTGGGTCGGCGCACAGCGCATATTGCGCAACATGCATCGCCATCTCAACCTGCCGCTGAATATCGGGGTGCCCCTGGTCTCGGTGCTTTCGTTGCTGATGCTGGCCAGTCTCATCTCCAGTCTGGTGGTCTACAAGCGTTGGTGGCGCGGTTTCTTCAAGCCGGTGCGCTGGCGCGATGCCCGTACCGCCTGGGGCGACATCCATCGCCTCAGCGGTCTGTGGTCGCTGTGGTTCGTGGCACTGATATCGCTGACCGGCCTGTGGTATCTTGCCGAAAGCATGGGCCTTGATGCGCCGCCTGCGGTTGAGGCCAAGGCGGATAGGGCTGTGCCCGACCTCGACCTGGTCTCGCGCTTTCCGGACAGTCTGGCCGCGGCGCGCAAAGCCTTTCCGCAACTTGCCATCCGGCGGGTGGTCTTTCCCGCAAAACCGGGGCAGGCTTTCCGCTTTGAAGGCGAGGCTACGGCGATCCTCGTCCGGCCGCGGGCGAACGCGGTCTGGACCAATCCGACGGACGGCAAGGTCCTTGCCACCAGCCGCGGCGAAAGTCTGTCGGTTCATCAGCGGATTTCGGAAGCCGCGGACCCGCTGCATTTTGGCACCTTCGCGGGCTATTGGAGCAAACTGCCCTGGTTCCTGTTCGGTTGTCTGCTGACAATGCTCTGCGTATCAGGCGTGACGATTTTCGCGCTGCGGCTTGCCCGTCGTCCGACCGCGAGCGCAGGGCAGGGGAAGCCCGTTGCCTTCGCGTGGACCGGTATGGGGCTCTGGAAATGGCCAGCCACTGCTCTGGTCGGGGTCGGCCTCGTATTGGTATATCCTCTGATCGTCTCCTAGCACTCGTTTGGGAACCGAAACGGCTCTGCGGTGTAGGTATTAGAACAACCCCAATCACATTTGTGCAGGAGCACCACGATCGAACATCTGGCCGACAATTTCTGGAATATACGCGGCGATTTCAAAATCTCGCATGTCATCAATATCGGCACGCAGATGTCGCTGGTGCGCAAGCCCGACGGGACCTTCATTCTGCTTGATTCCTATGAGTTGAGCGACTCGGCTCAGGAAGAGCTAATGGCGCTTACCTATGGCGGTTCGCTGATAAAAGCCGTGTTGAATGTGCATCCGTTCCACACCATCCATTGCAAGTTCATGCAGGAAATGCTGCCCCATGCGAGGCTGATCGGCACCCGCCGGCATCACCAGCAAATGCCTGATTTGCCATGGGATCCCGCCCTGGTTGAGGACCCCGCGACCCAGCAGGAATTTGCCGATATCTTCGACTTTTCGATCCCGGCAGGTGTCGACTTCATTCCCGAGGATGAGAGCGTTCACGTCAGTTCGGTGATGGTCAGACATCGCGAGAGCGGCATTGTGCATGTCGATGACACGCTGATGTTTATGAATCTGCCTTCGCTGATCGACAAGCTGCTCCCCGGCCCAAAATTGCGTTTCCATCCCAAGCTTGCCGACGGGCTGGAGAAGCGAGCCGGTGCCGCAGACGATTATATAGCCTGGGCAAAATCTCTTGCCCGCGACTGGGCCGACACCAAGATCGTCTGTGCCGCGCATAATGGCATCTTCCGCCTGACCGGCGAGACTTTTGCGCAAGCGATAGAGGAAGCGCTCGAAGCCGTCGCCGATACGCTGGCTGACCACCGCAAAACCTATGGCTGAAGCGGCCCCCACCGCTTTATCTCCCATCATAAAAAAGGAATCCCCCATGACGGACAAAACAATCGAAACCATCAACCCGCTCACCGAACAGATGCTCAAGAGCTATCCGGTGATGTCTGACAAAGAGGCGATGGACGTGGTCGAGAATTGCCAGAAGGCCTTTCTCGACTGGCGCCTGAAAAGCCTCGATGAGCGCGCCAGCGTGATTGCGGCAATCGCCGACGAACTGCGCAATTCGAAGGAGGAATTCGCCCAGCTGATGACCGACGAGATGGGCAAGCTGCTCAGCGACGGGCGCGAAGAGATCGAACTCTGCGCCAGCATTTGCGACTATACCGCCAAGCATGGCCCCGAGATGCTGGCCGATGAAGAGCATGAAGTGCCGGAAGGGCGCGGGCTGGTAACATATTCTCCGCTGGGCGTCATCTATGGCATCCAGCCCTGGAATTTCCCCTGCTATCAGGCGATCCGCTATTCGATCTCCAGCCTGATGGTTGGCAATGGCGTTTTGCTGAAACATTCGGAAAACTGCACCGGCAGCGGCCTGTTGCTGCGCGATATTTACGAACGGGCCGGTCTGCCCAAGGGCCTGTTCGGCGTATTGCTGATCACCCATGACCAGTCCGATGCGATTATCGAACATAAGCTGGTCCGCGGAGTGACCCTGACCGGCAGTGACAAGGCCGGACGGACAGTGGCGCAAAAGGCCGCATCGGTTTCGAAAAAGACGGTGCTCGAGCTTGGATCGAACGACGCCTATATGGTGTTCGACGATGCCGATCTCGATCTTGCGATCAAGACCTGCGCCCAGGGCCGTCTGTTCAACAATGGCCAGACCTGCGTCAACGCGAAACGCTTCATTGTCACCGAGAAGAATTACGATGCCTTTGTTGAGGGCTATGCCGCCGCGTTCAAGGACGTCACAATGGGCGACCCGAACGAGGAAGACACACAGCTTGGCCCGCTTGTTTCCAGCAGCCAGCGCGACCAGATCCACAAGCAGGTCGAGGAAAGCGTGTCCAAGGGCGCGAAAATTGTTGCCGGCGGCAAGATGCCAGACCGCACCGGTTGGTTTTATCCGGCCACCGCGCTGGTTGACGTTGCGCCGGGTCAGCCCGCTTATGACGATGAGATTTTCGGGCCCGTTGCCTCGATCATCAAGGCGAAGGATGACGAGGATGCAATGCGCATCGCCAATGACAGCCGCTATGGCCTCGGCGGCGGCATCTTCAGCAAGGACGTCGACCGCGCGGTCAAGATGGCATCGACCTATTTCGATACCGGCATGATCAACATCAATACCTATTCGATTGCTTCACCAGACATGCCGTTCGGCGGGGTCAAGGATTCCGGCTATGGCCGCGAACATGGCGAGGTCGGCCTGAAGGAATTCGTCAACGTCAAGGCAATCACGATTGCCGCCTGACATGGCCGAAACATTGCAATGCGATGTTGCGGTAATTGGCGCTGGCACCGCCGGTCTTGCTGCCGAACGCGCCGCGCGCGCCAACGGGGCCAGCACGCTGCTGATCGACCCCTATTATAGCGGCACGACCTGTGCGACCGTGGGCTGCATGCCATCGAAGCTGCTGATCGCGGCTTCGCATGCGGCCCACGCCGCGCGATCAACCGATATGTTCGGTATCACCGTCTCGGATGTCGCGATTGATGGCAAGGCGGTGTTGCAGCGGGTGCGGGATGAGCGCGATCGCTTTGCCCGGCTGACTCGGGAAAGCATCGATGACATCCCCGCCGGCATCCGATTGTCGGGCAAGGCGAAATTCGTCGCGCCCGACCGGCTTGAACTTGACGATGGCCGGCAGATCAAAGCGCGCAGCATCGTGATCGCGACCGGATCGACCCCATTTGTGCCCGGTGAGTTTGCCGGGCTGGGAAAGCGTTTGCTCACGACCGAGAGCATATTCGAGCTGCCAGACTTGCCCGAACGGCTGGGGGTCGTCGGGTCGGGAGCGATCGGTCTCGAACTGGCGCAAGCGATGGCGCGTCTGGATGTTGATGTAACCCTGTTTGACCATGGTGAACAGCTTGGCGGCATTCGTTGCCCCAAGGTCCATGACGCGCTCAAGGCGATCATCGAGGCGGATCTAACACTGAAACTGGGTGTCGAGCTCGAGGTCAAAGCGGCAGACGATGGGGTGACCCTGGCCTGGGACGGCGCTTCATCCGGACAGGGAGATTTCGATTATGTTCTCATCGCCACCGGGCGACCGCCGAACCTGGAAAGCCTCAATCTGTCTGCTACCGGGCTGGAGCTGGACGACGATGGCGTGCCGGTGCACGACCGTGACAGCATGCAGTGCGGCGAAAGTTCGACCTTCCTCGCCGGCGACCTCGCCAATGATCTGCCACTGCTGCACGAAGCATCGCAGGACGGCGCCATTGCCGGGCGCAATGCGGTTGCCTTTCCGGCATCGACGCATGCCGAGCGCTTCACCCCGTTCAGTATCATCTTCACCAGCCCGCCCGTCGCGCGCATCGGCCAGTCGGAAGATGACGGCGTCATTACCGGCACGGCTGATTTCAGCGATCAGGGCCGCGCGCGAGTGGAAGGCGTCAATGAGGGTGTTCTTACCTTATATGCGGCAGCGCCGGATGGCCGGTTGATCGGCGCAGACCTGTGCACCCCGGCCAGCGAGCATCTGGCGCATATGCTGGCATGGGCGATCCAGCAGGGCCAGACCGCCACGCAATTGCTCGAAATGCCCTTCTATCACCCGACCATTGAAGAAGGCCTGAAACAGGCACTGCGCACAATTTGCGCAGCCACGCCGTTAGAACTACCGGAGAATCAGGACCGTGGAGTCCCGGCTGGCGCATAGCGGACAGGTTATTAGTGGGATAGGAATTGAGCCAATAGGCGTGGTTTGAGACACTCTGGCTCGCGCCCGGGACATTTTCCGACAAAAATTGGCCGGATTGTCTCATTATGGGAAGAAAATGGTGGACGCTGTTGGTTTCGAACCAACGACCCGCTGATTAAGAGTCAGCTGCTCTACCAACTGAGCTAAGCGTCCATATCACTGGCTATATAGGGCCGGATTTCGCAAACGCAACATCTTGCTTGGAATATCATCCAAAGGCACCGCCGCGCCGTCCGGGATGGCGTTCGATCGACATCAATATGCCGACACAGATCATGATCGTCATCATCGATGACCCGCCATGGCTGAGGAAGGGCAGGGGAATGCCGACCACCGGCGCCAGTCCCATCACCATCATCAGATTGATCGCGACATAGAAGAAAATCGTCACCGTCAATCCGGCCGCGGTGAGCTGGGAGAAGCGGGTTTTCGCGTTCATCGCCACGCCAAGACCCCAGCGGAACAGCAGGAAAAAGCAGAACAGGACGAGGATGCCGCCCATCAGGCCCCATTCCTCGGCCATGGTGGCGAAGACGAAATCGGTATGGCCTTCGGGCAGATAATCGAGGTGGCTCTGGGTCCCGTTCATGAAGCCCTTGCCGAACAGGCCGCCGGAACCGATCGCGATCTTCGACTGGCTGATATGATAGCCGGAACCCAGCGGATCATTTTCCGGGTTGAGGAAGGTGGTGACGCGCCTTTGCTGATATTCTTCCAGCATGAAGAAATAGGCCAGTGGCGCGAGGACCGCGATCGCCGCACCGCCGCCGATGAACAGCCGCAACGGTAATCCGGCGAGAAAGGCGATGGTCAGCGCGCCGGCAATCACGGTGATCGTCGTACCGAGATCGGGCTGCAGCAAAATCAGCGCACAGGGCACCGCGAGCAGGGCAAAGAGCGGCCAGACCGCACCCCAGGTCCTGATCTGGCTTGGCGGCAGCAAATCGTAGAAGCGCGCGACCGCCAGGATGATCGCGACCTTCATCAGTTCCGAGGGCTGCAGCCGGATGAAGCCGAGGTTGAGCCAACGCTGGCTGCCGCCACCGACCGCGCCGATCAGCTCGACGCCGAGCAGCATCAGCACGACAACGCCATAGACCGGGAAAGCCATGGTTTTCCAGAAGGATTCCTTGAACCGTGACAGCACGATCGCCATCACCACGAAAACCATGAAGCGGATCATGTGCAGGCCCGCCCACGGGGTCAGGCTGCCGCCGGCTGCGGAGTAGAGAACGACAAAGCCAAAGCTGGCCAGGACGAACAACAGCAGAATCGTTTTCCAGGGCAGCTGCGCGATCGGCGCGGGGATGAAATCACTCAATTTCTAGTCTCCGGCGCTGGCTTCGGTGCCGGCTGCGGCGGCTTCCGGAGTGGCCGATGCGGCGCTCTCCGCTGCGGCCTTTTCGGGATTCAACCTGGCGCGGTAGGCCGCCATGTCTGCATCCATTCGTTCCTGGATCGTACCACCCCAGCTTTTCTCCAGGTCGGTCAGCACGTTCATCGCCTTCTCCCGATCGTAGAGAAAGGTCATAACGTCACGGGCGACGGGATAGGCGGCCCCGGATCCGCCGCCATGTTCGATCACAACCGAACAGGCGTAGCGGGGATTGTCGAACGGCGCGAAGCAGATGAACAGGCCGTGGTCGCGATATTTCCAGGGTGCGCCGCGTCTACCATCGGAAACGCTGAGGCTGACGACCTGGGCGGTACCGGTCTTGCCCGCCATCAGCACATTGTCGAGCGGCAGCTTGGCGCGGCCGGCAGTGCCGCGGCCGTTCACCACTTCGCTCATCGCCTCCCTGACATAGGCGATATGATCGTCGGTGAAGCCAAGCGAAGGCGCGGGCTTGCGGTTCTTGTCGATCAGCATGTGCGGCATCAGCTTGCGCCCGGTGGCGAGCCGCGCCGCCATTACCGCCAGCTGCAGGGGGTTGGCGAGATAATAGCCCTGGCCGATCGAGCTGTTGACCGTGTCGTAGGTCTGCCATTTGCGCTTGTACTTTTTTTCCAGCCAGGCCGGGCTCGGTACGGTGCCGTAAAACTGGCTGGAGACGGGCAGGGGAAACTCCTGGCCCATGCCGAGAAGCTTTGCATAGTCCGCCACCCTGGCGAATCCCACCTCCTGGGCGAAATGGTAGAAATAGCTGTCGCAGCTCTGGTAGATGCCCTTGGCCATATCCACCTGTCCATGGTTGCCCCAGCAATTGAAAAAGCGGTTGCCGATCCGGCGGCCACCACCGCATATGATGGTATCGGACGGCTGCACACCCGCTTCCAGAAACGCCATGGCGTGCATCGGTTTGACGGTTGAACCGGGTGGATACAACCCCTTGAGGATCTTGTTGCGCAACGGCACATGATCGTCTTCGGACAGCATGCCCCATTCGACCGTGCTGATGCCGTCGGAAAAGCTGTTCGGGTCGAAGCTCGGCATCGACGCCATCGCGAGTATGTCGCCGCTATGGGTGTCGAGCACCACCACCGAACCGGATTCCACTCCCAGTCGGCGTGCGGCATATTCCTGGAGGTCGATATCGAGGGTCAGCTGCAATGGCTTGCCGGGTGTATCGGGGTGAGTGTTGAGTTCGCGGACAATCTTGCCGCGGGCCGTCACC
>PFJE01000039.1:0-1013 GCA_002783865.1 Sphingomonadales bacterium CG_4_10_14_3_um_filter_58_15
GACAAGGGCGCAATCCCGCATCTCGGGTCCGAATTTGCCGATCTGCTGATCGACGAGGACGCGAACGAGACGCTGGCGGAATTTGTCCGTAGCAAGATCCGGTCGGTGATCGAGGACAGCAATGTCGCGGATATATTGACCCCGACCGAGTTCCCGATCTGCACCAAGCGCGCCTGTCTCGATACCAATTATTATCAGACGTTCAACAAGCCTAATGTCGATATTGTCGACATCAAGGCAAATCCGATCACGTCGATTACCGCCAGCGGGATTGCGACCAAGGACAAGGATTTTGCCTTTGACGCGATTGTCTTCGCGACCGGATTTGATGCGATGACGGGCGCGCTGCTGGCGGTCGATATCAAGGGGCGCGATGGCCAGAGCCTGAAGGACAAGTGGGCGCATGGTCCGCTGAACTATCTCGGGCTGACGGTTTCGGGCTTTCCGAATTTCTTCATGATCACCGGCCCCGGCAGCCCGTCGGTCCTGTCGAATATGGTGCTGTCGATCGAGCAGCATGTCGAATGGATCGCCGATTGCCTGGACTATATGGGCCGGGAAAACCTGACGGTAATCGATCCGACGGAAACGGCAGAAACCGGCTGGGTCGAATATGGTACGGCGACCAGCGACATGACGCTGTTTCCGCAGGCAAAGTCCTGGTATATGGGCGCCAATGTGCCCGGCAAGCCGCGCGTGTGCCTGCCCTATGTCGGCGGTGTTGCAGCGTATCGGCGGGTGTGCAATGATGTTGCCGCGCAGGACTATCTCGGCTTTCGCTTCGATGGTCCGGGCGGTGCGCGCTGCAACGATGGTCTGGTGCGGCGGCAGCAGCCCGATGTGGTGGCGCTGCTCGAAATGCTGGCCGATATGGAACTGCCGCCATTTGAAAGCATGTCGCCGGAAGAAGCGCGCGCCACATCCGTGGCGATGAACGCGGGTAATCCGCCTGGACCGGAGGTTGGCGAAGTGATCGACGGCACGTATCCGGGCGCGGAAGGGCCGGTCGAATA
>PFJE01000039.1:1041-17603 GCA_002783865.1 Sphingomonadales bacterium CG_4_10_14_3_um_filter_58_15
CCGCATCCGGTCACGCTCTATTTCCACGGGGGCGGCTGGGTCCTCGGTGATCATACATCGGACGATGCTTTTTGCCGCGATCTGTGTGTGAATGCCGACAGCATCGTCATTTCTGCCAACTACCGCCATGCGCCGGAAGCGCCCTTCCCCGCCGCTGCGGATGACGGTTTTGCCGCGGTGCAATGGGTTGCCGACAATATCGAGGTGCTTGGCGGTATCGAAGGTGAGCTGGCGGTGTGCGGCTGGAGCGCGGGCGCGAATATTGCTGCGGTTGCCTGCCAGCTCGCGCGGGATCAAGGCGGTCCGGCGATCAAGGGCCAGGTGCTGATCACGCCGGTTGTCGATGCCAGTGATGATAGCCCGTCAATGATGGACAATGCGGAAGGCTACATCCTGACAAAGGCGCTGATGGACTGGTTCTGGGATCATTACACCGAGGCTTCCGATCGTACCGATCCGAAGGCCTCGCCCTTGCTCGCCGCGGATCTTTCCGGTCTGCCGCCGGCGCTGATCATCACCGGCGAATTCGATCCGCTGCGCGATCAGGGCAAGGCTTATGCCGAAGCGCTGTCTGCAGCGGGGACGCAGGCGCGCCAGATCACCTATCCGGGCCAGATCCATACATCCTTCACAGCGGTGGGCGCGATTCCGACGGCGAACGAAGCACGGCAGGAAATTGCCGCCGCTCTGCGAGACTATTTCAAGGTGATGGAGGCTGCCTGAGCGGGTATCCGTTCAGTAGCGCCTTCAGCCCATTTGCAGCCGCACAAGCGCGGCGAAAAGGGCAAAGAGGCCAATGACGATCGAAACCCCGGCCCAGAGCCGGCTGGCGCTGCTCATCAACTTGCTGGCAAACGCCAGAAACAAATCGCCAACGGCAAGGATCAGTGCACCTTCCACGAATATCCAGGCACCGAGCACGGTGATCAGGATCGAGAGAAGATCGCCGGGATTCCAGGGGTTGACCAGATAAATGGCGGCGCCGAGTAGCAGCGTGACCATGCCGGTCAGAAACTGCAGCGCGCTGTTTTCGCGAATGTCCTTTACCATCCTGGCCCAGAAACCGGGACGCCGGAATTCGCCAATACCTGCGGCTACGGCATAGAGACCGATGAAGAAGGTGATCCAACCGGTGATATTGCCTGCATTGCCCATTGCTTCGCTCCTTTTGTTTCGTGCGAGAAAGACGATGCGCCGAATAGCGACGTGGACGCCTTGTCCCTCACCTGTCGATCCACTGCGACCGCCAATAGCGGTGGTAGAAGCCTAAGACTAACTGCGGAACAAATCCACGTAAGATTGTAGAAGCAGATCAAACCAACACGGCAATCACTTCAGGTAGCCATCAAAACGTATAGCCCACGCCTATTGCGCCAAAGAACTGGTTGGCGCTGCCGCGGATTGACGTGACCGGGGACCGTTTCGGATCACCGAGCATCCGCGAATAGCTGCCGAGGAAAATGAGGCTGAAACCGCCGTTGGTGACGTCGCCGTCGAGATCGACGCCGGTCAGTACGGTCGCCCCGACATTTTTCCAGCCGCTGGTCGCGGTGAAGGTCGGCAGACCACTGGCAGCCAATCCGGCTGGCGAGATGCTGAAATAATAGTCGGCATAATCGTCATCGACATATTCGCCGTTGACCGAGAGGCTGGTGACGACACCCCGGCTCAGCGGAGTAAAATAGGTCAGGCTGGGAAAGACGACCATGCCATCGTGCGCGCCGGCGACGTCCCAGCGGACATCAACCTGAGCGGTCAGCGAGTCATAGGGATTGAGCACGCGATTGACCTGAATGCCTGCGAAAGGGCCGACTTCAACGGCAACATCCAGCTTGCCCAGCGAGCGGACGACAGGATCCTTGATCGAATTCTGGCGGTCAAACCGCGCCCGCACGACCGGACCAAAGATGAAATCAACCTTGGCTCCCTCCTGATCGGGGATCAGGTCAAAGGCGATGCCTGGACCGCGTGGCTGGAAATCGATGCCGCCGAAGCTGCCGAGAACAACGGGCAACGGAGAAATCGTGTAGTCGTCCGACCCCTCATAGCTGGCTCCAACCGCGACACCGATGCCTGCGGTCAGATAGTCGCCGTCAAAAACCGTCTGCTCGGGTGGGACCGGCGCTGGATCTTCTTGCGCCAGAAGCGGAGAAGACAGGCCGAGGCCAATAGACAGCAGAGCGGCACGGCGGACAATGTTCGAATTTTTCAAGATAGATTCCCAACTGGTTTTGCAACGATTAAACGCGCGGACGGCCTAACGGTTCCATTACCTGTATAGTCCCTCATTCTTGTTCTGGTAAAGCCGCGCTAGGCCGGCAAACCTTCTTCGACCACTTCCTGCAAGGCGGCAAAGCATTGGCGGTCAATCGCCACGCCCAATTCGCCGTGCAAAATGCCCATGGCTTTTTCCGAGGACATGGCCGAACGATACGGCCGATCTGCGGTCAGCGCATCATATATGTCGGCCACCGTAATAATACGGGATTCGATCGAAATACTGGTTTCATCCAAGCCGAGTGGATATCCTTTTCCATCCAGTCGTTCATGATGAGAACCGGCGATCATCGCCATCTCGCTCATCACGCCAATCTGACCGAGAATATTGGTTGTAAGGGTGGCATGGGCTCGCATCGATTCCCATTCTTTGGCATCAAGCTTCCCGGGCTTCTCGAGAATCGCACTGCTCACCCCCAATTTTCCGACGTCGTGCAGGATGGCGGCGCGGCGCAGCACCCTGCGGGAATCCACGCCCATTCCCAATTTTTGAGCAATTTTGTCTGCGATCATCCCCACCCGCGCGCTGTGGCCAGCGGTATCCGGGCTTTTGGCATCAATAACATGGCCAAATGCAAAACAGATATCGTCGAGATAGTCCTCGTCGACGGCAATATATTGCGTGGCGGGATCGAGCGCCCATAATTGTTCCGGCAGGTCGTCGAGGGTCAGCTCTTCCCAGAAACCGCTGGCTGCAGACAATTTCTCGAATAGCGCACACAGGTCCGGATCGAACCAAGTGCCTGAGCGGTTGCGCACCTCTGCAATTGCAGCATCCTTGCCTCTGGCCATAAAAAAGACGTCTACGACCTGAGCCAGAAGCGCGATCCGCCCGCCGACATGGATATCGGAACCGACAATGCCAAGCGGCAGCCCGCCGCCGTCCCAATGCTCGTCAAGATGGGCAATGGCCTGAGCGACATCCTCAGACAGCTGCAATCGCCGGGCGATATCCGCTCCACGCGAACAGCGGGTTGCCATGATATCGGTCATGATCTCGCCGACATTTTCGGCCAGGTTCGCCAGGGCCTGATTGCGGGTCTCCGGATCGGCATCAACACCGACGGCACTGCCGATAAAGGCGCCAAAATCTTCCGGCTCCGGGCCGAGCAGCTTGAAGTCATGCTTCAACTTGCGATCGTCACCGACAAACATCTTGCTGACCCGGGCGGCATTGCTGCTGCACCCGAGGTCCTTCAGAAGAACGGCATAATAGACATCGCGCAAGGCATCGCCCTTCATGCCTGAGGCCATCCCTATTTGGGTGCCGATCCAGCATGCACGGATGCTGTGGCCCGCGGGCTGTCCTTCGGTGAGGTCCAGCGCGTAAGAAAAAGCGCCGAGAATTTCTGACAGGCGGGATTTTACCGGACCGTCATCCTGGTCAAAATCAGCATATCTGGTTTGATACATTTACTACTACTCCAAGTCTATTGCGGCTAATTGCCGCCAGAATACTAGCAAACGGTTAATTTCTGCCTGATTAAAGTATATAATTCATGCGGACGGCATAATGGGCATCCTGGGCGCCGACGGTAAATTTTGCCGATTTAAATTTGGGTGGCCCCATGCCGATTTTCGGGTTCCGCGAGAAGCCGAATCCTTCGCGCGGCAGGAACAGCCGCATATCCATTTTTCCGTTCGCATTTTCATCATGGATCAGGGCGACGGCATAAATTCCGGGTTTCACGCCGGTGATCTCGACCGTACCAGCCTGGGCAGCGGACACTTTCAATTTGCGCGCTTTTGCGTCCTTGCCGCAATCCGGGAAATATTTTGGGTTTGCACTCAGGCAAACCAGAACATCGCCTTTTTCGGAGCGCAAGCCTGTAATCGCAAGATCAACAGAGGCAGCAACTATGGGCGCAACCGGCACCGGAGCTTCAGTCGCGGACGCGCTGGCGCCCAGCAGCACTGAAACTGCTGCCAAGGTCGGCAAGCCCAACGTCCGTGCCGCAGACCCGGTCCCAAAAGCGAAAATATAAGCCATAATTACCTCTGTATATCTCATGATGTTTTTCATGATGGGTCGCGGTTATGAGCCATCTGCCTAACCTGCCCTGAACAAGCCAGCGCGGAAACATCTCCCAGCCCATGTGGTTGGAGACGCCCATAACGGTCATCACCAGCAATACCAAACCCAAAACGGCCACATGAATCGGTATCGCGATGACCAGAGCCGGAATGACGATGGCGCCGCTGATCGCTTCGACCGGATGAAAACTCATCGCGGCCCAGGCGGTTGGCGGCCGGCTGTCATGATGGACAGCGTGCGCGACCTTGAACCAGCGCGGCCGGTGAAACAAGCGGTGGGTCCAGTAAAACCAAGTGTCATGCAGAAACAGATACAATAGCAGCGATACCGGTAAATACCACAATGGGTACATCTCCGGGTCGGTGTAAATCCTGGTCCAGCCGGCATTTTGCCAGCCCCATGCGACAATGCCGGCCGGAACCCCGTAAATCGCTGCGGACAGCAGCGACCAGCGGATTTCACGGCGGATCTGGGGTTTCAGCTTGTCATATTGACCGGGCCGGGTCCTGACGGTGATCCACGCGAAAAAGCCGCTGCTCAGCAGATAACGACCGCCGACAATCAGCGTCATCGCGATGGCCGAGGCCAGGATAGCAAGGGCATAGTCCATAGCCGAGGAATATGGCGCTGATCACGCAGGGGCAAGGGTTAAAGCAGAAATCGTGTACATGCTTTCAGACAGGCTTTCCCCTGCCCAAAGCATCGGCTAAGGCAGCATGATGCCGAAGCCCGCACGTCCCTCAAACCAGTATGATCTGGCTATCGCTGGTGGCGGTCTGGCCGGTGGGCTGGTGGCGCTGGCGCTGGCAAAATTGCGGCCCGATCTGGATATTGCGCTGATTGAGGCAGAAGATCATTTTGGCGGTAATCATATCTGGTCCTTTTTCGAAAGCGATGTCGAGCCGGAGCACCGCTGGCTGGTCGATCCGCTGATTTCGCGCCAATGGGACAGCTATGACGTGCACTTCCCGAAATATAGCCGCAGCCTCAGCAACGGCTATTGCTCGATCGAGTCAGAGAATCTCGATCGGCTATTGCGCGAAAGGCTGCCCGCAAACGCGCTCAAGACCGGCCAGAAAGCAGAAATGGTCGAGCCCGGCTTGGTCACCATGCAGAGCGGTGATCCGGTGGCGGCAGGTGCCGTGCTTGATGTGCGCGGCGGCGGTGACCTGTCGGCGCTGGAGTTCGGCTGGCAGAAATTCAGCGGCCAAATGCTGCGCCTGACAGCACCGCATGGCCTGGATCGACCGGTGATCATGGATGCGACGGTGGAGCAGATCGACGGCTATCGCTTTGTCTATTGTCTGCCGTTCAGCGAGACGGAAGTGTTTGTCGAGGACACTTATTATTCCGACGGGAAAGAGCTGGATGAGACGACAGCGCATGACCGGATCGCCGAATATGCCGCCTCGCAGGGCTGGGAGATCGCGGAGGTTTTGCGCGAAGAGGCCGGGCAGCTGCCGGTTATCTACGGCGGCGATTTCGAGGCCTTCTGGAAGGCCAACAAGGGCGTCGATGCGCGCGCCGGTGCACGCGCGGCGCTGATTCAGCCGATCACCAGCTACTCGCTGCCGATGGCGGTCAAAACCGCAATCATGATTGCCGAAATGCCCGACATCAACCAGAAGAAGCTCGATAAAATGCTGAGAAATCTGGCGATCAAACATTGGAAGAACGGCAAATTCTACCGGATGTTATGCGCTTTCCTGTTTCTTGGCGCGGATCCGGACAAGCGCTACAAGACGCTGGAACATACCTATACCAAGGACGAGAAATTACTGGCGCGCTTCTATGCCGGCAAATCAACCAGGCTGGACCAAGCCAACCTGCTGACCGGCAAGCCGCCCATTCCCATTTCCCGCGCCATCCCGCTTTTGTTGAAATATAGATGAGTGAAGCCAACCCATGAGCAAAGCCCAAAAATCCCAGAATGAACTGTTCAAGAAAGCCGCTGTCATCGGCTCCGGCTTTGGTGGCCTGGCGCTGGCGATCCGGTTGCAGTCCGCCGGTATCCAGACGACGATATTGGAGAGCCGCGACAAGCCCGGTGGGAGGGCTTATTATTGGGAGAAGGAGGGGTTCATTTTCGACGGTGGGCCAACCGTTATTACTGACCCCGACTGCCTGTCGCAGCTATGGGAACTGACCGGCCATGATATGGCGAAAGATATCGAATTGATGCCGGTATCGCCTTTCTACCGGCTCAACTGGCCGGACGGCACCAATTTCGATTATGTCAATGATCCGGAAGAGCTTTACGCCAATATTGCGGCGATCGAACCCAATGATGTCGAGGGTTACAAGAAATTCCTCGAATATAGCGGCGGGCTTTACGAGGAAGGCTATGTCAAGCTTGGCACCAAGGCGTTTCTGGATTTCAAGTCGATGATCAAGGCGGCCCCTGCCCTGATGAAATATGAAGCCTATCGATCGGTTTACTCGAAGGTCTCGAGCTATGTGAAGAACGAGAAGCTGCGCGAGTTCCTGTCGTTCCAGTCGTTGCTGGTCGGCGGCAATCCGATGAAGACCAGCGCGATTTACGGCCTGATCCACAAGCTGGAACGGCTCGGCGGCGTCTGGTTTGCCAAGGGCGGGACCAATATGCTGGTCAGCGCAATGGTCAAACATTTCGAGCGGATTGGCGGGGTGATCCGGCTGGGTGATCCGGTGACGAAAATTGACACGATCGGCGACCGGGCATCCGGTATCACCTGCAAATCCGGCTGGAGCGAGAAATTTGACGCCGTCGCCTCTAACGCCGATGTCGTGCACAGCTATCGCGATTTGCTTGGTCACAAACATCGCAGCAGCACGGTCAGCGAAAAGCTGCTGAAGAAGAAATATTCGCCTTCGCTGTTCGTCGTCCATTTCGGGCTGAAGGGCAGCTGGCCGGGCATTCCGCACCATATGATCCTGTTTGGACCGCGCTATAAAGGGCTGCTCGAGGACATTTATGACAATGGCGTGCTGCCCAGCGATTTCTCGCTCTATCTGCATCATCCTACGGTCACCGATCCGGAAATGGCACCCGAAGGCTATAGCACCTTCTATGTGCTGGCACCGGTGCCGCATCAGGGCAAGCTGCCAATTGACTGGGAAGAAATGGGGCCGATTTACGAGAAGCGGATTCTAGATGAGATCGGGCACCGTCTGATCCCCGACATTCATGACCGGATTATCACCAGCTTTCACTATACGCCGCAGGATTTTGGCAGCGATCTCAACGCCCATCTTGGCAGCGCGTTCAGCCTCGAACCTTTGCTCACGCAAAGCGCCTGGTTCCGGGTGCACAACCGCGATGATGTCATTGACAATCTCTATTTTGTCGGCGCTGGCACGCATCCCGGAGCCGGGATTCCAGGGGTTGTGGGCAGCGCCAAGGCCACCGCTGAATTGATGCTGGAAGACCTTGGATAGGCGCGATGAACCGCAATAATCTCGTTCTTCACGCCAAAGCCAGCATCGAACGCGGGTCGAAATCCTTTGCCCGGGCCTCGAAGCTATTCTCCCGCCAAACGCGGGAACGGGCCTGGCTGCTCTACTACTGGTGCCGGGCCTGCGATGATCTTGCCGATGGGCAGGATCATGGGCAAGGCATGTCCGAGATTGCCAATCCGGAGAAAACCATCGCTGCGATGCGAATGATGACCGCGCGGGCGCAGGGCGGCGAGCAAACCGGCAACCCGCCTTTTGACGCCTATGGTGTGGTCGCGCAGGAGTGCGGCATTCCAAAAAAGCTGGCGGATGACATGATCGACGGTTTTGCGCTCGATGCGCGCGGATGGCGGCCGGAGACGGAAGATGATCTGCTGCAATATTGCTATCATGTAGCCGGTGCTGTCGGCTGCATGATGGCGATCGTGATGGGGGTGTCGGCGAGAAATCACGAAGTGCTGGACCGCGCCTGTGATCTGGGACTGGCGTTTCAGCTCGCCAATATCGCCCGCGACGTGACCGAGGATGCCGAGGCCGGTCGCTGTTATCTGCCGCGCGATTGGCTGGCGGCGGCCGATATAGATCCCGAGAAGATCATGGCACCCGAACGGCGGGATGCGCTGATCGCGCTGATCAACCAGCTCTGCGATATGGCGGGAGAATATGAAGCCTCGGCGCGTGTCGGCGCAGCAAGCCTGACGTTCCGGTCGCGCTGGGCGGTGCTGGCAGCCGCCGGCATCTATGGCGACATCGCGCGGGAGATAAAAAGGAGCGACGGCGCTTCGCTAGATCGACGGATATTCACCAGCAAGGGGCAAAAGCTGGGCTGGATAGTGAAAGCTTTTGGACAGGCGCTGCTGAATTCCACCCGGCACGACCGTCAGGGATTGTGGACCAGAGCCCGCGCGGTTTAGGCGCCTAGTGGCTCGCCCCGTGGTCGGTGACATATTTGCCAATCCGCTCGACGGCGGTTTCAAACAGGTTTGGCGAACAACAAAGCACGCCGAGCGCCTTGCCGTGCGTCCCGTTGTAGACCAGCGTTTCCCCCAGTGCATTGGTGACGATGGCCCCCGCTTCGGCGGCAATCACATGCGCAGCGGCAATATCCCATTCATGGCCCCAGCGGGTCGAAGCCACGACATCGGCGCGGTCATCCGCGACCATCGCCATTCTGAGCGCAATGCTGTTCGGCTTTGACACCGCAGTAAGCTTCATTTCCGGCGGCAGGCTTTCGGCGGGGATGCGGCAGCCTTCATATCGAGAGCGCCGGGTGGCGAGGATTGCCCGGCCATTGACTTCGGTATGGCTTCCCGCCTTGGCAACCCAGGTTTCCTTCATCGCCGGGGCGTCGAGTACGCCGAATATCGGTGCGTCATTCTGCACGAGAGCGATCGACACGCACCAGCCGGTCTTGCCCGCGACATAATCCTTGGTGCCGTCGATCGGGTCAACCACCCAGGTCAGGTCGGCGCCGGCGCCGCTGTTATCGATATGCGTCTCTTCCGACAGCCAGCCCGCCGAGGGCACCAGCTTCTCCAGTTCGCTGCGCAAGAAGCGGTCGACCGCCAGATCGGCATCGCTGACAATCTGGCCAGGCGATTTTTCCCAGATATTGGATTCCTTCCGGCCCAGCGCCCAGTGGCGCATGGCAAGCGCGCCCGCTTCGCGTGCAATGGCAACAACCCGATCAAAATCGATGTCAGTCAAGTGGTTCTCCGTCAGCCCCGAGCCTAGTAAAGGGCGCTTATGGTCCGATAGACGTGGTTCAACAGGCTCACCACTAACGGATTAGTCAACCGCCAGCCACTGTCATGCTGTCGGTGCGCAGGGTCGGCACATTGACGCTATAGCGATATTCCAGATCATCGGCTGCGATCAGGCTCTTGAACATGTCTTTGAGATTGCCGGCAATGGTGATTTCCGACACCGGCGGCCCGATCTCGCCATCGGTGATCAGGAACCCGCCCGCGCCGCGGCTGTAATCGCCGGTGACCGGATTGACGCCCATGCCGATCAACTCGGTGATATAAACGCCATGTTTGATATCCTTGATCAACTCGGCCTGGCTGACCGAGCCATTGCCCATATGCAGGTTGGTCACGCTGACACCCGGAGCGCCACCGACCCCGCGCGAGGCATGGCCGGTCGGCTGCAGGCCCAGCTGGCGCGCCGAAGCGCTTTCCATGATCCATTGGGTCAGGCGGCCATTGTCGATCAATTTGGTTTTGGCGGTCGGCAAACCTTCTCCGTCAAACGCCTTGGACCGGAGGCCGCGCTTGCGATGCGGACAGTCGATGATGGTCAGGGCGCTGTCAAATACCTCGGTATCGAGCGCATCGAGCAGGAAGCTGGTTTTGCGGGCGATGGCGCTGCCCGAGATCGCGCCGATGAAATGACCAAGCAGGCTGTTGCCGACGCGGGGGTCATAGACGACGGGCATCGCGCCGGATTGAAAATTGACCGGGTTGAGCCGTGAAACGGCGCGCTCGCCGGCTTCCCGACCGATTTTCTCGGGCGATTGCATATCTTCGAGAAAGCGGGTGCTGTCATAGGCATAGTCACGTTCCATGCCGTCGCCTTCTCCGGCGATGACGCTCGCCGACAGGCTATAGCCGCTGGTGGAATAGGAACCGGAAAAACCATGGCTCGTCGCCACGGCAACGATGCTGCGACCCGCGCTGGCCCCGCCGCCTTCACTGTTTGTTACACCTGCAACCGACCGCGCCGCATCCTCTGCCTTTAGCGCGAGTTCGCGCAACAGCTCGGGCTCGGGGTTTTGGCCGTCATCGCCTTCGATTGGATGGGGTTCGGTTTTCAGCAGCAATTCTTCCGGTGCCAGGCCGGCATATTGGTCTTCCGGTGCCTCCTTAGCCATATCCAGGGCGCGTCCGACGAGCGCGGACAATATGACCGGATCCATATCGGATGACGACACGGTTGCCGATCGCTTGCCGACAAACACCCGCAGGCCGATTTCCTCGCCTTCGGATCGTTCGACGTCTTCCAGATTGCCAAGGCGCATCTGGACCTGGGTTGATGCATCGCACACATAGATAGCATCAGCGGCATCGGCACCGGCTTTTTTGGCTTGGGAAATAAGGGCGTCGGCGCGATCCTGCGCTTCGGAAGGTTTTAGCATGCGCCGGACATAGGTGCGACGCCCTGCAAGGTCAACGATCGGCTGCTAAATCGCGGAGAAACGATCGCCGCAATTCGGAGCGTGGATTTTAAACCATCGCTCCAATAGTCTTGATCAAACCGGCGAAGAGCAACGGCAGCCCGAGGGCCAAAAGCCATAACATCACCTGATCGGTACGGAACTTGGCGGCGATGCTTTGCTCGGACAAGCCACTGTTGTTGATCGTCATCCAGCGTTTTTCAAAATTGCGACAGAAGGGAATGATGACTGCGACCAGCAGGATCAGACCGAAATAAGGGGCAATCGACATGCCCTTGGCCTCAATGAAGCCGAGTACAAAGAAAATTTGCATCAAGGTGTATACCAGCAGCGCCGCCGCGCAATTGTTGCTCATTTTCTTGTCCCAGCGGACGCCAACATGCTGCACGCTTTGTCGTGCATGATCCTTGCTAACTGATTTTCGAGACGCTGTTGCGACCATTTCCATTCCCCTCAGAATATCATCTCCAACGATCGCCGGAAGTTTGCCCCCGCGCGATCGGTTAGAAACACTATAACCTATTTATCGCAAAAGCCAAATAGCCGGTTTTTTGGTGCTTTATGTCGGAAACGCGCGCTTGCACTTGCGATATATTGCAATATGGGACAGAATCAGTTTTTAATCGCAATCCACATTCGGGGCCTATCAACATGACCATCTCCCTTGCCGATCCACTGGCCCTTCCCTGTGGATCCACCCTCCCCAACCGCCTCGCCAAGGCCGCGATGACCGAGGGCATGGCAACCCCGGACGGTGTGCCCACGGCAGAACTGGAACGGCTGTACGGCCTGTGGTCCGATGGCGGTGCCGGGCTGTTACTGAGCGGCAATATCCAGATTGACCGGGATCATCTGGAACGCCCGGGCAATGTCGTTATCGATCAGGAAGCGGATGCCGAGATGATGGCGGCGCTGAAAAGCTGGGCGCAAGCCGCGACCCGTAACGGCAACCATTTCTGGGCGCAGATCAGCCATGGCGGCAGACAGACGCAAAGCAACGTCAACCCGCATCCCAAAGCACCCTCGGCGGTCAAATTGGGATTGCCCGGGGGGCAATTTGGTGAGCCGGTCGCACTGACGATCGCCGAGATTGAAGAGCTTGTCGACGGCTTCGCGCTCGCGGCCAAGACCTGTCAGGAGGCGGGCTTCACGGGTGCCCAGATTCATGCCGCGCATGGCTATCTGCTGAGCAGCTTTCTCAGTCCGCGGTCCAACCAGCGCAGCGACAAATATGGCGGCAGTCTGGAGAACCGTGCGCGCTTTCTGCTTTCTGCGGTTGCCAAGACCCGGGCTGCCGTTGGCCCCGATTTTCCGATTTCAGTGAAGCTGAACAGCGCCGACTTCCAGAAAGGCGGGTTCAATTTCGAGGACAGCCTGCAGGTGGTGCAGTGGTTGGAGGCGGCCAGCGTCGATCTGGTCGAAATATCCGGCGGCACTTACGAACAGCCCGCTTTGATGGGTGCCGACGGGATGGAAGAGAAAGAGGAGCAGAATGTTGCGCCATCAACGAAGGCGCGCGAGGCCTATTTCGTCGATTTTGCCAAGGCGATGCAGGCGGCAGTGAAGGTACCCTTGATGGTGACCGGCGGGTTTCGTACCCGCGCGGCGATGGAGTCCGCGCTGGCCAGCGGCGCCGCCGATCTGATCGGCCTGGGTCGTCCGATGTGCGTGATGACCGATGCGCCACAACAATTGCTGGAAGGATTGGAAACATTACCGCGCTATGAGGACCATCTCAGCCTGCTGCCCGGCTGGCTGGGCTTTCTCATGCGTTTTCAGATGGTCAAGGCGGTTGCCAGTTTTGCCGTTATCTACTGGTTCTACGAACAGCTGGAAAATCTCGGCCAGAGCGGCATGACCGATCCCAACCTCGGCGTGTTCACAGCGTTCCGCGCCGTCGAAGCCCGCAACAAGCGGATATTGGCCGCGCGCAGCGCACGGGGATGACTGCCGGATCTGGCAAGTGCGGGCATGGCCGTTGACCGGTCGGCGCTAGTCCAGCTCCTCGTCCCGCAACGCCTTGCGATCGAGCTTGCCGATCATGGTTTTTGGCAGTCTGTCGCGGATCACGACATCGACTACTCGTTCGTGCTTGCCGAGTTGCGGGTTCAGCCAGTTTTTGAGTTCTTCTCCGGTCACGCTTGCGTCCGGTTCCAGCGAGACATAGGCCTTGGGGCTCTCGCCGCGATAGGCGTCCGGGACGCCGATCACGAGGGCTTCCTTGACCGCGTCGTGCCTATACAATACTTCCTCGACCTGGCTGGGAAAGACCTTGAAACCGCCGACCGCGATCATGTCCTTGAGACGGTCGACGATCTTGATATAGCCATCCTCGTCGATTGTCGCGACATCGCCCGTGCGCAGAAAACCGTCGATAAAGACCTGATCATCTTCTTCTGGCAAATTCCAGTAGCCCTGCATCACTTGCGGTCCAGAGAATATCAACTCACCTGGCTCGCCTTCCGGAGCCGGTTTTGTCGGATCACCCTTGTCGACCAGCTTGACCACTGTGCCGGGCACCGGTTGACCAATCGTGCCAGACTTGTTTAGCCCTACATAGGGATTGGCGCTGACCACGCCGCAGCTTTCCGTGAGACCATAGCCTTCGACCAGTTTCGCGCCGGTCTTGGCCTCGAACTTTTTCTTCAGCTCCAGCGGCAGGGGCGCGCCGCCCGAGACACAGACCTTGAGCGACGAAAAATCGGTCTTGTCGATATCGGCATGATCGAGCAACGCCTGATACATGGTCGGTACGCCGGGCATAGCGGTAATCTTGGTCCGCGAGATCGCCTTCAATGTCTGTTTGGCGTCAAAGCGCGGTAGCATGACAATCTCACCGCCGCGCTGGATCGTCCGGTTGAGCACGGCGCTGTTGGCGAACACATGGAAGAACGGCAGCACGCCCATCAGACGGTCGACCTCGTCGAGATACGGATCGATATCATTGATCTGCCGTGCATTGGCGGTCAGATTCTGGTGGCTGCACATCGCACCCTTTGGCGTACCAGTGGTGCCGCCGGTATATTGCAGCAGCGCAATGTCCTTTTCCGGCTGGATATCGGGGGCCTTGAAATCGCCGTCGTTGCTGATCAGGTCGGAAAACGGCGTGATCCGGTCGTCGTCGGGTTGCGGGCTGATTTCCTTGCGTTTGAACAGCGAATAGAACAGCGCCTTGGCCGGCGGCAGCGCGCCGGAGATGCTGCCCACCACCAGCCGTTCGAGGCTCGACTGTTCCAGCACCGCATAGGCATTGGGAAACAGGGCCGTGGCGGAAAGCGTGAACAGGATCTTTGTGCCGCTGTCTTCCACCTGGTGGTTCAGTTCATCGACCGTATAAAGCGGCGAGAAGTTGACGACCGTCGCGCCGATCGCCATCGCGCCGAAATAAGCGCTGACATAATGCGGGACATTGGGAAGATAGAGACCGATCCGGTCGCCTTTTCCGACGCCCAAATCCTGCAGCCCTTTGGCCACACGCCCCACGGCCGCCGCAACCTCGCGATAACTATATTTGCGGCCCATGAAGTCGAGCAGATTGGCATCGCCGCGCCGCCCGGCCGAGCGGAAGAACATGCCGGGCATCGACAGCGGTGGGTAGACCTGATCCCACGGGGTGGGGTGATTATAATGCGATTGCCAGATCGTAGGCTGGTCGGGATATGTTTCAGTCATTGACATTCGTGTAAGTGAAGCGGTGTGAACTGACAATGAAAATTCCGGGAAATTCCCCAAAAATTCTGGCGAAAAGGCGTTGGTGATTTTCCTCGGCTGTTGCTAACGGAGACTATGAGCAGCACCGCATTGAAACCAGAAACGCCCGAGGCCGTGAAGGCTTCGATCACCTTCGTTTTTCTGGTGGTTCTAATCGATATGATCGGCTTTGGCATCATCATGCCGGTGCTGCCGGAGTTGATCACGCAGATCACCGGCGACAGCCTGTCTGCCGCCGCTGTCGATGCCGGCTGGCTGGCCTTCGCTTATGCCATCATGCAATTTTTCTTCGGCCCGGTCATCGGCAATCTGTCGGACCGTTACGGGCGGCGACCGGTGTTGCTGGGGGCGCTGGGCGGCTATTCGATTGCCTATGCGCTGATGGGTTTTGCGCCGTCATTGCTCTGGCTGTTCGTCGCACGGATCGTTGCCGGGATCATGGGAGCCAGTTTCAGCACCGCCTATGCCTATGTTGCCGATGTCTCCCCGCCCGAGAAGCGATCGCAGAATTTCGGTCTGATCGGTGCAGCGTTCGGATTGGGTTTCATTATCGGACCGGCGATGGGCGGGTTGCTGGGTGAATATCATGTTCGCCTGCCGTTCTTCGCCGCATCGGCGCTCGCCGCGATCAATCTGATATTCGGTTTCTTCATGTTGCGGGAAAGCCTGCCGGAGGAGAAACGGCGGAAGTTTCAGATGGCCCGGGCCAATGCCTTCGTCGCGCTTAAAGGGCTCAGCGGACAAAACCGGGTGGTTCTGTGGTATGCGGGAGCGCTGCTGGTCTGGATGATCGGTCATATCGTCTATCCGATCATCTTTGCCTTCTACGCGATCGAAGCGTTCGGCTGGAGTGCCTTCACCGTCGGCATGGCGCTGGCGCTGGTCGGTGTTGGCGCTGCCCTGGTCCAGGGCCTGCTGATCCGCTATCTGATCCCGCGCATTGGCGAGCGCAAGGCGGTCATCATTGCCGCGTTCAGCATGGCAATCAGCACCATTGCTTATGTCATTGCCGGCCCGGAACAAGGCTGGATGATTTTCCTCGCGATTCCGATCGGCGCCATGCAGGGGCTATTCCAGCCATCCCTCAACGGCCTGATGAGCAAGGCGGTCTCGGACGAGACGCAGGGCGAGTTGCAGGGCGCAGTTGCCAGCCTGCAGAGTCTGGGTTCGGTTATCGGCCCGCCGATGTTCACTGCGGTCTTTGCGGCCTTTACCGTGGCCAATGCGCCCTATTATTTGCCGGGCGCGCCGTTTGGGCTGGCGGGATTGATAGCGCTGATCGCGCTGGCGATCTTCCTGCGGGGCTATGCCTTGCACTGCCACAGCAGCGGCGTTGAACCGCCGCCCGATGCCAAGCCGGCGATCGGCTAAACCGCGCTGACTAGGCGGCGCTGTACCAGGCCGTGCCGTCCTTCATTTCAAGCTGGGCGCGGCCGGTATATTGCAGGTGCCGGAGCGTCGCCATCGCCTCGCCGCTGGCCATGCCGATGACGTCGGGGGTGATCGGACGACGGAACAGATAGGGAAAGCTGTCGACCACCCGCTTGGGGCTTTCGCGCAGGCCCTGCTCCAGATCATCCAGCGCTTCATTATGGCGTTCCGCCAGCGCGTCGAGCCGCTGATGCGCGCCAAGAAACGGACGGCCATGGGCGGGAAGAACGAGCAGGTCATTGTCCAGTTCGGCGCGGAACCGGGCGATGCTGGCCAGCCATTCGCCGAGCGGATCGCTGGTCGGTTCGCTGAGCATGGTCGAAATATTGGAGGTGATCCGGGGCAGGATCTGGTCGCCTGAGATCATCACTTTCGCTGTGTCATCGATCAAACAGGCATGTTCGGGGGTGTGACCATTGCCGATCATCACCCGCCATTCATGGTCACCGGTGCGCAGACGCGTGCCCTCTTCCATACGGATGTGCCCGATCGGCA
>PFJE01000025.1 GCA_002783865.1 Sphingomonadales bacterium CG_4_10_14_3_um_filter_58_15
CGATGCTCTCATAACTCGGAAGCAGGCCTACGGCAAAGGTCGACAGGCCCATGATCGCCATGGTGACAAGAAAGGTTTTCTTGCGTCCGACAATATCTCCGATCCGGCCAAAGACCAGCGCGCCAAACGGCCTGACGGCAAAACCCGAGGCAAAGGCCAACAGGGCAAGGATGAAACCGGTGGTTTCATTGACCCCCGAAAAAAACTTTGCGGAAATGACGCTTGCGAGCAGGCCGTAGAGATAGAAATCATACCATTCGAACACCGTCCCCAGGGACGAAGCGGTGATAACGAGCTTCTCGTTCTGCTTCTTGCCTAAGCCATCCGGCAAAGCATCGGTATCGGTAGCCACATCTCTTCTCCCATTTATCCTGCCAGGGTTGCTAGCTTTTTGGCCGCCTCCCCTGCCCTCATTCTATTCATGCGTTGCGATCACCACTATGTGTCCGCATGCGTCCTTTGTGCCTTCACCGGTCGGCTCCATGGTCTCATCATTGCCGATCCGGGCCCTACAGTAACTCACTTGTGAGTGAGTGAAACACCCGCACCTAAACCCTGGCGGATGCTGTGTTCTCCCTCAGTCCTTCGTCTGTTTCCGTTGCTCGCAGATTTCCTTAAAACCGGCGGCCATAAAGCGCGCCATCCGCTGCTTCACCGCGGAATAATCTTCCGACTGGCACAGACCATTTGACAATTTGTCGATCCGACCGGTCCGCGCGAGCGTCAGCATCAGCGCACCGGTGACGAAATGATAGCCCCAGAAAATATCCTCTTCGGCGGCATCCGGCAGCGCCTTCTTGAGTATATCGATCAGCCGCAACACCACCGGGTCGAAATATTTATCCATATATTCCGCGCCATCCGGGCTGTTCGACGCCTGCGCACCGAACGCACCGTAGTTTTTCCAGCCTTCGCCGCCTTCGATATAAAGGTCGAGATCGGTATCGAGAAACGCGTGCAGCGCGCCCTCTACCGTCGGACTGTCGCCAGCAGCGCGGTCGTAATCGTCCAGCGCCTGCATCCGTTTTTCAATCGTCACAACCGCACGGCGCGCAAACACCGCGTCGAACAAAGTCTGCTTGTCGTCGAAATAATAGTTGAGCAAAGTGTGGTGTACGCCGACCTGCTTGGCTACGTCCTTCAACGTCACGCCATAAAAGCCGTGCGTGGCAAACAGGAATTCCGCAGTATCCAGAATCTGCTCCATCATCTCGGCGCGTTGCTCCGCCTTCGACGATTTCTTCACCGCAGTTTTTGCCTTTGACGCCAAGTTCAATTCCTTCTGCACAATCATGTTTGCGGCCATCACTGCCCTACACTTATCCGTAATCCGCCCGCAATTGTATTTTGTCGATCTTGCCGGTGGCCGCAAGGGGCATCCGATCGAGGCGGATGATCGCATCGGGAATCCACCAGGACGCCACGCCCTCGCGCAACGGCGCGAGCAGCTCCTCGTCATTGATCGATCCGTTGGCTGTCTCGACCAGCAGAATAGGCCGCTCCCCCCATTTCGGATCGGTCCGGCCAATCACTGCGACAAGCGACACCTGCGGCAGCGCGCCGACCAGTGATTCAATCTCGGCGGGATTGATCCACTCGCCGCCCGACTTTATCAGATCCTTGGCACGACCGGTAATCTTCAAGCTGCCGTCGGTGGCGATGCGCGCAAGATCGCCGGTGTCGAACCAGCCATCTGCGTCGGTTGCCGGGCCCGCTTCGCCAAAATAGCGCTCAACGACACTCGGGCCGCGGACGCGCAAATGTCCCTCCGGTCCACGCTGATCATCATGCGGACGCCCGTCGCTGTCGGTCAGGAGCAGGTCTATGCCAATGGCCGGTCTGCCCGAAACGCTTGCCCGACGTTCGGGATCACCAGGAACAGCCGCCGTGCCGAGTGGTGACAATTCGGTCATGCCCCAGCTGGTCTGCACCTCGGCGCCCAGTCTTTTCTCGATACGTGCCATCAGCGCGGGCGGCATCGACGCGCCGCCGACGAGAATGCGTTCGAGCGTAGGCACCTCGCCGCCCTCGCTTTCGAGATGCTCTACCAGGCCCAGCCAGACAGTCGGCACGCCCACCCCCAGAGTCACGCCTTCGGACCGGATCAGGGCGGCCAGATGCGCACCTTCGCTATGGCGACCGGGCAATACCAGTTTTGCACCGACCGCAGGAACCGTGAACGGCAGGCCCCAGGCATTGGCATGAAACATCGGCACGACCGCCAGCACCGAGTCATGGCCGCGCACGCCCATGACATCGGCGCTCAACTGCCGCATCGTATGAAGATAGCAGCCTCGATGGGTATAGGTGACACCTTTCGGTGCTCCGGTGGTACCGGACGTAAAGCACAGTCCGGACGGCGTATGTTCGTCGAACTGCCCCCACTCGATGTCCGACGATGTCCCCGCCATCTCTGTCTCCAGCGAACCAATGCTGACCGCTGGGCCCTCGGCATCAATCGCCGCACCGTTATCGTCGAGAAGCAGGATATGTCTGATCACACCGCCTTCCATGCAAGCCGCTTGCGCCAGCTCCAGAAGATCGGGGCTGACCAACAGGATGCTGGCCTCGGACTGCGCCAGCATGGCGCCCAGGTTTTTTGCCGTAAGGCGCGGATTGAGCGTATGGCACACCGCCCCCATGCCGATAATGCCGTACCAGCTTTCAAAATGTCCCTGACTGTTCCACGCCAGCGTCGCAACCCGGTCGCCACCGCGCACACCCAACCTGTGCAGGGCGCCTGAAACTGTTCGCGCCCGCTGATATAGCGATGCATAGCCGATACGTTCGAGTGATCCATCCGCAGCTGCTGACACCACCTCGCCGAGGGGGTGCCATTTTGCAGCGTGGGAGAGAAATTTGTCGAGCGTCAGTGCATAATCCTGCATTGAACCGTCGATCATTAGCACCCCTCGGCTTTGGCTGGCAGGGGCGGCGACGCCACCCCGACGTTCCAGTTCCACGGAATGTCGCCAGCAGCCCGGCGACGGCACACGACCGCTTCGTGAAGCACCGCCGTCCCCGGATGTAGCTTGTGGCGGGCGCGGGGAACGTCGGCGAAATGCATGAAACCGTTCTCGTTGGCATAGTCCGGCCAGTCGGGCTGTCCGTCTGCGCGCGGATTGCCACCTTTGACAAAGCTTGCCCAATAATCGCCCATCGCCCTGATCATTTTCCGCTCCGCCAGATTGTCTGGTATTTTTGGCCACAGGGGTGGTGTCTTGCCCGCAGTGTCGAAGACAAACGGCAGCTCGGCAGCGTGAAATGCATGCAGATTCCATTTCTGAGTCGCCGGGTAGCCGTGATCAAAATAATATAGATAGGCGGGCAGACCCAGCGCCGACTGGTTGGACACCAGACGCTGGGCGGTCCAGCCGTACATCGCATCCCGGGTCGCAGCCAGCATGCTTTCTTCCATATTCTTCGCCGGGTAGCGCGCGAGGAAGGCGTCCGCGAACTCGCCGTAGCTGGCGCGAATTGCCGCTTCATAGGCGTCCGCATTCGCGGGTGGCTTGGGAAGTAGGAAGCGTAGCGAGCGGATCTCGCCGCTGTTGAAGCCTGCCAAGATCGGGACCGGCGCCTGTTCGTTGCGATCGAAGCTGTCGACCAATTGGCGCGGCACATTTTTGCCATCAATGTTTGGGAACGGGAAATAGCCGCTGGCCGGTGCCTTGTTGGCGATGTCCTTCGCATCCATCGCACGAAGCGCCCCAATATCGGTCGCACCCAGACTTGCAGCAAGCGCCAGCCCCTGCTGTTCGGCGGGGATCATGCCATTGCGCTTGTCGCGCAGCGCCGGCGCAGAGACCATATAAGCGCTCTCCGCGATCGCCTTGTGGAACAGCCCTCGCGCCTCGGGCGCTGTCATCAGATACATCACGCTGAGCGCACCGGCAGACTCGCCCGCAACGGCAACCTTTCCCGGATCACCGCCGAAGGCGGCGATGTTGCGCTGGATCCATCGGAGCGCTTCGATCTGGTCGAGCAGACCATAATTGCCGGAGACCTGCTCCGGAGATTCGGCGCTGAGCGCCGGATGGGCCAAATAGCCCAGCGCGCCGAGCCGATAGTTGATCGACACCACAATGATACCGCGCTTGGCCAGCGTGCTGCCGTCATAGAGCGGGTCGCCGCCGGACCCGGTCGTCAGCGACCCGCCATGGATCCAGACAAAGACCGGCGCATTTGTAGCATTTTCCGGCGCCCAGATGTTGAGCGTCAGGCAATCCTCGCTCATCGCTGGCAAATCCCAGGCGTAGATACTCGGCCCGCGTGGCCCCGGTTGCATACAGGCGGCGCCGAATTTATCTGCGTCGCGTACCCCTTCCCAGACCGGGAGTGGCTGCGGCGGCGACCACCGCCGGTCCCCGACCGGCGGAATCGCATAGGGAATACCCCGAAACACCTGGACATCGCGCTCTACCGAACCACGTACGGTACCTGCTGGCGCTTCCACCAGAGCATCCTTTGCGACCGCTTGCCCCGGAACGAGTGCCGCCAGCAGGATAGCGAAATATGGCAACCGACGGATCATCGCGGACCGTCCTTTCTACGACTGTGCATCAAAAGCGATAGTTGGCGCGAATGCCGGCCGTGCGCGGACGCAGTCGGGCATAGCGACCATCCAGGAACGCTTCAGGGTGGATGTAGGTAATCGATGAATCGTCGAAGACGTTCTCAACATAGGCGGTCAGGTCGAGCGATCCCAGCTTCACCCCGGCAAAGAGATTCACGTTGGTCCAGGCCTCGGTAAAATCATAGGTCGGACTGACCGCATTGGGATTGCCCGGCACATTCGGGAACTGGTTCGGGAACGAGCCGACATGCGATGCATTGATGGCAGCGAAGGCCGACTTGCCGTTGCCGATCGAAAAGTCATAGCGCAATGTGCTGGACCCCTGGAAATGCGGCGACGCTAGCCGAACGCCGGGAACGGCGCCAGAGATGGCTGCTTCGACTGCGGACAATTCTGTCACCTTCGCCCGGTTGAACGAGCCATTGACCGCAAGGCTCAAACCATCAAGCGGACGCGCCAGAAATTCGAACTCGAGGCCATAGCTTTCTGCACCACCGATATTGGTGGCAAACTGGATCGAGTCCGAAACGCGGTTGGCCTGAACCTGGATATTCTTCCAGTCTATATAATAAGCCGCAAGATTGGCGGTCAGGTCTCCACCGAGCCAGCTGCCCTTGATCCCGACTTCATAGTTGGTCACGCTGTCTGAATTCGCACCGTCGGGAATGACGAGATCATTCGGATTTATGGTACTGACCAGGCCGGCCCGCGCGTTGACAACCGGCGTCCGGAAACCGGTCGATATGGTCGCGTAGGTGGTCAGATCCGAGTTTGGTTTCCAGGAGACGCTGGCCTTGTATGACAGACGGTCATCCTTGACCTTCAACCCTTCGGCGTAGGCAATCGGGGTGATTGTCACCGGCAGGTTTTGCAGGCCGAAGAAGGCGAGGGTAAGATAGTTGCTGTTATAGCCACCGCCCCGGGTGATGGTTTGCACCTCTGTGCTGCCGTAGCGCAGGCCACCAGTGACCCAGAAACTGTCGCTGAAGCGATAGGTCAATTCGCCGAACCCGGCGATCTCGCTCTGATCAGTATAAGAATTGAAACGCTGATAATATTCATCCGGCAGTCCGGTCAGCCGGCGTGCCGCAAGATATTCGGGCGTGGAGCGATAAGCAAAGTCCACGGCGCGTCTTTTGTCATAATAGAAGAACCCGGCGACCCACTCGATCGGACCCGAAGTGCGCGACACCAGCCTCGTCTCCTGGACGAACAGATCGTCATAGCCATAGGCGTCGAGCGCGAACGGGAAGGCCTGGGCGAAGGTTCCGGCCAGATCAACATAGAAGGATGCGTCATAAGTCGACAATGTCGTCGAGCTGATCAGCTCAGCGAAATCGAACTCATGGTTGATGGTCACATTGAAGTTGGTGAGCTCGCCCTGGAACAGGTCGGGCCGATCGGACCGGCGCGTGAACTCGCCAAGATTCGGATTGGTCAGCCCGGAATCCGCCGGCTTGCTTTTTTCATAAGAGGCCAGCAGCTTCACTTTCGTGCGATCGCTCGGCTGCATCATCAGGATCGCACGTCCGCCATAGGCTTCGAGGCTGTTGGAGTTCTTGACGCCGGTGCCGACATTGTCGACCCAGCCGTCCTCGTTGCGATAATAGCCGGTGACGCGCAGGCCCATCTCATCGGTCATGATCGGGATATTGATCATCGCATTATAGCGCTGGCGCACCGTATTGGAGCCGGTCAGGCCAAGGTCGGCGCTGGCCGACGCCTGAAATTCGTCCAGATCGGGACTTTTCGTAATGATCCGCATCGCGCCTGCCAGCGAATTCGATCCAAACAAGGTGCCCTGCGGTCCGCGGAGAAACTCAACCCGCTCGACATCATAGAGATTGGGGTCAAGAATGGTCGAGTTGCCGTTCGCCGAAATTGGCAGCTCGTCGACATAGATGGCGACCGCACTCTGCAGGCCGGCGCTATAGCCGTTGGTGTTGATCCCGCGGCTGGTAAAATTGTTAAAATTCTGGGTCGGCCGGTTGACGACGATTCCCGGTGTGTTCTGCGCAATGCCTTCAAAGCCGACGATACCGAGATCATCGAGATCCTCCTGCGCATAAGCGGTAACGCTGATCGGAATATCCTGAATTCGTTCGCTGCGGCGGGTGGCGGTGACAATGATTTCCTTGTCCCCCCGTCGCTCATTCTTTGCTGTGCTGTCAGCGGGTGGCTCGGCCGACTGGGCCAGGGCCGATACGGGTTGCGCGAACAAAGCGACTGCCGACGCAGACGCAAAAAACGTAGCTTTCATGTGAACCTCTCCTCCAAGTCAGTGCTCTTTGTCACTCACTGCAACAGCGCTTAAGCCACATCCTATCCCATTGTCAATACTCACTATCGCGTGTGTGAGTATCTTTTTCGCCCGACCTTTGGCTCCAACATGCGTTCTCACGTTACGGTGTAGCTGCTGCGCATTGATCACAAGCGATTAGCCAAATTTCTCTATTTTCGAGGCAAATCATCCCCTTTAATCCGACATCCAACATTGCTAATTGCGCGCAATGCCGCCAAGTATCGCCGATATTCATTAGGTCCGGGGGTAAAACAGACCATGAAACTGGGAAAAACCCAATCATTCTGCCTGATCGCGCTGCTAGCGCCATTCGCTTCTCCGCACGCGGCTGATGCGCAGCTTTTGAAGCGGCCAGCCCCCCTCTCCGGACAGATTGCAGCGACCAAGGGTGGCGAGCAGGCGACTTTGCTGCCGAGAAAGACCTGGCAACGGGCAGTCACCCAACAAGATCTCAAGGCGGGCGACGTTTTGCGGACAAATCCCGCAGGTACGCTGGCGATCGTCTTTGCCGACGGCACCCAGGTCCGTTTGGGTAGAAATAGTGTGATGGTCGTGCGGCTGGTCAGCAAGAGCGGGCCATCGACCCTGTCGCTGCAGCGCGGTCGTGCATGGGGCCGCAGCCCGCGCAAACGAAGCAATCTGTCGATCGAGACACCGTCGGCAACCGCCGCTATCCGGGGCACGGAATGGGCGATCACGGCGGATGACAATTCCAGCCAGTTGCAGGTGTTTTCGGGCGTCGTCGAACTGTCGAACGAAGCGGGATCGCTCACGGTTGAGGCGGGGCAAGCAGCATCGGTGTTGCGCGGTCAGGCACCGACACGGACTGTATTGGTCAACCCGACCGGCCGTGAGCAGATGCTCTATTTCGTCAATCTCGCCAGCGGACTAGATTTAATAGGCAATCAGAGCGAACCCTTTCTTCAAGCACGGCAATCGGGCGCCGAAGGGGATTGGGAAGCAGCGTCGCGGCAGTTCGCCGATCTCGCCCGGTCAGACAATCCGGCCGACCGCGCCGCGGGTGCCTATGGCCGCTATATTGCTGCGGTACAATTGGGCGAGATGCCGTCACCGCCCAGTCTGGACTCGACGGTCGAAAGCTATCTCGCGCGCTCCCTGATCGCCGCATATGATGGTGATCTGCAAGCTGCCAGGCAAATCGCGGATGAAGGGCTGACCGCCTTTCCGGATGCGACATCACTGTATCAGGCCAAGGCCGATGTGCAGGCATTGCTCGGTAATGCAGATGAAGCGATCACGACGATAGCGCAAGCCCGTGCCGCTTTTCCTGCCGACGTCACTCTGGCGATTGGCGAAGCCGATCTGCTGCGCGATTATCGCGGCAGCCCGAAGGCGGCCCGCGACCTGTTGCAACCGATACTGGCGGCGGATCCGGATAATTTTCTCGCCCAGAAAGCGCAGGCGAAAAACTGGATGGCGATTGGCGGCCTCAACGAAGCCGACCGCCTTGTAACAAAGGCGCTGACGGCCCGGCCCTATGACGCGGAACTGGTCAGCATGCGGGCCGAGATATTGCTCGAGCAGAATAAATTAAGCGCCGCTAAGGTGGAGATCGACAAGGCGCTGGAAATGGATCCCGGCAATGCCCTCGCAGGCAATGCGCTGGCGCAATATTGGCGGCGCAAGGACCGGCAGGAAGAAGCGCTGGCGGCGTCGCTGGCGGCATCGGCCCATAATCCGGATTACGGCATGGGCTTCCTCGGTCTGGCGCAAGTACAGCACGAACTGGGCGAGCCGGGGCTGGCCGAACAGCAGCTCGATACCGCCGATCGGCTCGATCCCTATAACCCGGCCATCCCCCTCGCCCGCACCGGTGTTGCTCTGCATGATTTTGCTGCCGATGATGCAATTGCGAATGCGCGCGAGGCTTTGGACCGCTATCGCGCGCGCGGCGGTGAATATGTCAATCTTTCCGAGAATCGGGAAACCGGCAGTCTGGTCTCGCAGGCCTTTCGCTTTCTCGATCTGGAAGGCTGGGGCCGCTATTATGCCGACCGCGTGTTCGACAGCTTTACCCCGTCGAGCTATTTCGATCAGGCAATCAACCAGACTCCCGGTCCGTTCCTGATCCGCAATCCCGATGGCAGCTACAATGCCCAGCAGGCGCAAAATTTCGACCGGCTGTCGAGTTTTCTCCAAGGGGTTGCTCTTGATCCGCTGAGTGTGGCCAGTTCCAAGCGACGCCTGCGCTTCGATAATGGCAATTTCGTCGAACCCAACATCGGCGTGGCGATGCTGGACGAAAATCTGCGCAACCAGAAGAGCGTCAGCGCCGGGCTCGACACGATCTTTGATGCACCCCTGCCCACGGCGATCTGGCTGCGCGGCAATTATACCGATGTCACCGATCATCGCCGTCGTCCGGACATCAGCCCGTTCTCTCGCCGGCGCGGCGGTGAAAGCTGGTTCCTGAGCAGCTATGTCGGGCTGGAGCTGACTCCGTCCGACAGTCTGGTGATCAATGCCGAATTGAACCACGACAAAGGCCTGTCCGAAACGAATATTCTTGCTGGTTTCGACAACAGCTTTGAACTGGAAGAAGATCGCGAGAAGGACCGGAACTTCCTGTTCGGATTATATAATCACGAATTTGGCTATCGCGACCAGATGACCCTCGCAGCCGGCTTTGGCAGCTCGCAATTGAATGTCATCACAATCGACACCACAAGCGGCCAACCATTTGCCGACCAGTTGACGCGAGACCGGGATTCCTTCACCTATCTCAGCGCGAATTACGCGAAGGGCATTGGCTCTCTGGACGTCCGGTTAGGCGCGGAATGGAGCGATGTACGCAGCAATCTGTTCAGCGCGGCCTATAATTTTGCGCAGGACCTGGTTGCGCCGGGTACGCCGCCGGCAGGGTTTCAATTTCGCACCACCGAAGCCCGCGCCTATCTCGATCTGCGCTACCATCCGGTAGAAGCGCTGGTCTTGCAGGGGCAGATCGAAGGGGTCGCGCGCGACATCGCCGGATTTTCCGAAGAATTGCTCAACTGGCGTCTCGGTGCATCTTACGAACCGGTCGAAGGGCAATGGCTGCGTGCCGCATATATTCGCCAGAGCCGGGGCCTGTTCGACTTCAGCTTCCGTCCCGTTGCGATTGTCGGCCTGCAACCCAATTCGGCACCCAGCTTTCGCCAAAGCCGCGGCGATAGTCTGATCGTTCGCTGGGATGCAGAATGGTCCGATCGCCTGTTCACCACAGTCGAATATCAGGATCAGGAGCTGGAGGCTGTTCAATATGCCATTCCCGATCTGCCCGTCGACATCACCGGCTTTCCGGTCTCGGTCAAACGGATCAGCGCGCAGGCCAATTTCTGGCTGGGCGGCAATATCGGACTGCGCGCCGCTTATGCCTATACCGACAGCGCGATTGAAGGCGGGTTTGTGTCCGGCGACAATGTCAGCCAGGCAATCGGACCGAGCTATGGCTGTGCCACTGCTGGCCTGGGTTTCAACTTTGCCTGTATTTATGAACTGGGTGACCAGCTGCCGTTCGTCCCGGGCCATTTCGGTCGCGCATCGATCGTCTGGAGCGTACCGGCTCCAGTCCGGTTGAAAGCAACATTGTCGGGCAGCTATATCGGTGGCCAGAACGACGATCTGGGCCTGCCGATTGAAGATGTCATGCTGGTAGATGCCAAGCTGGAATGGGAACCGCTGGACCGGCGACTGGCGGTCAACCTTTCCCTGCTGAACCTGTTCGACAAGCAATATGACTCGGCTACCGACGTCGCGGCACCACGGCTGACGGTGGTTGCGGGTGTCAGGGTGCGATTCTGAGTGGCAAAACCGTGGATCACCGAGAACTTCGCAACGCGCCACCGGCTGTCCGCCGCGATGCTAGTTGCCGGGGTCGCGTTGCTGATCGGTTTGCTGAGCCTCACCACGGTCATGCGCGATCTTGAGGGGCGCAGCTTTGACTATTTGTCGACCATCGACCCGGTGCTGCCCGACCAGCCAGGGGTCACGCTGATCGCGATTGACGAACCCAGCATGGCAGCAATTGGTCAGCAGTGGCCATGGCCACGCTCGCAACATGCAGAGCTAATCCGCCAACTGCGTAATGCTGGAACCAGGGCGATTGCTTTTGACGTCGTTTTTGCCGAGCCGACGGATCCCGAGCAGGATCAAGCACTGGCGGATGCAATGGGACCAGATATCATCCTCGCCGCCGATGAAAGCCTGATCGAGCGCCCCTACGGGAGCACGCTCGTGCGAACCGAACCGCTGGCCAAATTTGTCGAGGCAGGCGCCCGCTCGGGTGTTGCCAGCCTGTCGATGGACGGCGATGGCGTATTGCGCAATATGCCGCGCTATCCGGATGGCTTTATGGCCACAGTGCTTGAGACAACTGGCACGAAGGCGGCACCGAACAGCAAAGGCCTGCGCCGGATCCAGCATTTCGGGCCGGCGGGCAGCTATCCCACCATCTCTTATTATCAGGCGCTCGACCCTGCCGGTTCTTTGCCGCCCGACTATCTGAAGGATCAGATCGTGGTGATCGGCTTTGCGTTGCAAGCCAATGCCGATGTGGCTGCGGGCGGCATTGATGCGTTCGAAACCGCCTATACATTGCGTTCGCGCCAGCTGATTCCCGGGATCGAGGTGCAGGCGACCATTTTCGACAATCTTCGTACCGGCCTGTCTATTGGAACACCGCCCGGCCGGTTCTCGCTTCTTCTTGTCGCTCTGGCCGCCGCGCTTGCGTTGCTGCTATCCCGCCCAAAATCCCCTGCCAAAAAGGCCTTGCTGCTGGCGGCGGCGTTGCTCGCCATTGTCGGCGGTTGCTGGCTAATGCTGCAATATGGGCGTTTCTGGATCGGGCCCGTAGCCCCATCGGCCGCACTCGTGCTGGGCGTCGTGGCTATTGCTACCCGCGATTTTGCCGGTGAGCAGAGGCGGCGACGGGAAGTGCAAAATGCCTTTGGCCAATATCTGGCGCCAGAGATGGTCCAGAAAATTGCCGATGATCCGAGCCTGCTAAACCTCGGCGGAGAAAGCCGAGAGCTAACCATTCTCTTTTCCGACATCCGCGGCTTCACCTCTATTTCAGAGGCGATGCAAGACGATCCGCAGGGCCTGACCCGGATGATAAACGCAATTCTCACGCCGCTTTCGAACATCATCCTGCAGCATGGCGGGACAATCGATAAATATATGGGCGATTGCGTGATGGCCTTCTGGAACGCGCCGCTGGACGATCCCGACCATGCCCTGCACGCGCTGGAAGCGGCACGCGAGATGCTCGCCGCGATGGAACAGATCAATCGCGACATCCAGACAATGCTCCCCGCCGGAGCCAATGTACCGGTTATCCGGATGGGCATTGGCATCAACACCGGGACGTGCGTGGTCGGCAATATGGGTTCGGACCGCCGGTTCGATTATTCGGTGCTCGGCGATGCCGTCAACCTCGCGTCGCGCCTCGAAGGCCAGTGCAAGGAGCAGGCGTTCGACATATTGGTTGGCCGGAACACGGTTGCCGCTGCACCATCCCTGTTGTTCAGGAAAGTGGCCGATATTCAGGTCAAAGGTCGATCCGCGACAGAGCCGACCTATACGTTCAGCGATGAACGGTGATCGGTTGAAGCGCGTGTTTCTTTTGGGGGCCACCGGCACAATCGGCAGAGCGACGCTGCGGGCGCTGGTCCGCCGTGGCCATGAAGTGGTCTGCTTCCTGCGACAAAAGCAAGGTCAGTCCGACACGCCCGTACCGCTTGATTTCGGCGACTCCTTGGCCGACATCGAACTGCGTTTCGGCGATGTGACCTGCGAAAAATCCCTCCGCGATGACGGCTTTCGTGGGGAGCAATTTGATGCGCTGGTTTCCTGTTTGGCCTCGCGAACCGGCGTGCCGAAAGACGCCTGGGCGATCGATCATGATGCTCAATTGGAGGCACTGAAGGCAGCGAAAGCAGCAGGGGTACCGCATTTCATATTGCTATCCGCGATCTGTGTGCAGAAACCGCTGCTCGCCTTTCAGCATGCCAAGCTCGCTTTTGAAAAAGCGCTGATCGAATCCGGACTGACCTATTCGATCGTCAGGCCGACGGCATTTTTCAAATCTTTGTCCGGGCAGGTGGACCGGGTGCAAATGGGCAAGTCCTTCTTGCTATTTGGCGACGGGACGTTGACCGCTTGCAAGCCGATCAGCGACAATGATTTGGGTTCCTATCTGGTGGACTGCGTGGACAATGAAAATTTGCAAAACAGGATACTCCCGATCGGCGGACCCGGCGACCCGATCACACCAAAGCAGCAGGGCGAACGGCTGTTTGAGCTACTCGGAAAAGAACCAAAATTTACTCGCGTTCCGGTTCGTTTGCTCGACGCGATAATTGCCACCCTGGATATCATTGGTTGGCTCATCCCGGCGGCCAAGGCAAAAGCCGGACTTGCCCGCATCGGGCGCTATTATGCGACCGAGTCGATGCTCCTATGGGACCCCGAAAAGGGCCGCTATGATAGCGCCGCAACGCCGACGACAGGATCGGAAACCCTGTTCGATTATTACGCCGAACTGATGCGCGGTGAGGCAACAGCCGAACGCGGGGATCATGCCGTATTTTGAGTGTCAGATAGTCGCATCCAATTTTGGTTTTCGGAATAGACAAAAGGGCGCAAAGCATCAATAAAGGCTGGTAATGTCGATCACCAACCATCCGCTACGGCAGTGGGCCGTCGATGAAATGCACCTGCGGCGCTTTGCGCCGGTGTCTGATGATTGCCAAATCTATCAATCGGTATTGCTGATCGGTGAAGAGCAACGAACGTCCGAAGACCAGCATCTGATTGCCGACAAGCCGCCGTTTGATGACTGGCATCTTGCACCACGCAGCGCCTCTGCCCATACCAAAACCGGAATTTACTTTCTCTGGGAACGCCACACCGAAGCCAGTACGGTGACGTTGATCTTACCATCCCGGCTAAACCGAAAACAGACCGATGCCTATCTACACTGGCTCGAAAAATGGCCGGGATCGGTCATTCGTGCGACGCGGATCAAAACGCTTTCCGACCCTGGTCTGGTAGAAGAAAATCTGTCGGCGATGGGTATCGTCGAGGAAGACCTGATATATTGTGAAGTCAATGATGGCCTGCGGATATGGTCGGACTTCGGCATTCACAAGGATGGCTACGGACGCCTGCTGGTCCAGGGCGGCGACAAGTCCGACGCCGAGCGCGGGCGGATCATCCAGCGGGTGCAGGAGCTTGGCAACTATCGCAACTTGGCGCTGATGGGATTTCCCACGGTGCAGCAATATGGTCCGCAGGTCGATGAACTGGAGCAGAGGCTATCCGATCATGCCGAGCGCGTCGCCAGCGCCACCGATGAAGATAATGACGATTTGCTGCTGCAGCAGCTCGCCGAAATTTCCGCGCAATTGGAACTCATCCGATCGGCGACCGGGTTCCGGTTGAGTGCGACGACCGCCTATGCAGAAGTCGCCGCCGATCGATTGAACGCGCTTGACGTCAAGCCAGTGGCGAACTTCCAGAGCCTGAAGGAATTCACCGAGCGGCGCCTGATACCCGCGCGCCGAACATGCGCGGTTTTTCAAACGCGGCTTGACCGGATCGCCGAACGGGTGTCGCGCATCATGCACACGTTGGACGTGCGCATCGACACCCGGATCAAAGCGCAGAATCTGCGACTGATGGAATCGATGGAACGGTCGACCCAATTGCAATTGCGGCTGCAGACCTTGGTCGAAGGATTGTCGGTCATCGCCGCCGCTTATTATCTCGTCGGGCTGATCGCCTATATGACAAAGGGTGCGGCGGCATTTTCCTCCGGTTCGCAAACCGAACTGTTCATTGGATTGATCACGATTCCCGTGATTTTGGCGATCTATGTTCTGGTTCAACGGTTGCGCGGCAAAGTCATGAAAGAAACCGATGTAAAAAACGACGATATTTCATAGAGTTGCATGTCGGCTACAGAAAAGCCGCTTTCAATCCACTGTCAACCAAACTATACAGTTAAGTTGTTGATATGGGTCAACATAACCCGATAGGAGAGTATATGGTCAGGATGAAAACAGTAGCTGCTGTAGTCGCTTTGTCCGCTTTGACTGCAGCCTGTTCCGGCGGCGGTTCTGAATCAAGTGAGCCAGCACCAAGCACAACCGAGGCTGAGGCAACCATGCCGGCAGCGGAACCGGAAGTGGCAGCAACCCCCGCCGACACCGGCCCACCGGCTGCTGATGATCTTAGCACCAAAGATGGCGTTGAAAATGCCAGCCTGACCGGCGATCCTGCCGCGGGCAAGATGGTTTTCGCGCAATGCCGCACCTGCCATGTTACCGATCCGGGTGTGAATAAAACCGGCCCGTCTCTGGCCGGTATTGTTGGTCGCCAAGCGGGTTCCGTCCCGGGCTTCAATTATTCGGAAGCGAACAAGAATAGCGGCATCACCTGGACCGAAGAAAAATTGTTCCAGTATCTGGAGAACCCGCAGCGGGTTATTCCGAAGACGAAAATGATCTTTGCCGGCCTTCCCGATGCGCAGAAACGGGCGGACGTGATTGCCTATCTGAAAAATCCAACCTGATATATAATTCAGTTTGAACAGAAAAAAGGCCGGGAAATTCCCGGCCTTTTTTCTTTTGGGACTTCCTGAAAAATTCAGGCGGCCATCTCGCGCCGCGCCAATTCGCACTGCGACCAGATTTCGCTGAGCGCGGTGATCAGGCGATCGATATCGCCATCGCTATGCACCGGTGACGGCGTGATCCGCAGGCGTTCGGTTCCGCGCGGTACGGTCGGATAGTTGATCGGCTGCACGTAGATGCCGTGATTGTCCATCAACCAGTCGCTGATAAATTTGCACTTGTGCGGGTCACCGACCATCACCGGAATGATATGGCTGGGATTGGGCAGATGCGGAATGCCCAGCCGGTCGAGCGCACCGCGCACCTTTTCGACGCGATCCTTCTGCATGTCGCGCTCGACATTGCTGTCTTTCAGATGCTTGATGCTGGCACAGGCACCGGCGGCAACCGCTGGCGGGATGGCGGTGGTGAAGATAAAGCCGCTGGAGAAGGTGCGAATATAGTCGCACAGATCTTTCGACGCGGCGATATAGCCGCCCATCACGCCAAACGCCTTGCCAAGCGTGCCTTCGATCACGGTGATCCGATCCATCAGCCCTTCACGTTCGGCGACGCCGCCGCCGCGCGGGCCATAGAGGCCAACCGCATGGACTTCATCGATATAGCTCATCGCATTATGTTTCTCGCACACGTCGAGAATTTCCGCGATCGGAGCGATATCGCCATCCATCGAATAGACGCTCTCGAACGCGACCAGCTTGGGTTGGTCGGGGTCGAGCTCGCTCAGCTTTCGGTCCAGATCTTCTGGAGAATTATGTTCCCAGACGATGCACTTGGCCCGGCTGTGCCGGATGCCTTCGATCATCGAAGCGTGGTTGAGGGCATCGGAAAAGACGACGCAGTTTGGGATGCGTGCGGCCAGCGTACCGAGAGCCGCCCAGTTGGAAACATAGCCGGAGGTAAATATCAGCGCGTCTTGCTTATGATGAAGGTCAGCCAGTTCAGTCTCGAGCAGAACATGATGGTGGTTGGTGCCAGAAATATTGCGAGTCCCCCCCGCCCCGGCACCGCATTCGTCAATCACCCGGTGCATGGCCTCGGCGACCTTGGGATGTTGCCCCATGCCGAGATAATCGTTCGAGCACCAGACCGTTACTTCGGTTGTGCCGTCATCCACATAGCGAGTCGCATGGGGATAGGAGCCAGCCTTGCGTTCAATTTCAGTAAAAACCCGGTAGCGTCCCTCTTCGCGGACCGCATCCAGTTCGCTGCCAAAAAATGCTTCATAGTCCATTCCCAAACTCCCTCTTCAAATTTCTTTATGTTCTTTTGGTTCGCCCAGGGCCCACTGCCAAAGACGGGAATCGCGAAACGGTATCGCGAAGAAAAAATGTTCTAGGGCCGCGAGTAGCGACAGGCAGCAAAGCAGCCCGGCCTGAACCGTTTCATGGGGCGTTTCGGCCTGCACCGCCATATAGGAAAAATACAGGGCAATGCCCAAAATTGCGGCGATTGACAGCGGCAAAGTCGCCCGCAAATGGCGTGGTCCGAAATAGCTTTTCAGATAATCAAGATGGGCGGGCAGCAACTCGTCGCTCATATTGGGTACGCCTTGATAAATATTGAGCTTCGACGATAGCCGAAAAATTGCCAATAAAGCAAAGGTATAAGCGCCCGTGGCATTTGCCGTGACCGCTGCGAGGGACAACAGCAGCCCGGCCGTCATCGCGATCGCGATTTCATGATGAATCAGCGCCATGGTCGCCAGCGAAAAACGCTGCCAGCCTTTGGCGCCATCCGGACACGGATCGCGATGTGACCCTGCCACGGCACCGGTCAGAAAGCTGATCTCGTGCCAGCTCCAGATCATCAAACCACCGAGAAACGAGACATACACCGCCCATACATCGGTCGAATGGCTGGTCAGGACCAACAGGGACAATCCGCCAAAGGCACAAATACCGGCAATGATCAAAGCGCGGCCAAACGATTGCCGCAGCCTGTGATTGAGCATCGCAACCAGCCCGGTGCTGACAAACCAGAGAATGATCACCACGACAAAGGGCAACGCAATGGCAGCGATCCCTACCATGCG
>PFJE01000137.1:0-31397 GCA_002783865.1 Sphingomonadales bacterium CG_4_10_14_3_um_filter_58_15
TATGATGCAAGATCCGCGGCTGACCGGCCATTTGCCGCAGACAGCCGCACCCCATGTTCCAATACTTATTTAACGGATTGGCCAAGATTGGCCTTGTTACCGGTCAGCTCGATATAGATGGACGTGATCACCGCCGTAAGAATGAGTTGAAACGCCGTCCCGGTTAGCGCCGCGACCAGATTTTCGATAAATGGCCAGCCGGTTCCACCTGTCGCCAACCCGGCGATGATACCTGTGACGGCTTCCAAAACACCAATGGTAATGGTGCCGACCACCGCGATGATCAAAATGAAAAACAGGATTGAAAAGCCGTTGTTGTTGGTCGTCGCCCAGCTCTTTTTGAGCAATTCTATCGGGTTCCGTTCTCCTTGATCGGCGATTACCACCGGAATCAGGATAAAGCGGCAGGTCAGGTACAGGCCCGGTATGATGAACAATATAAATCCGGGCAAGGAGACCAAGGCGCTCAGCAGATTGGCGATCAGATAGATCAAAAATACTTTCAGCGCCGCGATCAGGTCCTCAGCGACGGTGCTGGCACGGGAAGGAGCCAGGGCGAAGTAAACCGCCAGACCGCCGAAACTGACCGCGAGATTGGATGCCATGATCGAGAGGGCGTTACTGTTGAAATAGGCAGAGTAAATCGCAACGAGCGCATTCATATCCTCATCACCGTTAACGACAGGCGGAATCACAAATTCTGCAAACAAGAGCGTCGGCAGGAAAATGAAGACGCCGACGATAGCCAATATTGCCTCTTTATGCGCGCCGAGCAGGGCCATCGCGCCATTCCAGCATTGCATGTAGTTCAGCTTCATGTTTTCGTTCCCAGATACATTTCTCGTATGCCAGCCCTTGCCACCCGGGCAGCAAAAGTGCACGAAATTTCTATGCATGGTCCCAATGACATTGAATGGCGCGTTTCTTCGGCCAAGGTCGATTATCCGGCGGCCCTCGCCGAAATGGAGCAGCGCAACGCCGCGGTACAGGCCGGAGAGGCGAAGGAATTGATCTGGCTGCTCGAACATCCGCCGCTTTACACGGCCGGTACCAGCTCCGATCCGGCTGAGCTGCTAAGCCAGGCTTTTCCAGTCTATGATACGGGGCGCGGCGGACGGCATACGTACCACGGGCCGGGCCAGCGGGTCGGCTATGTCATCCTGAACCTGAAAAAGCGCAATGCGGATGTGCGGGGATTTGTTCATGCATTGGAGGACTGGGTGATTGCTGCGCTGGCTGAATTCGGGGTCACGGCCAGAGCGGTCGAAGGCCGAGTGGGTATCTGGTGTGACACGCCGGATGGACAGGAAGCCAAGATCGGCGCGATCGGAATCCGAATTCGCAAATGGGTCACCATGCATGGTTTTTCCGTCAATATTGACCCCGACCTCAGCCACTTCGGTGGCATCATTCCCTGCGGGATCAGCGAATATCCTGTGACCAGTCTGGCCCAGCTAGGCATGGCGATACAGCTTCAGGAGTTTGACGAAGCTTTGCAAAGAACCGTTGGGGGATTTTTGAAAGCGATTGATCGGACTTGATCGCAGCCTATGTAGGCGCAACAACTTCTCTTTTAGGAAAGGACAAAATTATGACCAAGTCCCTGAAAATTGTGGCCGCTGCAGCGGTCGCCCTGACGATTTCCGCCTGTTCGGGAAACGACGCACCCGACGGCGGTGAAACCACCGAAACGCGGATGGATGATGTCGACGTCATCGATGGCACGATCAGCGACGACATGGTCGATGTCGATACAACGAAGGAAATCGACGCCACCGGGGCAGATGACGAAGCGAAGTCAGATGAGAAAAAAGACTCCGCATCTGCCGATGACAAAGAAACGGAATCCGCCGAAAAGCCGGTAGAATGATTGATCAGGCCAGCCCGAGAATTTTGTGATTCTGTAGCGACAACCGCCATTTTGGATGGGCTTGGACGAAGGCGATTGCCTGTTCCAGATGGACTTGGCTGGCGGCTGGATCGGCAATCGCGTCCTTGGGTTGCAGCAGGAAATTATCAAAACTCCAGCCTTGCATATCCTGCCAATCGCTGTCTTCCTGCGGCCACACCAGTTTCAGCTCATCGCCGGAACGTTGTACCGTCTCGCTGTGCGCCTTCGGGCTGATGCAAATCCAGTCAATCGACCGAGGTACCGCCAGCGTTCCATTGGATTCTATTGCGATGAAAAACCCTTCGGCATGCAAGGAATCGATCAGAGCCTGGTCCACTTGCAGCATCGGTTCGCCGCCGGTCAGAACCACAAACCGGGATTCTTTGTCACCAGCCCATTTCTCCGCCGCTGCCCTGGCGAGGTCCGTGGCTGTGTGAAAGCGACCGCCACCCTCGCCATCCATCCCGACGAAGTCGGTGTCGCAAAACTGGCAGATGGCCTTGGCGCGATCGCGTTCCAGCCCGCTCCAGAGATTGCATCCCGCGAAGCGGACGAATACTGCACGGCGCCCCGCATGTACGCCCTCTCCCTGCAGGGTCAGGAACATTTCTTTGACCGCATAGCTCATGTTTTTGCGTAGCGCGTGGGATCGGTAATGCCAGCCTCTTCAAAACCCTTTTGCCGTAACCGGCAGCTGTCACACAGCCCGCAGTGCATGTTTCCGTCCGCTGGATCATAGCAAGACCAGCTCCAGGCCGGATCAAGATTGAGCCGTATCGCTTCTTTGGCGATGTCTGCCTTGGTCATATATTGCAGCGGTGTTTGGATATTAAATCCGCTGCCCTGATCACCGGCCTTGGTGGCCAGGTCGGCCAGCCGCTCAAACCCTTCAATAAATTCCGGGCGGCAGTCCGGATAGCCTGAATAATCCAGCGCATTGACACCGATGAAAATATCCCGCGCGTCTCTGGCTTCCGCCAATCCCAGCGTCAGTGACAGGAAAATTAGATTGCGGGCGGGCACATAGGTTACCGGAATATCATTGGTGACTCCGCTCTTCGGCACGTCAATATCTGCGGTTAGCGCCGACCCACCAAAGCGGCTCAAATCCAGCGGTAGCACGATATGTTCATCGACATTCAGCTTGGCCGCAATTTTCTGTGCCGATTGCAGCTCTATTTTGTGGCGCTGGTTATAATCGACGGTCAGCGCGATCAGTCGATAGCCCTGCTCCGCCGCGATCGCTGCGGACACCATCGAGTCGAGCCCGCCCGACAATAATATAATCGCTGTTTTTGATTCGATAGACATACGGCGCCCCGCTAATAGCCTTGCGCGCAGGGTGCAAGTTTTGTCCGCGCCTGACGCCTAACAGCTGCCGGTACGGCGGCCTTCAACATTGACAGAAAAAGGCGCGTTGTTGCGGATACCCTGCGTGTGGATCTGCACCAATGCGCTCGATTCCTGCTTGATCTCGGTGACGCCCTGACCGGCGCTGCCGCATTTGTAGCTGACCCGCAGCTTTTTTGGAGAATTTTCAATTACATAACGGGTGCAGCTTGCGCTGCCATGCTGGATTTGGAGCAATAGCTCGGGATTCCCCAGGCAGACTTTTTGACCCGGTTCCCGCGAGCCGCGTTCTTTCAGCGTCCACTCGCCCGGCGTCAGCCCGTCCAGCAAAGCCATTCCGGGCGTTTGAGCAGGGGCAGCGATCGCGAATCCCGACAGGACGGCGGCTGATGCGCAAATGATTTTGATGAGTTTCAGGCGATTCATTAAAATAATCCGTTATCTCGGTGGCGTGAATTACCCCGGGCGAATCCCGAGATACTAGGCAATTGCGGCCAATATCGTCGCCAAATGCGGCAATCGATAGGAAATTTCCGACATAATAGCTCGTTTGCCATATTTGCGACAGGATTCAGTTGTTCAGGCTGGCGCCCGTTATCGTGAACGTCTTGCTGCAAAAGGCGCAATCAATCGCGATATTGCCATCGTCGTTTACCATATCGTCCTTATCTTCTTTCGGGAACCGTGCGATCACGTCCCGGATATGGTCTTCATTACACCGGCATCCCTTAATGCACGATTTACCGCTCAAAAGTCTCACTTCATCGCTCTCGCTAAACAGCCGCCACAAGATCTCCTCCAGTGACAACGCCGTTTCGGTCAGTTCGACCGCCGTGACGCTGCTGCCCATGATTTCGACATGTTCCCATTCCGGATGGTCGAGCTGCACGTGCAGCCGTTCCCGACCGTCTTCACCTTCCGGTAGGTGCTGTACCAGAAGGCCTCCAGCAGAGATCCCCGCTTCGGACTCGGCGACGGCCACACGGATAAGAGTCGGAATCTGTTCTGACTGGAAAAAATAATTCTGAACCGCTTCTGCCAGACTGCCGCCTTCGAGCGGCACAATTCCCTGGTTGCGGCCACGCGGTTCCGGTAAATCAAAGGTGATCGCAAGATAGCCTTTGCCGAACAGCGCCATCAGGCTGGGTTGCACCGGTTCCGATGCGAGACGGTCCCGATCAAACTCCACATACCCGCGCAAGGCACCGTCCTTATAGTCACAGGCCAGCAAGCTGATAACGCCTGCTTCGGTTTGCGCCTGCAATGTCAGCTGCGAGCCTTCATCCTTCAATAGCGCGCCCAGCATGGCGGTGAGACAGACAGCTTCTGCCAGTATATCCCGAATCATCGGCGGATAGGTATGCGCTGCCAGGATGTCGTCAAGCGTAGGGCCCAGTCGAACCACCCGCCCGCGACAATTCTTTGCCGGGATTGCAAAAGACAGAATATTGTCGGTCGATGCGATTTCCGTCATCCGATCTGTCCGAAACACCAGCGCAGCACGGACTTCTGTGCATGTATCCGGTTTTCCGCTTCATCCCAGATCACCGATTGCGGGCCATCAATCACCGAAGGCATCACTTCCTCGCCGCGGTGCGCAGGCAGGCAGTGCAGGAACAGGGCATCCGGTTTCGCCTGCTCCATCAAAACATCATTGACCTGATAGGGCATCATCGCCGCCAGCTTGTTATGGACATGCTCCTGCCCCATCGACACCCAGGTATCTGTCACGACGACATCGGCGTCCGCGACCGCTTCGTTTTCGTCCCTGTGGATAGAGATATTGGCGCCAGCGGCCTGCGCTGCCTTGATGAAATCGGGATCGGGATCATAGCCCTGCGGGCAGCCAATCCGGACATTGAACTTCATCAGCCCGGCCGCTTCAACGATGCTGTTCAGCACATTATTACCATCGCCAAGCCAGGCGATTTGCAGTCCTGGAAGAGCCTTGCCATGCTCGACCAGGGTCAGCAGGTCAGCGATGATCTGGCAGGGGTGCGACAGGTCGGTCAAACCGTTGATCACCGGGACGCTCGCGTTGACAGCCATGTCTTCTATCTTTGCGTGCTCGTCGGTCCGGATCATGATGGCGTCGACCATGCGCGACAGAACCTTGGCAGTATCGGCCACCGATTCTCCACGACCCAATTGCATCGAGCCGCTGTCCATGACGATACTGGAGCCGCCAAGCTGGCGGATCGCAATATCGAAAGAAATGCGAGTCCGCGTGCTGCTCTTTTCAAAAATCATCGCCAGCACATGATCGGCGAGCGGCCTGTCCGCATCCGGTTTGCCTTTCGGCCAGCCTGCGCGCGCCGCCTTGCGATCGATTGCATCGGCAATCATCGCAGCAATGGCATCGCCGCCCGCATCGGCGAGACTGAGAAAATGCCGGCTCATGATTCCGGAGCCACATAATCAGCGGCGCCAGCGGATAGTTTCTCGATGAACGTCGCTATGTGGCTGTCATCAATATTCAGTGGCGGCAAGACCCGGAACGTATTGTCACCAGCGGCTACTGTCAGCAGACCGTGATTGTCGCGAAGATGGGCGACAAAGGACCGGGTTTCCTGTGTCATCATGATGCCGAGCATCAGGCCCTTGCCGCGCACGCCAATGAACAGATCAGGATAATTGCCGATAAACTGCTCGATCGCTGCGCACAACTTGTCGCCGGTCGACCGGACATTTTCCAGAAATTCATCATTGGCGACGACGTCCCAGACCGCATTGCCAGCGGCCATGGCCAGTGGATTGCCGCCGTAGGTGGAGCCATGGGTTCCAGCCACCATGCCGCGCGCCGCGTCTTCGGTCGCCAGACAGGCACCCAAGGGGAATCCGCCGCCGATACCCTTGGCGGTCGCGACAATGTCTGGCGTGACGCCATATAGTTCATGGGCATAAAGCGCACCGGTGCGGGCAACGCCGCACTGTACTTCGTCGAGGACCAGCAATATGCCATGTTCATCGGCCAGATCGCGCAAGCCCTGCATGAATTCCTGCGAGGCGGGACGGACGCCGCCCTCCCCCTGAATCGGCTCGACCATGAACGCCGCCGTTTTATCGCTGATTGCGGCCTTGGCCCCTTCCAGATCGTCAAACTCGACATATTTGAATCCGGCGAGCAGCGGTGAAAAGCCGTTGTGCATCTTTTCCTGATTGGATGCGGAGATCGTCGCCATCGTCCGGCCATGAAAGGCGTTCTTGAAGGTGATAATCTCGAACCGGTCGCTGCCTGCCGACTGGTGATAGGCGCGCGCCGCCTTGATCGCGCATTCGACTGCCTCGGCGCCGCTGTTGGTAAAGAACACCGTGTCGGCGAAGGTCGTGTCGACCAGCCGCTGGGCGAATTTCTCGCCTTGCGGGCTGCCATAAAGATTGGAGACATGCATCAGCGTTGCCGCCTGCTCCTGGATCGCCTTGGTCAGATGCGGATGACCGTGGCCGAGCAGATTGACCGCAATGCCGCTGGCAAAGTCTAGCGCCCGTGAGCCGTCTTCGGAAATAAGCCAGGCACCTTCGCCTCGGACAGGACGAAAACCGCACCGAGGATATACGGGCATAAGCGGGGTAATCGTCATCTTACTTTCCTTCCAACAATTGGACGTCAAAAAATAGAAAAGGCGACCCGATTGGCCGCCTCTCGAATTCGACCGCTCTTATATGACGCTTCATGAACACGGTCAATCGTGGTAGAATGGGGTGACCGAGATGCAGCGACCTATCGCCCTAATTGACTATTTTGATCACAGAGACAGGGATAATTCGTTTAGCGCGGACATCGCCATAAGGTAGATTATATTATCGGTGACTGGCGACACAGACACAGCACCAACAAAGGAGATGTTGATATGGATATGAAAACAACCGGTTCCCCCGAAGGCTGCCCAATGGGCTTTGACGGCGGCGCGCGTTCGCTGCTCGGTCGCACCAATCGCGACTGGTGGCCCGACCAGCTGCAGCTCGGCATTCTGACCCAGGGCGGGGTCTCCCCCGACCCGATGGGTCCCGACTTTGACTACACCAAAGCCTTCAAGGCGCTGGACTATCAGGCGCTGAAGGAAGATTTAAAAGCGCTGATGACCGACAGCCAGCCCTGGTGGCCTGCTGATTATGGCCATTATGGCCCCTTCTTCATCCGGATGGCATGGCACGCCGCAGGCACATATCGCACCGGCGACGGTCGCGGTGGCGCTTCCAGCGGGCAGCAGCGCTTCGCTCCCCTCAACAGCTGGCCAGACAACGGCAACCTCGACAAGGCGCGCCGACTGCTCTGGCCGATCAAGAAGAAATATGGCGAGCATATAAGCTGGGCCGATCTGTTCGTCTTGACCGGCAATGTCGCAATCGAGTCGATGGGCGGACCGGTCTTTGGCTTCGGCGGCGGCCGCAAGGATGTCTATGAGCCCGAGACCGACGTTTACTGGGGCTCCGAAGAACAGTGGGTGAATGAAGGCGTTCCGACGCGCATCAATCCCGACGAGGGCAAGGCGATGGAAAACCCGTTGGCCGCAATTCAGATGGGTCTGATCTACGTCAACCCCGAAGGTCCGGGCGGTAACCCGCACGATCCGGAAGGCATGGCCCGCGATATGAAGGAAACCTTCCTGCGCATGGCGATGAACGACGAGGAAACCGTGGCGCTAACCGCTGGCGGTCACGCCTTTGGCAAATGCCATGGCGCGGCGCCGTCCGATACTTTCGGCCAGGCACCCGAAGGCGAAGCCCTGCACCGCATGGGCTTTGGCTGGCTGACCGATCCCGAAGAAATCGGCCAGGGCCATATCACCACCTCCGGTATCGAGGGCGCATGGACGCCCAATCCGACCCAGTGGGGCGGCGACTATTTCCGGCTGTTGTTCAAATATGAATATGAACTGGTCCAGAGTCCGGCCGGAGCCTATCAGTGGACGCCGATCAACCCGGAAGAGGCGGACATGGCACCCGATGCGCGGGATCCGAACAAGAAGGTTCCGACGATCATGACCACCGCCGACATGGCGCTGAAGCGCGACCCGGACTATCGCAAGATTTCCGAGCGCTTCCGCGACGATCAGGCGGCGCTAGACGATGCCTTCGCCCGCGCCTGGTTCAAATTGACCCATCGCGACATGGGGCCCAAAGTGCGTTATCTCGGCCCCGAGGTGCCCGCCGAGGACCTCATCTGGCAGGACCCGGTTCCCGCCGGAACAGAGGCATCCGACAGCGACGTTTCGGACTTTAAATCGAAGGTCCTCGACAGCGGTCTTTCGATTTCCGAACTGGTCAAGGCAGCGTGGGCTTCTGCCTCCACCTATCGCAAAAGCGATCACCGTGGCGGCTCCAACGGCGCGCGCGTCCGGCTTGCTCCGCAGAAGGACTGGGCCGCCAACGATCCCGACGAGCTTGGCAAAGTGCTGACAAAGCTCGACCAATTGCGCGGTTCATTGTCAATGGCCGATGCAATCGTCATCGCCGGCAGCGCCGCGGTCGAGAAGGCAGCGAAGGATGCCGGTTTCGATGTCAAAGTTCCGGTGAAGACGGGGCGTGGCGATGCGACGGACGAACAGACCGATGCCGAAAGTTTTGAACCGCTGGAGCCCTATGCCGACGGCTTCCGCAACTACTTGAAAACCAAGGCGGCCGTGAAGACCGAAGACATGTTGGTCGACCGCGCAAACCTGCTTGATCTCTCGATCCCGGAAATGACCGTCCTGGTGGGCGGGATGCGGGTACTCGGTGCCAATAGTGGGAATAGCAAACACGGCGTCCTGACAGATCGTCCCGGGAAGCTGACCAACGACTTTTTCGTCAATCTGCTCGAGATGGGCACAGTCTGGGAAGTGGTGGACGAATCGGGCGACGAGGAATTCATCGGAACCGACCGGGAATCCGGCAAGGAAATGTGGAGCGCTACTCGGACCGACCTGGTGTTCGGATCGAATTCGCAACTTCGTTCGGTCGCTGAAGTCTATGCCGAGGATGGCCATGAACGGAAGTTTGTCACTGACTTTGTTTCCGCCTGGACCAAAGTCATGAATGCTGGATTTTTTTGATCGGGCCTGAGTTTGTTTAATACCCGCAGAAACGGCCCACTGGAAAAACTCAGTGGGCCGTTTTTGTATGCGTTTCAGATGTCGTCGGTCTTTGCCAGATGAGCTTTCGCAGCTTCCCAATTCTGACCGTCAAATTTGATGATCCTGGGTTTTAGTCGATGGCCCAAGTCGAGACAGTTATAGTTGACGCTCCAGCTATCTGGGTGTGACCGCGGCTGGTAGAAGCTTTTGATGCCGCAATTGGTGCAAAACAGATGGTCGGCCCGCCCGCTGCCAAATTTATAGCTGGTGAGATCGGGGGCACCGCTGATCAAAACAAAATCCTTGTGCGCTATGATCAGATGCAGAAAAGCTGTTCGCCTGCAAATCGAGCAGTTGCAGTCGAGCAATTCTGGCGCGTTGCCTTCGACCTCCGCTTCAAACCGGACTGCGCCGCAATGGCACCCACCAGCAACTTTTGTCATCCACGCACTTCCAGCGTGTGAATGTCGATACGGTTTTCCAGCGTCCGATGGACCGGGCATTTAGCGGCAATTTCAAGAAGTTTGCGGCGCTGTTCCTCGGTCAGATTGCCTTCCAGCGTGATCGAACGATCAATCACGTCAATCCGATTGTCTTCATTGTTGCAGCTCTTGCAGTCTTCGACATGTTCGCGGCTATGTTCCAGCACGATATGCACCGATTCCAAGGGAAACCCCTTGCGATCGGCGTACATTTTCATCGTCATCGAGGTGCATGTCCCGAGCGCCGCGAGCAGCAGGTCATAAGGCGATGGTCCGCTATCGGCACCGCCGAAGGACTCCGGCTCATCAGCCGAAAAAACATGCCTGCCAACGCGAACTGTCTGCTGGAACTTGCCGCCGGCTGTTTCGACCGAGACGAGAGAGGGATTGGTGGCCATGACTATTCCACCGTGACCGATTTGGCGAGATTGCGAGGCTGATCGACGTCGGTCCCCTTGGCGACGGCGACGTGATAAGCAATCAACTGGACCGGGACAGCATAGACAAGCGGAGCAATCAGCGGGTGGACCTTTGGCATCTCGATGGTCGCCATGCAGCCCTCTCCTGCTTCGGCCAGACCTTCGGCATCGGAGATCAGCACGACCTTGCCGCCACGGGCCATGACTTCCTGCATATTGGATACGGTTTTTTCAAACAATGGACCCGATGGTGCCAGCACAATGACCGGCACCGCTTCGTCGATCAGGGCGATCGGACCATGTTTCATCTCGCCGGACGCATAGCCTTCTGCGTGAATATAACTGATTTCCTTGAGCTTGAGTGCGCCCTCCAGCGCCAGCGGATAGTCAGGACCACGACCAAGATAGAGGACATCGCGGGCCGGTGCGATAAGATGCGCCATCGCAGCGATATCGTCATCATGCGCGAGCGCCGCGTTGAGTGCCGCTGGCGCTTCCGTCAAATGCTTGATCACTTCCCGCTCTTCATCGCGAGTCATCTTGCCTTTTACCACAGCGAGATGGGCGGCGAGCGCCGCCAGCACCGCAAGCTGGCAGGAGAAGGCCTTGGTCGATGCCACGCCAATTTCCGGGCCGGCATGGGTCGGCAGCAAAAGATCAGCTTCCCGCGCCATCGAACTCGTCGGAACATTGACCACCACGGCGATTTTTTGGCCATTCTCTTTTGAATGACGCAGCGCCGCAAGCGTGTCAGCCGTCTCTCCCGATTGGGAGATGAACAAGGCCAGGCCACCCGCCTCAAACACGGGATCACGATAACGAAATTCGGAGGCGAAATCCAAATCCACCGGTACCCGGGCAAAGGTTTCGAACCAGTATTTTGCGATCATTCCCGCGTAATAGCTGGTGCCGCAAGCGACGATCGTGATCCGCCTGATATCGCGCAGATCGAAATCCATTTGCGGCAGCGCCACCTGCTGCTCAAGCGGCCTGATATAGCTTCTCAATGTTTGGGCGACGACCGTCGGTTGCTCAAAAATTTCCTTCTGCATGAAGTGGCGATAATTACCCTTTTCAATGGCCGCAGCAGATACGCCAGATGTGGTAATTTCGCGCTCCACGGCAATATTGTCTTTATCATAAATCGCCGCGCCCTCACGGGTGATGACCACCCAGTCGCCTTCTTCGAGATAGGCAATGTTCTGGGTCAGCGGTGCGAGAGCCAATGCGTCGGATCCAAGATACATCTCGCCTACGCCATAGCCGACCACCAGCGGTGATCCCAGTCGCGCGCCGATCAACAGGTCGGGATGAGAGCGAAAGGCGATGGCCAGCGCAAAGGCGCCGCGCAATTGCGGCAAAATCGCTTGCACGGATTCTTTAGGCGTTTTCCCGTTTTCAATCTGTTCGCTGACCAGATGTGCGACGACCTCCGTGTCGGTCTCGCTTTCAAACTTCCGGTCGCGGGCGCTCAGCTGTTCGCGCAGGCTCTTGAAATTTTCGATAATGCCATTGTGCACAAGCGCCACTTCACCGGTGGCATGGGGATGGGCGTTGCTGGTCGTGGGCGCGCCGTGCGTAGCCCAGCGGGTGTGGGCGATGCCGATATTGCCTGCGGCATCATCGGTTTTCAGCACAGACACCAGATTGGCAAGCTTGCCTTCTGCGCGGCGGCGGATCAACTCATCACCATGGATCGTGCAAACCCCGGCGCTGTCGTAGCCGCGATATTCCATCCGTTTCAATCCATCGACCAGACGATCCGAGACAGGTGATTTACCAATAATTCCGATGATTCCGCACATGGCTTTCAGGTCTTTCGCGTCAGAGTGTGTAAGGTATCCGAATTCCCGGCATATTGGCGGGAAAATCTGTAGTGTTGCGTGTGATCAAAATGGCACCGTTCACCTGCGCCGTAGCGAGGATATAGGCATCCAGCAACTTCATCCGCGTTCGGTAGCGAATATCCGCCGCAGCGGTGGCGATGCGTTGATCAATGTCGATGATTCCAAAGGGTGATATCGCCTGCTGGATCACGTTCCTGTTCTCCAGAGTTTCTCCGGCGAGTATCTCTGTCCAGACGATCCGGCTGATTCTGTGGTTGCGATAACGCGAAATTTCCGCGCGCGCGCGCGGCTGTCGCTTCAGCCAGTCGATCAATATATTTGTGTCGAAAAAGGGGTCCGACATCAATCAGATATCTTCATGAGATGTGCGATCTTCCCGCATGGCGCGTTGATATTCCAAGCCCTCCGGAATGTCCTCGCGATCCGCCCAGAGTCCGTAACCACGGTCAATCCAGCTCCGATCATCGGTGGTCTGGGCCAGAAAAAGCCGAATCGCTTCGCGCAACAACGAGGCGCGTGACCGTTTCTGGCTGGCCCCGAGAGCATCCAGCTTGTCAATATCTTCATCGGGCAGATCAGCAAGAATTCTGGTCATGATGATATACTGATATCATATCATGATATCATGTCAATTCTGAACTGCGTTCGCTATTCGAACGCAATGATGTCATCGCCCGATTTCTCTGCATAAAGTTCGGCTTTTTTGTAATCGATCGGGGCTATTTTTGTACCTTTGCACGCATGCCGGGTAATGAGTTTGCCGCCTTTGCGCACGAAAATGCCGTCTTCCAGTGACGGATCATTCGGTTCACCAGCGGTAAAATTGGTTCTGATAACACGGCTGTAGACGACATATTGATTGTCCCCGCGCCTGAAATGCAATTGCGCTTCCCCGCCGCCGGAATAAGGCACGGACGCAAATGTCAGACGGTTTGTGCTATCCACATCCGGCCATATTAGCTCGGGCTTTGCCCCCGATTTGCCGTAGCGATATTGGGCGACAACATCCCGCGACTTGTTCTCGGTGCCACAGACCGAAGCGATTTTTTCATTTTCCAGCTGACAAGAAAAAATCACCGCCTCACCCGCGGCGCACAAGCCGTTTTCGCTGGGCGAAGCCACTGCATTTTCAGCCTGTGCCGGAGCTGGGTTGGGATTGTCTGGCGGCAGGTCCGCTGCCGTCAACGCAGCAGTTTCCGCTGAGCTTGTCTCACTGCCTGCCGGTTCCTGTTGGCACCCAGTCAAGCTGAATAATATTGCGGAAGCAGATGCCAAAGAAACTTGATACATGGTGCTCACGATTTTTTCTTCGCTGCCTTTTTCTTCAACATCGTGTCCCGAAATTTTGTGGCCCAGCCCGCTTTCACAGTCTGCTCGGCCCTGACCAGCGCCAGATCACCGGCAGCTACATCCTTGGTCAGCGCAGCCCCTGCGCCTACAATTGCGCCATCACCAACGACAACCGGCGCTACCAGCGCGCTGTTCGATCCGATAAACGCGCCTTTGCCAATCACCGTCTTGTATTTGAAATAGCCATCATAATTGCAGGTAATGGTGCCCGCCCCGATATTCGCGCCCTCGCCAACCTCGGCGTCACCGAGATAGGTCAGGTGATTGGCCTTGGCACCCTTGCCAAGCGTGGTCTTTTTCATTTCGACAAAATTACCGATCTTCGAACCCTCCTCCATCACCGACCCGGGGCGCAGCCGCGCGAAGGGTCCGACATTGGCATTGGCAGCGATTTGCGCGCCTTCGATATGACTGTGGCCATAGATGGTGGTGCCGCTGGCGATGGAAACACCCGGCCCAAATATCACGTTGGGTTCGACGACGACGTCTGCAGCAATCTTGGTATCGCTTGAAAACCAGACGGTTTCCGGCGCGATCAGGGACACGCCGTCTGCCATAGCTTGTGCTCGCCGACGCTGTTGCCATTGGCGTTCTACCGCCGCGAGTTCGGCGCGGCTGTTCACGCCAGCCACTTCAGCGGGATCGGCGACTTCGATGACGGCGCTTTTCTGACCCGGCAACATCACGATATCCGGGAGATAATATTCACCCGCTGCATTGTCGTTGCTGATCTGGTCGAGCAGTATGAACAGGTCGGTCGAGCGTGCTGCCATCAGCCCACTGTTGCAAAGATCGACCCCGCGCTCCGCGTCGCTGGCGTCTTTAAATTCGACCATTTTCTCGATTTCGCCCTGATCGTCGGCGATGATCCGCCCATAGGCGCCCGCATCATCCGGACGAAAACCCAGCACGACGGCCCTGGGATCGGTGCCGTTGTTCAGTCGGAAGACCATGTCGCGCATCGTATCGGCGCTAACCATTGGCACATCGCCGTACAGGATCAGGACATCACCGGCGAAGCCTCTCAATGCCTCATGCGCCTGTGCCACCGCATGGCCGGTACCGAGCTGGTCTTCCTGAACGGCAATTGCAAAGTCGCGACCTTCGACACTCTTCTCAATCTGTTCCCGCCGCGCGCCCACAACAATGACGGTGCGCTCAACGCCGATGGAATCGACGGTATCAAGCAGATGGTGCAGCATCGGCTTGCCGGCAATCGGATGAAGCACCTTGTGTGTGTCCGATTTCATTCTGGTGCCCTGACCAGCGGCCAGGATGATTGCGGCTAGCGGACGATCGGTCATCGGGTTACTCCGGAGAAAGTTGGTCAATCGAAGCCGTGTTGCGGCCATTTGCAGCGGCTCATGCCATGCAAAGCGAGCTTAAGCCAGCCTGTTTATCCAAGGGCCGGCGGGTTCATTTCGGGGGCGTCCCACCTTTGCGCCATTTCGTCCATAGATGCCGGGCGAGCATCAGCGGTGGCATGCGCAGCCAATGGGAGCGGACGTAAAAAGCAAAACGGGTGAGCTTGCGCGTTTCCCGACCATATCCGTCGCGCGCCAGCAGACGGCGGACATAGAAATAGTCGGCAAATTGGGTTTGACCGGCAGAGAAGCGGTAGACGGGCGTTTCGTAAAGGCGCGCCGCCAGGCGCAAGGCGCGCTCCAGTTCTCTCACCAGGTCATGGGTTTTTGCGCGTATATTCAGTTCCATCCAGAACTCTTCATCCGCGTCCGAAAACTGCCGGACGAGAAGGTTGATATCCCACAAATTGCGCAATCCGCCAGCCAGATCACCATCGGCGAATAAATGGGCGACCGAATGCAAGAGCATATCGGGGGCGGCCATAACGTATAGTCCGTTTTCCAGAGCAATGGCGTTATCCAGAATCGCCTGGGCATCCGGAGTGGGGCGAGCGGTCAAAGGCAAGGTCGTGTGATGCACGTCGATCATCCGGTCGCGCTCGCGGTGGATCATCGGCGGCAGTTCGTGCATATGCTCGCGGTAATATTGGTCGTCATAGGGATCGGGCTTGACCCACTCCCATGCGGCATCGAGCAAGGCGGACTCGACAACCGGCAAGTCGTCCCGCGCCACCATGATATCGAGATCGCCGATGCTGCGACCGACGCCGGCAGCGAGGTCCGCCGCGACATAGGCTGTGCCTTTCATAAGGACAATTTTACCGCGATAATCGGCCAACGCCCGGCGAGCACAATCGGCTTCCCATAATGCCTGCTGACTGGCCAGATCGTGCGCCTCGATGGCGTCCTGCAGAACGGCGCGTACCCGATCCGGCACCGATACATTTTGCAGCCGATGGGCCAGCGAACCGATTAAAGATTCGGCGCGTGCGATACTGATCAGTTCCGACCACTGGCTGCCGGTGAGCGCTTCGACGCTTGTCGGTTCCCGCAAAGCACGTACAAGGGGAAGCGAGTCGCGCATCACGGCAGCTTGCTCCACAGACTTTCGATCAGCGCTTCGGCCTGCTCGCCCGATTGATAATCCATGGCTTTGGTTGGTACCTGATCGACAAATCGGGTGAGCGCTTCAAAGCCAGACTCACCCAGTGCGACGTAGTTGGTCGACGCCTGCGTCAATCGCACAAAAACTTCCGACTGGCCCATGTCCCGTAATTCGGGTGCGTGGCCAAAGCGGGGAAATAACAGCAGCGCTGGTCTCGCGGTTTCGTCCATCCGTGCTACCGCTGCTTTCGGCGGGATCAGATGCCGGATATCCCCCTTGGGCGTGGCTTTCATTTCGGGGCCAAAGCGGTGCTCTGGAACCACCTGTTGCATCGTCTCAATTGCCTTGTTTTTCAAACTGATCAAGCGCGGGAACGGCACCAGATCGCCGGTTTCCAGATCAAGCAAAGCAAATTCATCGCCCATGAAGCGCCAGCCTCTTTCGGCGAGCATGGCGGAAAGGGTCGATTTGCCCGAGCCGGACAGGCCAGTCATGACCAGCGCCTTGCCGTCCTTTTCGACGCTGCTGGCATGGAGCAGCAAATGGCGTCGCCAGCCTAGCGCCATTTGCAGGTTCATGCCCATTTCGGCGGCAAGCAATCCCTGAGCGAGGGGCAGCGGCGCGGCGTCCGGCAGCCAGAAATCACCGCCGATATGGACAGATGGCCTTATAAATCGGCGCCAGGGCTTTTTCGGCTCAAGGCGAACCGTGAAGTCCACGCTGCTGTCGGTTAGCGCTGGATAATCTCCGTATAATGCTTCCAATTCTTCCAATGGCCGTCGCCATGCCGAAGCGATCCGGAAAGCGGCAGGCCCGATCTTGAGCAATATCTGATGCATCTCCGCCATTAGCTGGATACTCGTGCGACCAATCCCAGGCCGGACAGTTCTTCGAGACGGGCGAGGACGATATTTTCGGCGTCGGCTGTGGATTCGATGTCAAATTGCGCGCTCAGGCGCGACGCAATCTCGCCAGCCGTCAGCGACGCATCTTGCATCACTTCCATTATTGCAGGCGCCGGCTCGGCCAGCATATGAGTGATCCCGGAGGGCCGATGAAACAGCAGAGTCATGCTGTCCAGATCGTGCCAGATCAGATCATCTTTCGGCGCAGCCCGATATTTTAGACTCATGATAGATTACCTGCGATACTGATACGACATTCCGGCCTGATATCTGGAAAATATTAATATATGGCCGTCGTTTCAGCGCGGCATTTGCAGCGAGGCATAGCAGGTAAATCCGCTCTGACCGGATTGCAGTCTGCGGATATAATTTACATAGGCTTGGGACTGGTCAGGGGTCGTACCCGGAAGCGTCCGTCCGTTCATCGCGCGGCGCACTTCTTCGCCGGTAAAATTGCGTCCTGCGGGAGGAAATGCACCGGGCGTGTCAGCGGCAACGACCTTGCCATTCGCATCTATATAGCCGCCCATCGCATTATTGCCGGGAACCGGAATTTCGCAATTGAGCACTGAACCGGCGGTCTGCGCCAGGGCGGGCTTGATACTCACGACCGCTGAAGCGGTAATTGCACCCATCATCAAGGCACGACGGCGGGTCACGATTCCGTTGGTCTGGTCAGATTGGACTGACGATTCAGATGGAAGGTGATCTTTCATCAAGTTTCTATCCTTGGTTTTCCTAGCTTCATATATCTGACCATAAGCAGAAAACGGGGAAAAAGCGAACAAACAGTCAGCCCTCTTAAACCGCGTCTATTTTCGGGACATAGACACGAAAATCGTTAACAACGCCTGTATAAACCTTCCCGGCGGGAGTGCATCGGGAAATATTCCCATTGCCGACCTTGCCCGGCAAAGCCTAGATGGCCAATATGGAAAAGTCAGAATCGACCCGGTGACCTCGGTTTCCCCCTTTCGTTTGTTTATAGCCCTGATCGTCATACTTGGCGGCGCCCTTTTGGCGAGCCAATTGCCGCAATCCGGGCAACAGTTTATCATCATCGTCGCAAGCGGGGCATTTGCACTGTTCACGGTGCTTCAGGACCGGCCTGCCCCGCCCCTGCCAGACCCTGCAGCGCTTGAACGGCAACGCAAGCGGATATTATATCAGGGCCGCTCGGAAGCCTATCAGGATATTATCAACCCGATCACCGACCCGATATTGTTGGTGCGCAACGCAAAAGTTGCCGCGGCCAATTCGGCCGCGGCCAAGGTATTGGGCGATCATATCGTCGGCGAGGACGTGCGGATCGCTATCCGTCATCCCGCTGCCGCTGATCGACTCGCCAACCCTGACGCGGAACATACTGGAGAGCCCATCCTGCTGGTCGGTGTTGGTAGCACCGATCAACGATGGGAACTGCGCATCAACACCCTGCAGGACGGCCTGAAACTGGTGCAGCTGTCGGATCAAAGCAGCCGCTATGCAGCCGAACGGATGCGGACCGATTTTGTTGCCAATGCCAGCCACGAACTGCGCACACCGCTGGCCGCAATCAAGGGGTTTCTCGAGACGCTGGAAGACCCGAAAGCCGGAAAGGATGATGCGACCCGTACGCGATTCCTGAAAATCATGTACACCGAGGCCGACCGCATGCAGCGTCTGGTCGAGGATCTGATGTCGCTTTCGCGGATAGAAGCGGAAAAATTCGAATTGCCGTCGGAGCGGATTGACCTCAGCGAACTGGTGGCAGAAGCGCGTGATTTCTACATCAACAGCCGCGGCAAGAAAGAAAAGGAAATATTGGTCAACCTTCCGGCCAATATCCCATTAATCCACGGTGATCGGGCGCAATTGGCCCAGGTCGTGAACAATTTGCTCAGCAATGCCTTCAAATATGGGAAAAAGGGCGCGCCAGTGACGATAAATCTGGCCCCTAATAAAGCCGGAACAATGTTGTGCCTTGCGATCAACGATCAGGGGGACGGCATTGCCCCGGAGCATTTGCCGAGACTTACGGAACGGTTTTACCGGGTCGACAAGGGCCGCAGCAAATCTATCGGCGGGACTGGTCTCGGACTCGCCATCGTCAAGCATATAACCGAGCGGCACGGCGGCCGAATGGAAATCACGAGTACGGTTGGAATCGGCACGACGGTGTCAATTTTGCTGCCAATCGCCAGCAATCCTGTGAGGAATGAAGATGGCCAAAATGCGTCGGTATAGAGCGCGGCTGCCGCAGACTATTCTCCAGCCACGGTCGGCCCTGATACTTGGTCATATATCTGTAATATATCTGTAATGATCAGGACATTGCCCCTCCCTAGAAGCCACCGCAACGAGCCTGTGTATCCGGTCTTTGGCAATGTTTGCCGCGGATGGAGCGCAGATGAACTGGGAATTTTCCGATGCTAAGACGACTCGCCTTCCTTGCGGCCGCCTCTCTTGCCGTATCCGCCTGCCAGGATCAGGCGTCTGGCGGTCAGGGCGGTACGCGTAGTGAGATCCGGATTGTCGGATCGTCTACCGTTTTCCCGTTCGCCAAGGCCGTAGCCGAGCAATTTAGTATCAACGGAGCCAATCCATCCCCGATATTGGAATCGACCGGAACTGGTGGTGGGATGAACCTGTTCTGCGCTGGCGTCGGCGCCGATACGCCCGATATTGCTAATGCTTCGCGCCGGATCAAAGCGTCCGAACTGGAATTGTGCCAGAGCAACGGCGTTACCGATGTGGTGGAAGTGCAAATCGGCTTCGACGGCATCGCTATTGCCCAGGCCAACAACGGTCCGTCCTTTTCGCTGACTCCGGTACAGATTTATAAAGCTATCGCGGAACGGCCGTTCGGCAAGGAAAATACCGCCAAAAATTGGTCGGATGTCGACCCATCCCTGCCGCAGTTGGCGATCAGTGTTTATGGCCCCCCATCGACCTCCGGCACACGCGATGCGCTGACAGAGTTGATCATGGAAGTTGGCTGCATCACGGATCCTGCGACCAAGGCGCTCAAAGAAACAGATAAAACGGAATTTGAAGCGGTTTGTCATGAGATAAGAGCTGATGGCGCTTACATCGACGCCGGCGAAAATGACAATCTGATCGTCCAGAAGCTGAAAGCCAATCCCAATAGCGTTGGTATTTTCGGGTACAGTTTTTTGGAAGAGAATCTCGACAGTGTTCGCGGTATTCCGGTATCCGGCGTCAATCCGACTTACGAAGCCATAGCGTCAGGGGAATATCCTGGTGCACGGCCGCTCTATGTATACGTAAAAAAGCAACATATCGGCGTCATACCGGGGTTGCAGGAATATCTTTTGGAATTCATCAATGCGGGAGCACGGGACGGTTATCTGGTGAAAGCGGGCTTGATCGCCTCTCCGGACGATGTGCGGGAAAAGATGACCGAAGTTGTCCGCAATATGACACCACTTGCGGTTAGCGAATTGAAATAAGCGCGCCCAGGCGCGCAACTATGCAGATGATTTTGATACAGGGGCGAAAATAGATATTGTGACAGGTGCGACGCTTCTTTTTCTCATCATTGGCCTGGGTCTGATCGCGTGGTTTTTTGGCCGCCTTAAGGCGGCCGGAATGCAAAGCGGTGGCAAACATTCCCGCTCGGCTCTTCATTCCCTGCCCAATTATCATGGCTGGTATGTCGCTTTATGGGCGATTCTGCCCGCAGCCATTTTCCTTGCGGTCTGGAGCTTTGCCAGCCCGGCCTTGATCACCGATGCAGCCCTGACCAGCCCGGCAGCGGCGCAATTGCCGCAGGACGCATTTGCCCGCGCCGCAATTCTGTCGGAAGCGCGCGCGATTGCGTCAGGCAATCAGGTCAACGCGTTCAATCCGCTTTCTCAGTCGATGGTCGAACCCTATCGCGATGCCATCACCTACTACCAGATGATCGGGACTGTAGCTGCGTTGTTATTGGTGTTTGCTTGCGGAGTCTACGCATGGCTTCAGATCAAGCCAGATCTAAGAGCTCGTACAAAAATCGAGCGCGTGACGATGCTCGTCTTGCTGCTTGCATCGCTGATCGCCATCGTCACCACCGTTGGTATTTTCCTGTCGCTGGTGTTTGAATCGGTTCGCTTCTTTTCCATGGTTTCGCCGATCGACTTTCTGTTCGGCACCGAGTGGAACCCGAAAGCGGTTGCGGGACCAAGAGGAGAAACCGGATTTGGCGCGATTCCGCTTTTCTGGGGCACGGTGTTCATCGGCGCGATTATCGCTATGATTGTGGCAATCCCGCTTGGCCTGATGAGCGCAATCTATCTCACTCAATATGCCCCGGCGAAATTTCGTTCGTGGATGAAGCCAATATTGGAGGTGCTTGCTGGCGTGCCCACGGTCGTCTACGGCTATTTTGCGGCTTTGACGGTCGCCCCCGCGCTACGCGACTTTGCCGTCTCCATCGGTATTTCTAACGCATCGTCAGAATCGGCTCTGGCCGCAGGTGTGGTTATGGGCATCATGATTATTCCGTTCGTTTCGTCCATGGCGGACGACAGCATTGCTGCTGTGCCCAGCGCGATGCGGGATGGCTCGCTGGCCATGGGAGCGACGCAAAGTGAAACCATCAAGAAGGTGCTGATCCCCGCCGCGCTGCCGGGCGTCGTTGGCGGCGTATTGCTGGCGGTCAGCCGCGCGATTGGCGAAACCATGATCGTGGTAATGGCGGCTGGCCTCGCCGCCAATATGACCGCCAATCCCTTTTCCAGCGTCACCACGGTTACGACACAAATCGTGCAGTTGTTGACCGGCGACCAGGAGTTTGACAGCCCCAAAACGCTGGCTGCCTTTGCTCTGGGCCTTGTCCTGTTCATCGTGACCTTGCTGCTCAATCTGATCGCCTTACGCGTCGTCAAAAAATATCGGGAAGCATATGAATAGTCTCACCGAAACCAAGCGCCGCCCGACCGACTGGCAGGGAGCGGAAATGCAGAAGCGCATCGCCGGGCGCTATGCTGCGGAGCGTCGATTCAAGGCCATGGGAATGGCCGCGATTGCACTGTCAGCCGGCTTTCTTGGCTTTTTGCTGGTGGTCATGGTGGGCAATGGATTCCTTGGCTTTACGCAGACGGAATTACCCGTCGAGATAGATTTTCCCGCCGTCACCAGTGGCGCTTCTCCCAGTCAGTTTCAGGGACCAAATGCGGAAGCCAATTTGCAGGTCATGGGATTGCGCGAAATTGTCAATAGCAGCATAGAAATACAATATGGTCCGGAAGGCACCGATCTGTTCTCATCCGGCGCCTGGACGGCCGTCAGCGCCAAGATCCTCGCGGACCCGGACATCGTCGAACAGAAAACGGCGGTCAATCTCCCGGTGGCCTCGGCCTTGGATGTTGCCTACAAGGACGAGGGCAATCCGGAGGCGGAAGCGAAAGTAAGTGAATTGAGTGGTCAGTTCTCAACCGGTTTCAATTGGAATTTCCTGAGCAATTCGGATGCAACAGACCCGATGCAAGTGGGTATCTGGGGCGCGTTCAAAGGCTCGTTGATCACCATGATCGTGACATTGATGCTGGCATTTCCAGTCGGCGTACTGGCCGCACTATATCTCGAGGAATATGCCCCGAAGAACCGGCTGACCGATCTGATCGAAGTGTCGATCAACAATCTCGCTGCCGTTCCATCGATTATCTTTGGTCTGCTGGGGTTGGCCGTATTCCTGAACTTCTTTGGCATGCCGCGATCCGGTGCCTTGGTCGGCGGCTTGACGCTCGCGTTGATGACCATGCCGGTGATTGTGATTTCGGGCCGCAACGCCGTGAAATCGGTGCCGCCATCAATCCGCGAAGCCGCGCTGGGTATCGGAGCAAGCCCGCTGCAGGTGGTGTTTCACCATGTTCTGCCGCTAGCCCTGCCTGGCATATTGACCGGTACCATTATCGGCATGGCGCGGGCGCTCGGTGAAACAGCACCGTTGCTGATGATCGGAATGCGGGCATTCATTGCCACGCCGCCGAGCGGCATTACCGACCCGGCAACTGTTTTGCCAGTCCAGATATTCCTGTGGTCTGACGAGGTCGATCGCGGCTTTGTCGAGAAGACCTCCGCGGCGATCATTGTATTGTTATTGTTTCTCCTGATCATGAATGCACTGGCCATTTACCTGCGCAATCGTTTTGAAACCCGCTGGTAGATGCGTCAATGAATTATGATCAGAAAATACTCGAACCGAACGAAAGCGTAAATATGACAGATTCGGCCACGACAGCCATGAACACCGAAAGCGGAACACCGAAAATGACAGCGCGCCATGTCGATGTTTTTTATGGCGACAAGCAGGCGATCAACGACGTCTCCATCGATGTGAACATGGACAGTGTCACCGCCTTTATCGGCCCTTCGGGATGTGGCAAGTCGACCTTTTTGCGCTGCATGAACCGGATGAACGACACCATTCCGATCGCGCGGGTTACCGGCGAAATCAAGCTGGAGGGCGAGGATATCTATGCGTCGCAAATGGATGTGGTGCAGCTGCGGGCCAGGGTTGGCATGGTGTTCCAGAAACCCAATCCTTTCCCCAAATCCATCTACGACAATATCGCTTATGGCCCGCGTATCCATGGTCTGGCGACGGGCAAGGAAGAACTGGACGAAATCGTTGAATCCTCCTTGCAGCGCGCCGGTCTCTGGGGCGAGGTGAAGGATCGGCTGGACGACAGCGGCACCGCCTTGTCAGGCGGTCAGCAGCAGCGCCTGTGTATCGCTCGGGCGATTGCGGTCGATCCCGAAGTGATCCTGATGGACGAGCCCTGCTCGGCACTTGATCCCATAGCAACCGCCAAGATCGAAGAACTGATTCACGAACTGCGCGGCAAATATGCTATAGTCATTGTGACACATAATATGCAGCAAGCGGCCCGCGTTTCACAAAAAACGGCCTTTTTCCACCTGGGCACTCTGGTGGAATATGGCGAGACGACTGATATTTTCACCAATCCGCGGGAAGAAAAAACGCGGGACTATATCACCGGTCGCTACGGCTGACTTAGCAATGATTAGGAAACACAATAGTGAATAGTGGCACAGAACATACCGTCAAAGCCTTTGATTCAGACATCAATGAATTGCGGGGCATGGTGGCGGAAATCGGTGGTCGCAGCGAACAGGCGATCGCCAAGGCGATGCGGGCGCTGGAAAACAGCGATCTCGATCTGGCAGCCGAAGTCGTCAGAGAAGACAAGCTGATTGACGATCTGGAGAAACGGATCGACGAGCTGACTTTTCAGACGATTGCGTTGCGAGCGCCAATGGCGGATGACCTCAGAGAATTGATCGCCACGTTCAAAATATCCGGAGTGGTTGAGCGGATCGGCGACTATGCGAAGAATATCGCCAAACGGGTTCCGCTTGTGACCCAGACCCATCGGCTGCGACCGATCTCGCTGCTGCCTTCGATGTCGAAAATAGCCAGCGAGCTGGTCCGCGACTCTCTCGATGCCTTTGCCCGCCGGGATGCCGAACTGGCCATGGAAGTGAACCGGCGCGATCAAATCGTCGACGACTTCTACAACAGCATCTTTCGCGCGGTGATCACTCATATGATCGAAAATCCAAAGGATATCGGCGAAGCCGCCCATCTGCTGTTCATCGCCAAGAATCTGGAGCGGATCGGGGACCATGCAACCAATGTCGCCGAGATGGTCTATTTCGCCGCGACTGGCGAACCGATGCCGGAGCGGACGCGGGGAGAGAATCCGACGACGCCGCTCGATGAAGCGTTAAGCGATGAGGCCGACTGATGGTAAATGCCAAATTATTGCTCGTCGAAGATGATGCCGCACTGGCAGAACTGTTGACCTGGAACTTCAAAAAAGAAGAATATGATGTCATCCACACGCCGGATGGTGAAGAGGCATTGTTGTTGGTGCAGGAACATCGTCCGGACGTGATCCTGCTCGACTGGATGCTGGAAAGCCTGTCCGGGATCGAAGTGTGCCGCCGCCTGCGACGGTCCTCGGAAACCGCCAATATACCGATCATCATGCTGACGGCCCGGGGCGAGGAGGAGGACAAGATCCGTGGTCTCGAGACCGGCGCCGACGATTATATAACCAAGCCGTTCAGCCCTCGCGAACTGATCGCCCGGGTCAAGGCCGTGCTCCGCCGGGTGCGTCCCGCGCTGGCTGGCGAAAAACTGACCTTTGGTGATCTGGAAATGGACACCGTTGGCCACAAGGTCAAACGTGATGGCAACACGATTCCGCTCGGACCTACCGAATTTCGCCTGCTTCGCCATTTCCTCGAACATCCCAATTGGGTATTTTCCCGCGAACGGCTGCTCGACAGCGTCTGGGGCCAGGATAGCGACATCGAACTCCGGACCGTTGATGTGCATATCCGGCGGCTCCGCAAGGCGCTCAATGCCAACGGCAGGTCCGATATCATTCGGACGGTCCGCTCGGCCGGCTATGCCCTCGACACGGATGCTGCCGAGAGTTAGCGTTTTGGTTTCACCGGTAAAGCAAGGCGATATTTGACGTGTCAGTCAGCAACCAGTTTCATGAGCTTTCGCTCGACCGGCGCCAGCACGCCGGACAGGTCATGGCCTCGTTTCAATATTTGCCCCTGTTCCCCGTGCAGGGACCACATGCCCTGTCGATTACGTTCTGAAGGGCGCTTTTCGATCCGAATCTGAGGCCGCTCCGATGCGCGGCGAAAAGCGGCAAATATGGCAACGTCGCGGCGCATATCCATCGCATAGTCTTTCCAGTGGCCAGCTGCGACCATCCGGCCATAGAGATTGAGAATCCGGTCCAGTTCCCGCCGCTCGAATCCCACCTGCGACGGGCTGCCCCGCTGTGGAAAGTCCGATACATTAGAGTCGGAAAAACGCATCAAGCGCTGTCACGTCCCTTTGTCTTGATCGGCTTGTCGTCCCGGTCCCGTTCCTTGGCAAATGCCGCAATGCGCTTCTGCAATTGCTCCATCTCGCATTGCAAAATCTCCAGTTTTTGCGTCGAGGGGTCGAAAATCTCGCTGCATGGGGTGCCGTAAGGAACAAATTCCTTCTGATAATCCTTTGCCTCTACCAATGTTGGTCGAGCGCGGACGCCGACCATCGTGGCGCCTTCCGGCACATCCTGGGTGACAACCGCGTTGGCACCAACTCGCGCCCGTTTGCCAACCGTGATCGGACCGAGCACCTGCGCCCCTGATCCCAATATGACATCGTCCTCAATAGTGGGGTGGCGCTTCCCGCCTACACCATTGGTCGGATTGGTGCCGCCCAAGGTAACACATTGATAAATCGTCACATTGTCGCCAATATGAGCGGTCTCGCCAATAACTGTAAAGCCGTGATCAATAAACAGATGTCTGCCGATTTTTGCACCTGGATGGATATCGATGGCGGTGAGAAACCGCGCTAGATGGTTGATGAACCGAGCGAAGAAATAGAGTTCGCCCTTAAACAGCCAATGCGCCAGTCGATGCAACCCGATCGCCAACACCCCCGGGTAGAGCAGCACTTCCCAGCGCGATCTCGGAGCCGGATCGCGCGCCTTGATGGAATCCAGATAAGCGCCCAGTTGCCGAAACATATATTTCCTCCGGATGTTGCCAAGTAGCTAAACTAGGCACGACAAGTCCCTATTTCCAGTCTTTTCTTGCAACTCAATGCGGATGAGACTTTTCAATCCGTCAACAATCACTATATTAGATCAATACCCTTCTATTGATCGAAAGCCTCGATAATGTCGACCTATCTTCCCACGCTCAAACAGCTGCAATATCTGGTGGCGCTGAAAGAATATGGCCATTTCGGCAAAGCGGCGGAATCCTGCTTTGTCACCCAGTCCACATTGTCGGCCGGGATCAAGGAACTGGAAGCATTGCTGGATATCGTGCTGGTGGAACGGACGCGCCGGGTTGTTCGCTTTACAGATCTGGGCAATCAGATGGTCGAAAAGGCCTACCGGATCCTGCGCGAAGCGGAGGAGCTTTCCGAGATGGCGCGATCGGCCGGCAAGCCGCTGTCCGGGGATATACGAATGAGCGTGATTCCCACGATAGCACCATTTCTGTTGCCGCGCCTGCTCCCGCAACTGCGCAAGGAGCGCCCGGAACTGAAACTCTATCTGAAAGAGGAAACCAGCCAGGCGGCGTGCGATTCGCTGCATCATGGCCATGCCGATTGCGTGTTGCTGGCGCAGCCCTTTCCGTGCGGCGATGTCGAGTCCGAGGTTCTGTTCAGCGACGAGATCTTGGTGGCCTTTCCGAAAAATGACCCCCGCGACCCGCCGCTCGAGGTCGATCCGGCACATATTGATGAGACTCAATTGCTGCTGCTTGAAGACGGGCATTGCCTGAAGGACCACGCGCTGGCAGCCTGCAACCGTCCTGAACTCAGAGCATCCGCCCGGATGATGGGAACCTCACTGCACACTTTGGTGCAGATGGTCGACAACGGCCTCGGCCTGACCTTGCTCCCGAAAATGGCGATCGATAGCGGCATATTGAACTATACGGACATTGTGGCCAGACCACTCAAATCCGATCGGGCCACGCGGGACATTTCGCTGGTCTGGCGCAAGAACAGCCCGCGGAGGAGCGAATTTCAACTGTTGGCAGAAATCATGCGGGGTGCTCAGAACTGGGTGTCGAAAGCCCATGACTAGGCGTCCAGCTTATCGTTGCCACTTTTCCGATGCTTCAACATCGGACGCCCGTTCTTCGATCCATTTCACCGCCCCGTCAGCACGGATCTCTTTTTTCCAAAAAGGGGCGACCGTTTTCAACTTGTCCATGATGAACGAGCAGGCCTCGATTGCCGCCTGACGGTGATCAGACCCGGTGATGACCAATACGATATTATCGCCAACCGACAGTTTTCCAACCCGGTGGACAATTGTCACGGCATGGAGGGTCCAGTCGGATACAGCTTTTTCGGCGATCTCCCGAAGCGCCTTTTGCGTCATCGCCGGATAATGTTCCAGTTCGAGCGATGCGAGGTTTCCGTCATCACGAACCTGACCGACGAAGCTGGCAATAGCCCCACCCCCCTGACCGGCGACGTGCTGCGTCTCTGCGCCGATGTCAAAATCTGCCGGTCCAACTTCAATCTTGATCATCCGCCGGTGACCGGCGGAAAAATAGCCAGTTCCCTTGCCGAACCGATTAAAGACGTGCTGAGACCATAATCCTGATCGAGAGCGAAGCGCAATTTCTCGACGTCAGCAAAGATATCGGCATAGGCCGCTTCCCGTTCGCCAAGCATGTTCAGCACATCGGCGATGGTTTCAATCTCATCACCAAGAGAAACCTGTTCCTGGTCGATACCCAGACGTTCCCGCACCCAGGCAAAATATATGATGTTAATCGAACGTGCCATCAGTCCATGTGCTTCAGGCCGACCCGGAGATAGTCCCAGCCTGTAATCAGAGTCAGGATGGCGGCGGCCCATAGCGTCCACAAACCGACGGTTTGCACCATCGGCCAGTGCGGCAAACCGCCGGCCAATATCAGCGCGCCAAGGGAAATCATCTGAAATCCGGTTTTCCATTTGGCCAATTGGGACACCGGCACGCTTACCTGCAAACCGGCAAGAAATTCGCGGAGACCGGATACCATGATTTCGCGCAGAAGGATGACAATCGCCGCAATGGCGTGCCATCCCTGAATATCTCTCGTAAATATCAACATGAGAACCACCGCCGCGACCATGATTTTGTCGGCTATTGGATCCAGAAAAATACCGAGCTTGGAGACAGTACCCTGCGTTCGGGCAAGATAGCCGTCGAAATAATCGGTGACCGCCATCAGGCAATAGAGACCAAAGGCCAACAAATAGTCGATCGGCAGTGGTTGCAAGTGGAACATGTCAAAGTTCGGCCACAGCAGAAAAACCAGAATCGGCACGGCAAATATCCGCGAGAGTGTCAATATGTTCGGCAAATTCAGCATCGCTGCTTTCGCATAAACGGATTTGCCCAAAATGAAAATTGATTCAGCCATTTATCAGAGGAATTCCTGCTGCGACCTGGCGTCATACGATTTGACGCTGGGCTGGAATGGGCTAAAGAAACAGCGACGCTCATTTTTCAGCTCGAAAAGAGATTTTCACTTTATGCAGAATACGGCGCATTTGCTGCGGACAAGAAGGTTTTTGCCGCTATTCCTTACGCAGCTATTGGGGGCATTTAACGACAATCTGTTTAAATTCTCGATGGTCATTTTGGTGACTTACGGAATTTATGACAGTGAATCCGAGGATTTTGCCTTCAACGCCCTCGCATCCGGACTGTTCATCCTGCCCTTCTTCCTCTTTTCGTCTTTGGCGGGACAGCTGGCGGACAATTATGACAAGGCGCGGATCACCCGATTCGTAAAAACGCTCGAAATATTCATCGCGATCATCGGCGGGGTCGGACTTTGGATCCAAAATATTCCGGTCATGCTTGCGGCCTTGTTTCTTCTCGGCTTGCAGTCCACATTTTTCGGCCCGATCAAATATGCCGTACTCCCCCAACATCTGGAGAAGGATGAAGTCTTGGCCGGCACCGGACTGGTCGAAGCCGGCACCTATATCGCCATTCTTGCAGGAACGATCCTCGGCGGCATCATTATCGACCGCAACGGAAACGGCGTCGAGATCGCGGTTGTCACGGTTTTTGTAGTGGCGTTGATCGGCCGGCTCGCCGCACAATTTATGCCGCCCGCGCCGGCGCACAAGGAAGTCGAGAAAATCGACTTTAATTTCATCCGGTCTTCGATCCACCTGATCTCTGCGACGTTACACGTCCGCAGGCTCTACCTGGCAATCATCGCAATCAGCTTTTTCTGGACCATCGGGTCGGTCATGATCATTCAATTTCCGCCGCTGGTAGAAAATGTTCTGACGGCGACCCCGGAGGTTGCGAGCCTGTTTTTGGGTGTATTCTCGGTCGGGATTGCGATCGGTTCGGTTCTGGTCAACCGGCTGTTGAAAAGCCAAGTGTCGGCTCGCTTTGCGCCAGCAAGTGTTATCCTGATGGGTGTCTTCGTGCTCCTGCTCTACTTTATCGCGCGGAGCTGGGAGGGCTTGCCAGATGGCCAGCTCTACACGTTTAAGACATTCATCGTCCACGACGGCGCGTGGGCGCTGCTCGGGACGCTGGGCGGGGTATCGATATTCGGCGGCATGTTTGTCGTCCCCCTATATGCCTTTCTGACGACGACGGTCGACATCAGCCAGACCGCGCGGACGATTGCCGCCAATAATGTCGTCAATTCCGGCTGTATGGTCTTGGGCGCGCTTGTCGCCCTCGGGCTCAGTATGGTGGGGGTGTCCACGACCGAGCAGCTTTTGCTGGTTGCGGCCATGTGTCTGGTGGCGGCGTGGCTGGGTCAGCAACTCCACCGCGCCTGTGACTGATCAGCCGCTGCCCCAATCAGAAAATGAACGTGTAAAAAGCCGTGAAGAAGGCCATGAAACTTAACAGAAACAGGCTGGCATCTTCGCCCAAGCCTTTAGCTTTCGCAGCCTCCACTGTCTCCGACTCACGCTTTTCTCGCGCGACTTCCGAGATTCTAGCCGGCAGACTGGCCCGGAATGAGTGGGTTATACCCTCGTTGTGCAGCGCCAATGGCCTTAATGTCTCTCTATCCATGTCGATTGGTTAACAAACTATTAGGCATAGTTGCTAGCGGCAATTTCGCGCCAATGGTTAACGTCTTAAACTGGAACAACTGGTGAAGCGGAGAGAGTGACTGCCAGACCAGCTTACCGCACCCGATCCAGGCTAGTTTATCCAGCCAAGCTTCTAATTTTTAGGAAAAAACACAATATGTGTGATCTTTGCAACTGTATCCGATGATTTCTCTTTTGAACAATAAGATTGTTGATTTCACTGGACTGTTATGCCAATGATTATGTCGTATTGAATGAAATGCGAAACCCTGAAGGAGCAAATTATGCGTTTCGGTAAAATTGGAATGGCTGCAGCAGCAGCCGCATCGCTTGTAAGCGCACCCGTTTTGGCACAGGCTGCACAGCCTGTTTCTTCGATTGCACGTACCAGCGCGACAGTAGACGACGAAAATAACGTCGAAGGCGGATCGGGCATCATTATTGCGATTCTCGCTGCAGCAGCAGTTATTGGCGGCATCATTATCGCAGCCGACGGCAGCGAAAATACGCCAACCTCCCCCTGAATCAATTCAGGTATAAAAATTTGGAAATGGCGGTCCGATGGCCGCCATTTTTTTTGCCTATCAGGTGGCCGAAAGTCACAATGCCTGCGCCCCCTGATTGCGCCAACTTGTGAAGGCTCTGGTTGCACAACCGGGCCAGATTACCCATATCTCGTTTCATGACAGAAAATCAGCAACACGGCCTGCAACAATGGCACGGCACCACCATCCTATCAGTACGGAAAAACGGAAAAGTCGTCGTTGTCGGCGATGGCCAGGTCTCGATGGGCCAGACCGTCATGAAACGGAATGCCCGCAAAGTCCGCCAACTGCATGACGGATCTGTGATTGGCGGTTTCGCTGGCGCAACCGCGGATGCCTTCACTTTGTTCGAGCGGCTGGAAGCGAAACTGGAACGGCATAGCGGGCAGCTGATGCGCTCGGCGGTTGAGCTTGCCAAGGATTGGCGCACCGACAAATATCTGCGCAATCTCGAAGCGT